>NZ_JBFBGS010000004.1:87136-255799 GCF_040684795.1 Kitasatospora sp. NPDC089797 | reverse complement strand
GCGTGACGGGTGATTTTCAGACTGCCAACGGCGACCGACCATGCACCGCAGGGTCGGCAGTCCGAAAATCACCCAGCCCCCGGAGCACCCACCCCCGGAACCGCCCCCGGCGTCACCCACCCTCCCGAAAGCCCCCACCCCCCACACAGCCCCCGCGCAGCGGCCCCCACCCCCCACACAGCCCCCGCGCAGCGGCCCCCACCCCCCGAACAGAACCCCCCGCTAAGGTGCCCAGGTGGATCTGGACCTAGGACAGGCACGAGCCTTCACGACCACCGCCGAGGAACTCCACTTCGGCCGCGCCGCCACCCGCCTCGGCATCAGCCAGCAGGCCCTGTCGAAGCGCATCGCCCGCCTGGAGACCGCCCTCGGCGTCCGCCTGCTGGACCGCGACGCCCGGGGCGTGTCCCTGACCGGCGCGGGCTCGCGCTTCCTGGAGCCGGCCCGGCAGCTGCTGGTGCAGGGCGAGCGGGCGGTCGCGGCGGTGCTGGGGGCCGGCCGGCCGCTGCGGGTCGATGTGTGGGGGCACCTGTACGCGCCGATGCGGACGCTGGCGCAGGCGGTGGAGGCGGCACCGGGCCTGGAGCTGGAGCCGGTGCCGGGGCGGGACCTGCCGTCCGTCGCCGCGGCACTGCTGCGCGGGGAGTCGGATGCCGGTTTCGGCCGGGTGCACGCCCTGCCGGACGGCGGGGGCGCCGGGTTGACGCACCGGCTGGTCCGGCTGGAGCCGGTGGACGCGCTGCTGAGCGTCGACCATCCGCTGGCGGGCCGGGACGCGCTGAGCCCGGCCGAGCTGCGCGGCAGTGTGCTGCGTTACCCGGCGGCGGTGGACCGGCTGGACTTCCTGACCCGCTTCGCCGCCCGCTTCGGCATCACCGACCGGGTCGGTTCGACCAATCTGGGCCTGGAGCACTTCCTGGACCAGGTCGGCGCCGACCCGGGCTGCTTCTCGCTGGTGCCCGCCGACAGCCCGCTGCCCGACCGCCCGGGGGTGCGCACCGTCCCGCTGGCCGGCCCGACCCCGCTGTACGCCTGGTCCCTGCTCTGGCGGACCGACCGGGGAGCCGCCCGGAGCCCCGGCCACGACTCCCCCGTGGAGCAGCTGCTCCGGGCGTTCACGGAGGAGGCCGCCCGCAGCCGGTGGCTGGAGTACGACCCGGCCCGGGACTGGCTGCCGGACGCCGACGAGGCCGCGCTGCTGCGCTGAGCCCGACCGGTCACCCCGCCACGGACTGGTAGGCGAGCACCTCGAAGTCCCGTACCACCGCGGGCGGGACGGGGCTCTCGAACATCCGCTGGGTGAGCAGGACGCCGGTCAACCGCTCGGCGGGGTCGTTGAACCAGGCCGTGCCCAGGCCGCCGTTCCAGCCGTAGCGGCCGGGTGCGGCGAGCCCGGTGCGGGTGACGGTGACGGAGACCCCGAAGCCCCAACCGGTGGTCCCGTCACTTCCCAACACCGGTGCGGCAGCGGCCATTTGGGCGGCGTCCAGCTGGTTGGCGGTGAGCAGCCCGACGGTCGGCCGGGAAAGGATCCGAGTACCGTCGGCCACGCCGCCGGCCATCAGCATCCGGGCGAAGGCGAGGAAGTCGTCCAGCGTGGAGACCAGGTCCCCGCCACCGTCGTCGAGACGGGCCGCCCGACCCCAGGCGCTGTCGGCCGGATCGTCGTACGGGACCAGCCGCCCGCTCGCCCGGTCGAGCACGTACTCCACCGGGAGCCGGTGGAGTTGGTCGGCGGGGACGGTGAAGCCGGTGTCCCGCATGCCGAGCGGCCCGAGGACTCGCTCGCGCAGCACCTCGCCGAGCGGGCGGCCGCAGGCGCGGGCGAGCAGGATGCCGAGGACGGTGGAGCCGGTGTGGTAGCACCAGCCCGCGCCGGGTTGGTGCAGCAGCGGCAACTCGCCGAGGCGGCGCAGGAATTCGTCCGGCTCGGGGTAGTCGGTGCGGGGCGGGCGAACGCCGATGCCGCGCTCGGTGGCGGCCCGGACGATCGGGGTGGCCGACGGCAGCATCGCGAGGCCGTGGCCGAGCCGGAAGGTGAGCAGGTCGCGCAGGGTGATCGGTCGGACGGCCGGTTCGGTGTCGTCGAGTTCGCCGTCCGGGCGGCGCAGCACCCGCCGGCCGGCGAGTTCGGGCAGCAGGTCGTCGACCGGGTCGTCGAGCCGCAGCACGCACTCCTCGACCAGGCTCAGCGCGGCCACCGCGGTGACCGGTTTGGTCATGGAGGCGATCCGGAACAGGGTGTCCCGCCGCATCGGGACGGTGCCGGCGGTGTCGTGGCTGCCGAGCACCTCGACGTGCTCCTCGCCGTCCCGCACCACGGCGGCGACCAGCCCGGGCACCCCGCCGCGCTCGACGTGGCCGGTCAGGACGGTGCGCATCAGCCCCAGCCGGTCCTCGGACAGCCCGGTCGTGCCGCTCATCGGGCACCGCCTTCCCCATCGTCGACGTTCCGTCACGCCACAGGGATCCACTGTGGCGGACGGCACCGACAATCAGGTGCAGGCGGAGCTCAGCGGAGGCGCAGCCATTCGGTGTCGCTGCTCAGCACCGAGCCGTCGTCGGCGTAGTGGGTGACGGACTTGATGCCGGCACCGGGCTTCGAGACGATGCCGTACCAGTGGAACGGCGAGTTCCCGGCCGCGACCGGCACCGCCTCGGTGGAGCCGCCGGTGTCCCAGGCCACCACGACCTTCGCCACCCCGGCCTTCACCCCTTCGACCACCACCGGCGGGATGCCGGACTTCGCCTGGTCCTTGCCCCCGAGCACCGCGGCGCCACCGCCGACGAGCCCGGGGCTCGCCGTCGCGGTCGGGCTGGTGACCATGAAGGTGGCGTCGTCCGGCTGCCGCACGCCGTCCACCGTGTAGTAGTCGTTCACCACGTCGAGGTCCGGGCTCCAGTTGCGGTCGACGTCCTCCTGGGTGGCCGGTTGCACCTGCGGGTTGGCGGCGTGCCGCTCCGCCCGCATCAGCTGGTACTGCGCGAGGGCGTCCTCCTTCCGGGGGGTCGCCCGCCACACGGCGGTCCAGGCCACCCAGTGGTGGCCGTTCGCGACGCCCTCGCCGATCTTGACCCGGAGCGGGAGGAACGGGTCCCGGGCGTCGTCGGTCGCCGCACCGCCCGTGCCCCCGGCCACCGGCCGGGACGGCGACGCGGACGGGGAGACGGACACGGCGGTGGCGGTGGCGGGCGGGAACGCGACCGGGGGCTCGCCGGCGACCCCGGCCCCGGCCGGGGTGAGCCCGCCGGAAGCGGCCGGGGCGGCCACCGGGGACACCCACCGTCCGTGCCGGGCGAACTCCGCTCCCGCCCCGCCGACCACCACGACCACCGACGCGACGACCGCCGCGGTCAGCAGCCGCCGACGCCGCAGCCGCCGACGCCCGCCGCCGAGCAGCCGGTCGTACGGCACCGGCCCGGCCTGGACGCTGTCGGCCAGCTCCCCGAGTTCCCACGCGACGGCGGCCTCGGCCGCCTCCTTCTCCGTCTCCGCGCTCCAGTGGCTCCCGTGGCTCCCGTGGCTCCCGAAGCCTCCGGAACCCCCGGATCTCCCGAAGATCCCGAGGTCACCGGGGTCCCCGAGGTCACCGGGATCACCCGGGCCCCCGCGGTCGCCGGGCCAGGACTCCGTGCTCATCTGCTACCTCCGATGCTGGTCAGTCCGTTGCGTGAGGAGGCCGCCCGCAGTTTGGCGAGCCCCCGGGCCGCCTGGCTCTTCACCGTCCCGACCGAGCAGTCCATCGCCGCCGCGGTCTGGGACTCGCTGAGGTCCTCCCAGTACCGCAGCACGACGGCCTCGCGCTGGCGGGGCGGCAGCGCGGCGAGGGCCGCGAGCAGCACCGCCCGGTCGTCCGGGTCGGGCCCGACCGGAGCGGGCCGGTCGGGGAAGGCCTCGACCAGGTGCTCGACCGGTCTGCGCCGGAACCGCCGGGCGTGCTCGTTGATCAGGATCCGGCGGACGTAGGCGTTCGGGTCGTCGGCCGCCCGGACCTTGGTCCAGTGCACGTAGGCCCGCTCCAGCGCCTGCTGGACCAGGTCCTCGGCCCCGTGGCGGTCCCCGGCCAGCAGGTATGCCGTCCGGAGCAGCCGTGACCACGCGCTGCCGGTGAACGCCCGGAACTCCTCGTCCCGGACGGCCTTCTGGGCTCCCATGAGCACCTCCTCGACCCTCCTGAGCCCGGAACCCCGCCCGACCGTTGCCCCGCCGCCGCGATTCCCCGCCCGTGCCCCGCCCACCGACCGCCCACCATCCCGGCCCACCGCCCACCGACCGCGATCCGGCGCCCGGCATTCGCGATCGGCCACCGGCGGCTGTGACACTGGAGGGGCTCGAAAACCGAGGTGCGCTCCGCCGTGCCTCCTTGCGAACCTAGAGGGATGCCCGCAGTGAGTTCTCCCGCAGTCCAGTCCGCCCCCGCTTCCGCCGAGGGTCCCGGCATCGGTGAGCTGGCAGCCCGCCTGCCCGAGCTGACCCTGCGCGACGAGGTGCGGATCGGGCGCCGGCTGGAGGGGGCCCGCAGGGTCCGCGCGCCGGAGGCCCGGCAGAAGGTCGCCGCCGAGATCGCCGCCGACATCGACCGCGCCGCGTCGCTGGTCGAGCAGCGCCGGGCCGCGGTGCCGAGGATCGGCTACCCCGCCGAGCTCCCGGTCAGCCAGAAGAAGGACGACATCCTGGCGGCGATCCGGGACCACCAGGTGGTGATCGTCGCAGGTGAGACCGGCTCCGGCAAGACCACCCAGATCCCGAAGATCTGCCTGGAGCTGGGCCGCGGCATCCGCGGTCTGGTCGGCCACACCCAGCCGCGCCGGATCGCCGCCCGCACGGTGGCGGAGCGCGTCGCGGAGGAGCTGGACACCCCGCTCGGCGAGGCGGTCGGCTGGAAGGTCCGGTTCACCGACCAGGTCGGCCCGGACACCCTGGTCAAGCTGATGACCGACGGCATCCTGCTCGCGGAGATCCAGACCGACCGCGATCTGCGCCAGTACGACACCCTGATCATCGACGAGGCGCACGAGCGCAGCCTCAACATCGACTTCCTGCTCGGCTACCTCAAGCAGCTGCTCCCCCGCCGCCCCGACCTCAAGGTCGTGATCACCTCCGCGACCATCGACCCGGAGCGCTTCTCCCGGCACTTCGGCGACGCCCCGATCATCGAGGTCTCCGGCCGCACCTACCCGGTGGAGGTCCGCTACCGCCCGGTCCTGGACGACGGCGACGACGAGCAGGACGAGAACGACCGCGACCGTGACCAGATCCAGGCGATCTGCGAGGCCGCCCAGGAGCTGCAGGCCGAGGGCCCGGGCGACATCCTGGTCTTCCTCTCCGGCGAGCGCGAGATCCGCGACACCGCCGACGCCCTCACCCGGCTGAAGCTGCGGAACACCGAGGTCCTGCCGCTCTACGCCCGGCTCAGCTCGGCCGAGCAGCACCGGGTGTTCCAGCGCTCGAGCAGCCGCCGGATCGTGCTGGCCACCAACGTGGCCGAGACCTCGCTGACCGTCCCGGGCATCAAGTACGTGATCGACCCGGGCACCGCCCGGATCTCCCGCTACAGCCACCGCACCAAGGTGCAGCGGCTGCCGATCGAGGCGGTCAGCCAGGCCAGCGCCAACCAGCGCAAGGGCCGCTGCGGCCGCACCTCGGACGGCATCTGCATCCGGCTGTACTCGGAGGAGGACTTCCTCTCCCGCCCGGAGTTCACCGACGCCGAGATCCTGCGCACCAACCTGGCCTCGGTGATCCTCCAGATGACCGCGGCGGGCCTCGGCGACATCGCCGCCTTCCCGTTCCTGGACCCGCCGGACTCGCGCAACATCAAGGACGGCGTCCACCTGCTGCACGAGCTGGGCGCGCTGGACCCGGAGGAGAAGGACCCGCGCAAGCGGCTGACCGCGCTCGGCCGCAAGCTCGCCCAGCTCCCGGTGGACCCGCGGATGGCCCGGATGGTGCTGGAGGCGGACCGCAACGGCTGCGTGCGCGACGTGATGGTGATCGCCGCCGCGCTGTCCATCCAGGACCCGCGCGAGCGCCCGGCGGAGAAGCGCCAGGCCGCCGACGACCGGCACCGCCGGTTCACCTCGGAGACCTCCGACTTCCTCTCCTACCTGGCGATGTGGCGCTACGTCCGGGAGCAGCAGAAGGAGCTGTCCTCCTCGGCCTTCCGCCGGATGTGCAAGTCCGAGTTCCTGAACTACCTGCGGATACGGGAGTGGCAGGACGTCTACACCCAGCTGCGCACCGTCGCCAAGCAGTTGGGCGTGACGATCGACGAGCCGCACCCGGACGCCGAGCCGGACGCGGACCGGATCCACCAGTCGCTGCTGGCCGGGCTGCTCTCCCACATCGGCCTGTTCGACGTGGAGAAGCGCGAGTACGGCGGTGCGCGCGGCGCCCGCTTCGCGGTCTTCCCGGGCTCCGGGCTGTTCAAGAAGCCGCCGCGCTGGGTGATGTCGGCGGAGCTGGTGGAGACCTCCCGGCTGTGGGCGCGGATCAACGCGAAGATCGAGCCCGAGTGGGTCGAGCCGCTGGCCGGGCACCTGATCAAGCGCAGCTACAGCGAGCCGCACTGGGAGAAGAAGGCCGGCGCGGTGCTGGCGTACGAGAAGGTGACCCTCTACGGGATGCCGGTCGTCGCCCAGCGCAAGGTCAACTACGGGAAGATCGACGCCGAGCTCTGCCGCGAGCTGTTCATCCGCAACGCCCTGGTCGAGGGCGACTGGGAGACCCACCACCGGTTCTTCGCCGAGAACCGCCGGCTGCTCGGCGAGGTCGAGGAGCTGGAGAACCGGGCCCGCCGCCGGGACATCCTGGTGGACGACCAGACCCTGTTCGACTTCTACGACGCCCGGCTGCCGGAGGAGATCGTCTCCACCCGGCACTTCGACTCCTGGTGGAAGAAGGCCCGGCACGAGCAGCCGGACCTGCTGAACTTCGAGAAGTCGATGCTGATCAACGACGCCGCGGACGGCGTCACCGAGGCCGACTACCCGGACCACTGGCAGCAGGGCAAGCTGCGCTTCAAGCTGACCTACCAGTTCGAGCCGGGCAGCGACGCGGACGGCGTGACCGTCCACATCCCGCTGCCGGTGCTCAACCAGGTGACCGCGGAGGGCTTCGACTGGCAGATCCCGGGCCTGCGGGAGGAACTGGTCACCGCGTACATCAAGTCGCTGCCGAAGGCGATCCGGCGCAACTTCGTGCCGGCCCCGGACTTCGCCAAGGCGGCACTGCGGGCGGTGAAGGACCGCCAGGAGCCCCTGCTGCCGGCCCTGGAGCACGCCCTGAAGCGCCTGACGGCCGTCACGGTGCCGCCGGAGGCCTGGGACGACGAACGGGTCCCGGAGCACCTCAAGGTGACCTTCCGGGTGGTGGACGGCAAGCGCCGGCTCGCCGAGTCCAAGGACCTGGAGGAGCTGCGGCTCAAGCTCAAGCCCAAGCTCAAGGAGACGCTCTCCTCGGCGGCCTCCGGCCAGGGCATCGAGCAGGGCGGGCTGACCGCCTGGCCGGCCGGGCTGCCGGTGCTCCAGCGCACCTTCGAGCAGCGCTCCCGGGGCCACGCGCTGCGCGCCTACCCGGCGCTGGTGGACGAGGGCGCCGCGGTCGGCGTGAAGCTCTTCGACACCCCGGAGGCGCAGGCCCAGGCGATGTGGGAGGGCACCCGCCGGCTGCTGATGCTGACCACCACCTCCCCGGCGAAGTCGATCCAGGGCCGGCTGGGCAACCAGGCGAAGCTGGCGCTGTCGCACAGCCCGCACGGCTCGATCAGCGCCCTGTTCGAGGACGTCGTGGCGGCCGCGACGGACCGGCTGATGACCCTGGCCGGCGGCCCGGCCTGGGACGAGGCGGCCTTCGGCAAGCTGCACGACAAGGTGCGGGCGGACCTCTACGACCTGTCCGCGGACACCACGCTGAAGACGGCCACCGCGCTGATCGCCTTCCACAAGGCGTCGACCCGGCTGAAGTCGGTCAGCAGCCCGGTGCTGCTGAACGCGGTGAACGACGTCCGGCTGCACCTGGCCTCGCTGGTGCACCCGGGCTTCGTGACGGCCACCGGCTGGCAGCGGCTGCCCGACCTCAAGCGCTACCTGCTGGCGGTGGACCGCCGGCTGGAGGCGCTGCCCAACCACCCGCAGCGGGACGCCCAGCAACTGCTGAAGGTCCAGCAGGTGCAGCAGGCGTACGGGGAGCTGCTGGCGGCGGTGCCGGCCGGGCGGCAGCCCTCCGCGGAGGTGCGGGCGATCCGGTGGATGATCGAGGAGCTGCGGGTCAGCTTCTTCGCCCAGGGGCTGGGGACGCCGAGCCCGGTCTCGGAGAAGCGGATCATGAAGGCGATGGAGGCGGCGCGGGCCACCCTCTGAGCTGCGGGTGGGCCTTCAGGAGCCAGTTCGACCTGGGGGCCCACCATGGGCTACAGTCTGTCTTGTTCGCAGCGCGGCAAGCGAGTGAACGAGATCAGAAAACTCTGGTCCCGTGGAGCAGTTGGTTAGCTCGCCACCCTGTCAAGGTGGAGGTCGCGGGTTCAAGTCCCGTCGGGATCGCCGTAGCGCGAGAGGCCCGGAACCGTCAGGTTCCGGGCCTCTCGTCTTTTTGACCCTCCGCCATCTATCCGGACCCGGCCCGGACCACAAGCGCCGGCCGGTGTGACGGTCGTCACCCACACCATCCGGAACTCCCCCTCGCAGTGCCCCCTTCCGGGCGGCACTAATTTAATATGTAAAATTGTACTGCTATTCACTGTAAATCCCCCCCACCCCACGGGCACCAAATCGTTATCCGGAGTTAAGCGTTCCGTCGATCGACGGGCATGACAAAGGGGCTGCCGACCGGACCCGGCGGAGTCCGGTTAGCAGCCCCTCTGAAAGAGCCTTTGGCCTATCAGGCCTCAGTGCGCTGAGCGGGAATCCCGGCCAGCAGAGCGCGCACCTCCGCCTCACGGTAACGACGGTGACCACCGAGCGTGCGGATCGACGTCAGCTTGCCCGCCTTGGCCCAGCGGGTGACCGTCTTCGGGTCAACGCGGAACATGGTGGCAACTTCCGCCGGCGTCAGCAGCGGCTCAGCATCAGGGGTACGAGCGGTCATGAGCGGCCTCCTCGGGAGAACCGAACCAGGGCGGTTCTATCCTTCAAATTCTGCACCTTGGCCCGCGATGCCCGAAATGGCATAGACGGGCCGAGTCGGTTATAGGACGAACGGCTTGTCCTGGTGTCTACAACTACACCATCCGTCCAGCCCTATCGACCAAACCGCCAAAATTGACCCCTCACGGGTTCAAGGCCGACGGATGGCGATGGACCACCCCATAACGGACAGTCACACGGTAGTGACGTCTGGTCACGGGGGGACCAGACCCTCCGTTTCCCCGCAAAGCACGCATCGACTCCAGAACCACCCAAAAGTGGGCACGCTCGCGTGGAGTTGGGCTGGTTGTCCCATTTTTGCACATAGGGGTAAGTTCGCGTCAACGGTGAGTAGTGTCACGTTCGACAGCTATTGACCCGAACCGGGACCTTGGTCAGCGCGACTGTGGACCAAAGCCTCTGACAGTCATACACGGACGGTCGGACGTCAGTTCGCCTGCCGGAGCGCCAGCACCCGGCGCCACCGCCCCGTCAGCTCCCCGTACGCCCGCAGCGCCTCGTCGGCGTCCCCGGCCCGCAGCGCGCGCAGCCCGTCCTCCAGCTCCCCCGCCGAACGGTCCGCCAACAACCGCTCCGCCCCCAGCAGATGCACCAGCCCCCCGTAGTCCAGCTCCACCAGCGAGCGCGGGTGGAACTCCTCCAGCCACCGCCCGACCTGCTCCGCCCCGCGCACCAGCTCCCCGTCCGGCACCGCCTCGCGCAGCGCCCGGTAGGCCCGGGCCACCCGCCGCCGTGCCTGGGCCATCGGCACCAGGTAGAACAGCGCGGCCGGCCTGGCCCGCTCCCCCTCCCCCGTCTCCCCCGGTCCTCCCGGTCCTCCCGTTCCCCCCGCTCCCCCTTCTTCTCTGTCCGCTCCCCCCGGAACGAAACAGCGGTCCTCGTCCCCGAACGGCAGGAACCAGCGCACCGGGACCTCCCACCGGCTGGTGAGGATCCACGGCCGGGCGTCCGGGTGCCCGGCCCGCCAGCGCTCCCGGTCCGCCTCGGCGGCCGCCCGGGTCACCGGCGGCACCGCGGTGTCCAGCAGCGCCACCGGGGCCCCCGCCCGCAGCTCCTCCAGCGCCTGCCAGCTGCGCAGTCTGGTCGCCCACGGGCACACGTACAGTACGCCGTCCACCATCCGCAGGTACGCCCGCCCGCTCTCCTGCTCCGGCAGCGCCCGGGGCGTCCGGGCGGCCAGCTCGGCCAGCGCCGCCCGCTGCTCCTCCAGCACCGCCGCCGCCACCGACTGCTCCGCCGCCGAGGCGTCCGGCCCGTGCTCCGCCGCGTAGGCCTGCCAGTGCGCCCGCTCGGGCTCCGGGTAGGCCGCCAGCGGCTCGTAGACCCGCAGGTGGGCGGCGTAGGGCGGGAGGACGGACGTACGCACGACGGTCACGTCCTGCATGGTCGCACGCGCCGCGCGGCCCGGGGAGGGCGCGGCCCCGAACGGTTCGCGCCCGCACCCCCGACCCCCTGTCGTCTCACCCTTCGGACAACCGGCACAAGCTCGGACAGAAGGGCCGATGGGCCGTTCCCCCGCGACTACGCTTCGCCCTAGGCGCCCGCACCACAGCAGCGGGCCTTCGATACTGGAGTCACCACAGTGACCGACGTACAGACCCCCGCCACGCACCCCGCACCCGGCGTGCTCAGCAGGATCTTCCGCACCGAGCAGGACGGCGTCCCCGGCGACGGCCACGAGCAGGTCGTCCTCTGCCACGACCGCAGCTCCGGGCTCAAGGCGATCATCGCCATCCACTCCACCGCGCTCGGCCCCGCCCTCGGCGGCACCCGCTTCTTCCCGTACGCCTCCGAGGAGGCGGCGCTGGAGGACGCGCTGAACCTGTCCCGCGGGATGTCCTACAAGAACGCGCTGGCCGGGCTGGACCTCGGCGGCGGCAAGGCCGTCATCATCGGCGACCCGAACAAGGACAAGAACGAGGCGATGCTCCGGGCCTACGGCCGCTTCGTCGAGTCCCTGCGCGGCCGCTACATCACCGCGTGCGACGTGGGCACCTACGTCCAGGACATGGACGTCATCGCGCGCGAGACCGGGTTCGTGACCGGCCGCTCGCCCGAGCACGGCGGTGCCGGCGACTCCTCCATCCTGACCGCGTTCGGCGTCTTCCAGGGCATGCGCGCCAGCGCCCAGGCCCGCTGGGGCCAGCCCACCCTGCGCGGCAAGCGGGTCGGCGTCGCGGGCGTCGGCAAGGTCGGCCACTACCTGGTCGGCCACCTGGTCGCGGACGGCGCCACCGTCGTCGTCACCGACCCCTTCGAGGCCGCGGTGAACCGCGTCCGCGCCGCCCACCCGGAGGTGGAGGTGGTCGCCGACACCACCGCCCTGCTCCAGGCCAAGCTGGACGTCTACGCCCCCTGCGCGCTCGGCGGCGCGCTGACCGACGACGTGGTCGCCGCGCTGGGCGAGTTCGGCACCTCGATCGTCTGCGGCGCGGCCAACAACCAGCTGTCCCACCCGGGCGTCGAGAAGGACCTCGCCGACCGCGGCATCCTCTACGCCCCCGACTACCTGGTGAACTCCGGCGGCGTGATCCAGGTCGCCGACGAGATCGACGGCTTCAACTTCGAGCGGGCCAAGAACAAGGCCACCCGGATCTTCGACACCACCCTGGAGATCTTCACCCGGGCCGCCTCCGACGGCATCCCGCCGGCGGTCGCCGCCGACCGCCTGGCCGAGAAGCGGATGCGCGAGATCAGCGCGCTGCGCACGGTGCTGCTGCCCGCCGCCCGCCGCGGCTGACCGGACCCGCTCCGGCGACCGGATGCGCGGGGGGCTCCACCCGGGAGCCCCCCGCGCATCACGATGTGGAACCGGATTCTCACTTCTCCGCCCGAACGGGTGATCCGAGGTCCCCCTTGGGGGGATAATCGGTCCTGGAACGACGGACCCCACACACCTCCGGACCGCGTGCAAAACGCCGCAAAACCTCCCCTGACCTGGGAAGACCTGGTCTCGGGTGCGGTCGGTGCGCGCCACGTCACAACCACGACGTACCGTCCAGCGGCGGAAACAGGTACCGTTAATGCTCCAAGGGACGGTCCTCCCATTCGGGCAGGCCGGTCCTGATCATGAACACGTGTCAGACTCGGGGCCGTGAGCCCCATCGTTGAGGGGGTCGACCCATGGGGCGCGGCCGGGCCAAGGCCAAGCAGACGAAGGTCGCCCGCGAGCTGAAGTACAACAGCGGCGGGTTCGACGCTAACCGTCTGTCCAACGAGCTGGGCGTATCGCCGTCCACTGCTTCGATCGACCCCGAGCCGATCGAGGAGGACGAAGAGGACGACGACCCGTACGCGGAGTACGCCGCCCGCTACGCCGACCTCGACGACGAGGACGAGACCGAGCCGGGCACCGGGCCGTCGCAGGCCTCCCGCCGCTCGTAACCCGCAGCTTCGCCGGACCGGTCCGGGCGCCCCACGGCGCCGGACCGGTCTTCGGCGTTCCCGCGCACGCCCCGCGCCGACCACGGGCCCCGGACGCGCGGAAGGGCCCCTCCGGGAACCGGAGGGGCCCTTCCGCGTAGGTGTGCGTCGGACGGGCCGTCAGCCCGCCGTGAAGCCCTCGTAGGCGTTGTAGAGGGCCGCGCCGGCCTCGTGCCCGTCGGTGCGGTCCACGATGTCGCCGAGCAGCCACGCCTCGACGCCGCGGTCCTCGAGGATCGACAGCACCACGTCCACCGAGTGCGGCGGGACGACCGCGACCATGCCGACGCCCATGTTGAGCGTCTTCTCCAGCTCCAGGGTGGCCACCTTGCCGACCTCGGCGACGGTCCGGAAGACCGGCAGCGGGGTCCAGGTGCCGCGGTCCAGGCGGGCGTGCAGGCCGGCCGGGATCACCCGGGCCAGGTTGGCCGCCAGGCCGCCGCCGGTGACGTGCGAGAAGGCGTGCACCTCGGTCGCGCGGGTGAGCGCCAGGCAGTCCAGCGAGTAGATCCGGGTCGGCTCCAGCAGTTCCTCGCCGAGGGTGCGGCCGAACTCCTCGACCTTGCGGTCCAGCTGCCAGCCGGCCTGGTTCAGCAGCACGTGGCGGACCAGCGAGTAGCCGTTGGAGTGCAGGCCGGAGGCGGCCATCGCGATCACCACGTCGCCGGCCCGGACCCGGTCGGCGCCCAGCAGCGCGTCGGCCTCGACCACACCGGTGCCGGCGCCCGCGACGTCGTACTCGTCCGGGCCGAGCAGGCCCGGGTGCTCGGCGGTCTCGCCGCCGACCAGGGCGCAGCCGGCCAGCGCGCAGCCCTCGGCGATGCCCTTGACGATGGCGGCGACCCGCTCCGGCACGACCTTGCCGACGCAGATGTAGTCGGTCATGAAGAGCGGCTCGGCGCCGCACACCACGAGGTCGTCCACGACCATGCCGACCAGGTCGTGGCCGATGGTGTCGTGCTTGTCCATGGCGGCCGCGATGGCCACCTTGGTCCCCACCCCGTCGGTGGCCGAGGCCAGCAGCGGCCGCTCGTAGTCCTTGAGGGCGGACACGTCGAAGAGGCCGGCGAAGCCGCCGAGACCGCCGACCACCTCGGGGCGGTTGGCCTTCTTCACCCACTGCTTCATGAGCTCGACGGCGCGGTCGCCCGCCTCGATGTCGACACCGGCGGCGGCGTAGGTGGCGCCCTCGGAGGGGCGACGCGAAGCGTCTCCGCCGAGGGGGGTGGTGGGCGACGGGTGGGAGCTGGTCACTGCGTGCGGCCCTTTCGGGTCAGGTGGGGGAGGTTCGGTACGGCAGAGGGGGTGGAACGGCGGTGGGGCCCCGGATTCTCGGGACCCCACCGTGGGCTCGTTACGGGCGGCGCAGCGCGTCGGCCGCGCCCGCCCCGCCGAGCAGCGACTGGACCCCGTCCAGGTCGCTGCCGGTCGGCTTGCCGCGGACGGCCGGCTTCTGCTGGCCGCCCTTGATCTCGGCCTCCAGCAGGAGCTTCCCGAGCAGTGCCGGATCCGGCAGCTCCATCGGGTACTCGCCGTCGAAACAGGCCCGGCAGAGGCGGTCCTTGGGCTGGGTGGTGGCCTCGATCATGCCGTCGATCGAGATGTAGGAGAGCGAGTCGGCACCGAGGGTGCGGCCGATCTCCTCCACGGACATCCCGTTGGCGATCAGCTCCGCGCGGGTGGCGAAGTCGATGCCGAAGAAGCACGGCCACTTCACCGGCGGCGAGGAGATCCGGATGTGCACCTCGGCGGCGCCCGCCTCGCGCAGCATCCGCACCAGCGCGCGCTGGGTGTTGCCGCGCACGATCGAGTCGTCCACGACCACCAGGCGCTTGCCGGCGATGACCTCGCGCAGCGGGTTCAGCTTGAGCCGGATGCCGAGTTGGCGGATCGTCTGGCTGGGCTGGATGAAGGTGCGGCCCACGTAGGCGTTCTTCACCAGGCCGGAGCCGTACGGGATCCCGCTGGCCTCGGCGTACCCGATCGCGGCGGGGGTGCCGGACTCGGGCGTCGCTATCACCAGGTCGGCCTCGACCGGCGCCTCCTTGGCCAGCCGGCGGCCCATCTCCACCCGGGAGAGGTGCACGTTGCGGCCGGCGATGGAGGTGTCGGGGCGGGCCAGGTAGACGTACTCGAACACGCAGCCCTTGGGCTTCGCCTCGGCGAAGCGGGAACTGCGCATGCCGTTCTCGTCGATGGCGATGAGCTCGCCGGGCTCGACCTCGCGGATGAAGGAGGCGCCGCAGATGTCGAGCGCCGCCGTCTCGGAGGCGACCACCCAGCCGCGCTCCAGCCGGCCGAGCACCAGCGGGCGGATGCCCTGCGGGTCGCGGGCGGCGTAGAGGGTGTGCTCGTCCATGAAGACGAGCGAGAAGGCGCCCTTGACCTCGGGCAGCACGACCTTGGCCGTCTCCTCGATGGAGAGGTCCGGGTGGCCGGCCAGCAGGGCGGTCACCAGGTCGGTGTCGTTGGTCGCGGCGGTCCGGCCGGAGCGCGAGACGTGCTCCTCGCCGGGGAGTTCGGCGACCATGGCCGCCAGTTCGGCGGTGTTCACCAGGTTTCCGTTGTGCCCGAGGGCCAGCGAACCGTGCACGGTCGCGCGGAAGGTCGGCTGGGCGTTCTCCCAGACCGAGGAACCGGTGGTCGAGTAGCGGGCGTGTCCGACGGCGATATGCCCGTGCAACGACCCCAGTGAGGCCTCGTCGAAGACCTGGGAGACGAGTCCCATGTCCTTGAAGACGAGAATCTGGGAGCCGTTGCTCACTGCGATGCCCGCGGATTCCTGACCGCGGTGCTGCAGGGCGTAAAGGCCGAAGAACGTGAGCTTGGCGACCTCCTCGCCGGGAGCCCAGACACCGAAGACGCCACACGCGTCCTGGGGGCCTTTCTCACCGGGAAGAAGATCGTGGTTGAGTCTTCCGTCACCACGTGGCACGCCTTCGAGTCTAGGGCAGTTGACCAGGGCTTCCGGAACCCGGGACGTCCGGTTCGAGCGGCGGGCGTGGAGTAACGCGCGTAGACAAAACCCCTTACGGGCCCGGGAATTCGGGTGGGGGAATTCCCGGCGACGGCGGTTGGCCTTGTGGTTCGCGCCTGTTGGGGCTTTCCGTGTGCGGAGCGGTGTCCGACCGGCGGAGCGGAACGTGAGCCTGCTCACCCGGGCCCCGGCCGGCGGCCCGGAGCCGCCCGGCGGTCACGCGGCGGGCAGCAGCAGGCCCCAGGCGCCCGGGTGCACCGTCCAGGTGCGGGCCCGGACCGGGCCGACCGGGTGGCCGTCCGCCTCGTAGCCGAAGCCGCGCCCGACCACCGAGACGCTCACCGCCCGGGCCCGCACCAGCGCGCCGGGCGCCCGGACCACCACCTCCAGCACGCCGGTGCCGTCCGGATCGGCCTCCCCGGAGCCCGGCAGGGTCAGCTGCACCAGCCGGACCGGGCGGTGCACGTCGGCGAGCAGCCGGCCGTCCGCCTCGACCCGGACCCGGGGGCTGTGGTCGACCGCCTCGGACGCGAGCACGTTCGCCTGCTCGGCCGCAGCCAGTTTCGCCCATAGCGAACGCCAGCCACTCGAACGGCTCCCCGACCGGCGGGTGCCGACCCCGGTGATCCGCACCCCGCCCAGCGCCACCCCGCCGCCGTCGTCCACCAGCAGGTCGAAGGTGCGCGGCGCGCCCGACAGCACGGCCCGCGCCGCCCGCACCGGCTCCTCCGGCACGCCCAGCGCGCGGGCCGTCGCCAGCTCCTCGGCGTGGCCGACCGGAACCATCCCCACCGGTTCGGCGCCCAGCTCACGCAGCCGGTGGAGCGCCTGGAGCACCCGTTGCAGGGCGAGGTCCGAACCGATCACCACCGGTCGCCGCCGACCCCGGTGCGAAAGCACCCGATCGAGTTCGGACGGGCTCTCCGGAAGGACCACCTTGACGTCCGCTCCCCCGCAGAGCACGTCCTTCGCGATCCGCACCGACTCCCCGTCGGTCTGCCGGGCCACCGGGTCGAGCAGCAGCAGAAGGGGCTCGGGACCGCCGGTAGCAGGCGTGGACAGGGACGACACGACCGGTCCTTCCTCAGGTAATCTCTCGGTGCAAGAGCCCCTTGCGCCATTGCGCCAGGGGCTTCGTCTATCTCGGGGCAGACTGCGGCCTACGCAGGATGCCCCAACCGGAAGGGGTGTACGCCTGTGCCGGCACTCGTGCTCGTTGGCGCTCAGTGGGGGGACGAGGGCAAGGGGAAGGCCACCGACCTCCTCGGCGGCTCCGTCGACTACGTCGTCCGCTACCAGGGCGGCAACAACGCCGGTCACACGGTGGTCATCGGCGACCAGAAGTACGCCCTGCACCTGCTCCCCTCCGGCATCCTCAGCCCGAACGTGACGCCGGTCATCGGCAACGGCGTGGTCATCGACCCGGGCGTGCTGCTCTCCGAGCTCAACGGCCTGAACGAGCGCGGCATCGACACCTCCAAGCTGCTGGTCTCGGGCAACGCCCACCTGATCACCCCGTACCACCGCACCATCGACAAGGTGACCGAGCGCTTCCTCGGCAAGCGCCGGATCGGCACCACCGGCCGCGGCATCGGCCCGACCTACGCGGACAAGATCAACCGCGTCGGCATCCGGGTCCAGGACCTCTTCGACGAGTCGATCCTGCGCCAGAAGATCGAGGCGGCGCTGCACGACAAGAACCAGATCCTGGTCAAGCTCTACAACCGCCGCGCCGTCCCGGCCGAGCTCGTGGTCGAGGAGTACCTGGGCTACGCGGAGAAGATCAGGCCGTTCCTCGCCGACACCACCCTGGTGCTGGACGAGGCGCTCAAGGCGGACAAGGTCGTCCTGCTGGAGGGCGGCCAGGGCACCCTGCTCGACGTCGACCACGGCACGTACCCCTTCGTGACCTCGTCGAACCCGACCGCGGGCGGCGCCTGCACCGGCGCCGGCATCGGCCCGACCAAGATCGACCGGGTCATCGGCATCCTCAAGGCCTACACCACCCGCGTCGGCTCCGGCCCGTTCCCGACCGAGCTGCTGGACGAGGACGGCGAGGCGCTGCGCCGGATCGGTGGCGAGCGCGGTGTCACCACCGGCCGCGACCGCCGCTGCGGCTGGTTCGACGCCGTCATCGCGCGCTACGCGACCCGGGTCAACGGCCTCACCGACTTCTTCCTCACCAAGCTGGACGTGCTGACCGGCTGGGAGCAGATCCCGGTCTGCGTCGCGTACGAGATCGACGGCCGCCGCGTCGAGGAGCTCCCCTACAACCAGTCCGACTTCCACCACGCCAAGCCGATCTACGAGACGCTGCCGGGCTGGACCGAGGACATCAGCAAGGCGAAGACCTTCGCCGAGCTGCCGAAGAACGCCCAGGCCTACGTGAAGGCGCTGGAGGAGATGTCGGGCGCGCCGATCTCCGCCATCGGCGTCGGTCCGGGCCGCGACGAGACGATCCAGATCAACTCGTTCATCTGATCCGAGCCGCACCGGAGGGCCCCGCGGGACGCACCGTCCCGCGGGGCCCTCCGCTTTGCCTCGGCCTCTTTGCACTAGTTCATAATTCCATTGCGTCTAGTGCAGAGTGGCGCTACGTTCGGGGGCATGACCGCGAAGCAGCCCGTCCCCGTCACCCTCACCGGCCGCCACATCCGCCTGGAGCCGCTGGAGCGCCGCCACCTCGCCGACCTCTGGGCCTCGGTCGGCGCCGACCCCGAGGTCTGGCGCTGGACGATGTCCCTCCCGCCCGCCTCCGCGGAGGAGCTCGGCCGGATCCTGGACGCCCGGATCGCGGAGGCCGCAACGGGCGGGTCCGTCCACTTCGCCGCCGTCGAGCTCGCCGGCGGCACCGCCGTCGGCCTCACCGGCTACCACGACATCAGCACCGAGGACGAGTTCCTGGAGATCGGCGCCACCCTCTACGCCCGCTCGGTCTGGCGCACGGCGGTCAACACCGAGGCGAAACTGCTGCTCCTGGTGCACGCCTTCGAGGACCTCGGCATGGGCCGGGTCTACTGGAAGACCGACGCGCTCAACGAGCGCTCCCGCAACGCCATCCTCCGGCTCGGCGCCCGGTACGAGGGCACCCTGCGCCGGCACCGGCTGCGCCCCACCGGCACCTGGCGGGACAGCGCCTACTTCTCGATGCTCGCCGACGAGTGGCCGGCCGCCAAGTCCCGGCTGGTGGAGCGCCTTTCGCGGGGCTGAGCGGGGCCGGGCGGGGCTGCCCCCGGCCGGGCCGCGGGCCGGGCGCGCCGCGCGGCTATTCGCGGTCGAGGGTGGCGGAATGCCGGGGGGTGAACTCGCGCTTTCCCGGCCGTGGTTCCCGGGGTTGGACGTTGACCAGCCAGACCAGCCAGCCGACGAAAAGCACGGCGAGGAGGAGGGCGGACAAACCGGCGACCAGAAGGGCATTCACCGGGCAGCGGAATTGCGGTGGGGAAGGTGGGGGCGATGGGGGAGGCGGAGAGACGGGGGAAGGGGCATGGCTGTCTCCGGTCGGTGATGTCGAGCGCCCTGACCATGCATCTGGTGTGTACTGACGGCTGATTGGCGACTGTTTAGGGAACAACAAGTCAGTGAGTGACACGGATGACCCTAGAGTCAGGGTGCCAGAGTTGCTACCGAGGGACTGGACGTTCACTCCATCGTGGGGTATCCCCCAATTCGCTAGCTAGTGCCCCGCGTGCACGGCACACTTCACCGGAAGCATCGACCGTAGCCGCGACCCGGAGAAGAGAGTCATGCCACCCCGCTTGTCGCCGACCGTGCGCCAGCAGCGCCTGGGGATCGAGCTGCGCAAGATGCGCGAGCGCGTGGGCGTGACGCCCAAGAGCCTGGCCGCCACGATCGGCACCGACCTGCCCAAGATCTCCCAGATGGAGAACGGGAAGTCGGGCATCAGCGCCGAGCGGCTGCGGATCTGGGCGGGCACCTGCGGCTGCCCGGAGGGCCCGTACCTCGACGCGCTGCTCGCCATGACCCAGGACCGCCGCAAGTACTGGTGGGACGGCTACCGGGGCCGGATGCCCAGCGGGATCGTCGACATCGCCGAGATGGAGCACCACGCGGAGTCGCTGTCCATCCTGAACAGCACCTTCATCCCCGGGCTGCTGCAGACCCCGGACTACGCCGCCGCGGTGTTCGAGCGGCTGCCCGCGCAGCACCGGCAGGAGGCGGAGGTCCGGAAGGCGTTCCGGATCCGGCGCCAGCAGATCTTCGTCGACCGCCCGAAGCCGTACAGCGCGGTCCTGCACGAATCCGCGCTGCGGATGCAGTTCGGCGGACCGCAAGTGCTGCGCGGGCAGTTGCAGAGCCTGCTGGAGAACTCCGAGCGGCCCGGGGTGGAGATCCGGGTGATCCCGTTCAGCGTCCCCACCTACACCGGGTCCGGGGAGAGCCTCTACCTGGCCCGCGGGCCCGTCCCGGAGCTGGACACCGTCCAGATCGACCTCTCCCACGGGCCCAAGTTCGTCCACTCCGAAGCCGAACTGGCCTCCTACCGGGGGATCAAGGAGAGGACCGCGGCGATCGCGCTCGGGACGGCCGGGTCCCGGGACTTCATCCGGGCCTTACTGAAAGATTTCACATGAACGTTTGGCGCAAGGCCTCGGCCAGCGGTGAGAGCACCGACTGCGTCGAGGTCAGGGCGAGGGGCGGTCTGGTGGAGATCCGCGAGTCGGACCGGCCCGAGGTGGTCGTCCGGACGACGCCGCGCAAGTGGGCGGCCTTCGTCCGCGGGGTCAAGGACGGGGAGTTCGACCGCTTCACCGACGCCCCCCGGCCGTGAGGCGGAACGGTACGCCACTTCGGCGGCGGTAGGCTTGGCAGCCCACAGTGGACCCCTGCGCCTGGCACAGCACTCCGGGTCGGGTGCGTGTGCGGGAGAAATCGGAGCATCCGAGGATGGCTCGGCACCTGATCACCAGCGCCCTTCCCTACATCAACGGGATCAAGCACCTGGGCAACATGGTCGGGTCGATGCTCCCGGCGGACGTCTACTCCCGCTACCTGCGCCAACGCGGCCACGAGGTGCTGTACATCTGCGCCACCGACGAGCACGGCACGCCCGCCGAGCTGGCCGCCCAGGAGGCCGGGCTGCCGGTCGCCGAGTTCTGCGCCCGGGCGCACGACGCGCAGAAGGCGGTGTACGACGGCTTCGCGCTGTCCTTCGACCACTTCGGCCGCAGCTCCTCGCCGCAGAACCGGGAGATCACCCAGGAGATCGCCCGCGAGCTCCAGCGCAACGGCTTCATCGAGGAGCGCGCGATCCGCCAGGTGTACTCCAACGCCGACGGCCGCTTCCTGCCGGACCGCTACATCGTCGGCACCTGCCCGCACTGCGGCTACGACAAGGCGCGCGGCGACCAGTGCGAGAACTGCACCCGGGTGCTGGACCCGACCGACCTGCTGGAGCCGCGCTCGGCGATCAGCGGCAGCTCCGACCTGGAGGTCCGGGAGACCCGGCACCTGTTCCTGCTCCAGTCGAAGCTGACCGACGAGGTCGAGGCCTGGATCGCCGCGAACGGCGACGACTGGCCGGTGCTGGCCTCCTCGATCGCCCGCAAGTGGCTGACCGAGGGCCTCCAGGACCGCGCGATCACCCGCGACCTGGAGTGGGGCGTGCCGGTGCCGGCCGACGTCTGGCCCGAACTGGCCGCCGAGGGCAAGGTGTTCTACGTCTGGTTCGACGCCCCGATCGAGTACATCGGCGCCACCAAGGAGTGGTCGGACGCCGCCCCGGCCGGGCAGGACCGGGACTGGAAGTCCTGGTGGTACGAGGCCGACGACACCGTCCGCTACACCGAGTTCATGGCCAAGGACAACGTCCCCTTCCACACCGTGATGTTCCCGGCGACGATCCTCGGCTCGCGCCGCCCGTGGAAGAAGGTCGACTACGTCAAGGCCTTCAACTGGCTGACGTACTACGGCGGGAAGTTCTCCACCAGCCAGAAGCGCGGCATCTTCACCGACGTCGCGCTGGAGCTGCTGCCGGCCGACTACTGGCGCTACTTCCTGATCGCGCACGCGCCCGAGTCCGACGACTCCAGCTTCACCTGGGACCTCTTCGCCTCGGTGGTCAACAAGGACCTCGCCGACACCCTCGGCAACTTCGTCAACCGGGTGCTCTCGTTCAGCCGCAAGCGCTTCGGCGACGAGGTGCCGGCCGGGAACGCGCCGGGCGACGCCGAACAGCGGCTCGGCGAGCAGATCGCCGGCCTGCTGGCCGAGTACGAGGCCCAGCTGGAGGCGCTCAACTTCCGCAAGGCCGCCCAGGCGCTGCGCGCGCTGTGGAGCGCCGGCAACTCCTACCTGGACGAGACGGCGCCCTGGCAGCAGGTGAAGACCGACCCGGAGGCGGCGGCACTGACCCTGCGGACGGCGATGAACCTGATCCACCTGTACGCGGTGGTGTCCGAGCCGTTCATCCCGACCGCGGCGGCGGCGATGCGCGGCGCCTTCGCGCTCCCCGCGGACGGACGGACCTGGATCGGTGCGGACGAGGCCCGGACGCTGGACCGCGTCCCGGCCGGCACGCCGTTCACGGTGCCGCCGGTGCTGTTCGCGAAGATCACCGACGAGGACCTGGCCGCCTGGACGGCCCGCTTCGGCGGCACCGACGCCTGACCGGGCACGACACCACCACGAGGGCCCCGACCGCGGTGAACGGTCGGGGCCCTCGTCGGTGGCACCGGGCCCGGTGGGGGGCGGTCCCGGGGTGGCCGGCGTCCTCGGCGGGCCCGGTGGGGCGGACCCGCGGTGAGTCCTACCAGCGGGTGGTCTCGGCGAAGAAGCCGGGGATCTCGGTCGCGCGGCCGGTGGCCACCGCCTCGTCGTGCACCAGCGCACCGACCGCGAGGTCGAGCACACCGAGGCCGAAGGGCGAGAAGACCACCGGGCGGTCGGTGCCGACGGCGACCTCGCCCCCGATCACCTGGGCGAGCGTGCCGGTGACGAACTCCCGGTTGCCGTAGAGCTGTTCCGCCAGGTGCGGAGAGGTGTTCGCCTTCATGCAGTGCTCCACGTCGTCGAGCACGTTGTACGCACCCCCGATGATCTCCGGGGCGAGGTCGCGCAGCGAGATGTTGAGCACCAGCTGCCCGGGGGCGAACGTCTCCGGGTCGAGGATGTACGGCTCGCCCGCCGTGGTGGCCAGCACCACCACGTCGGCGGCCTTGAGCGCGTCGCCCAGGTCCTCCACCACCCGTGCCGGGTAACCGAGTTCGGCGTCGGCGTGGTCGACCAGCGCCTGGGCGTACCGGGCCTCCCGGTCGTGCACCACCAGCTCGTCGATCTCCCACTGCTGGGCCCCGAAGAACTCCAGGATGTTCCGGGCGATGATGCCCGCGCCGATCACCGCGAGCCGGCCCGCCGTCCGGCCGCCGCCGAGCACCTCGGCGGCGAGCACGGCGGAGGCCGCGGTGCGGGCCGCGCTGATCTGCGAGGCCTCCAGGACGGCGAAGGGGTAGCCGGTCTCGTAGTCGTTCAGCAGCAGGGCCGCCGAGGCGCGCGGGAAGCCCCGCTCGATGTTCGCCGGGAAGCTGCTGATCCACTTGAGTCCGGCCAGGCCCACGCCGCCGCCGAGGTAGGCCGGCAGGGCGATGATCCGGGCGTCCGGCTTGGCCGGGAACCGCAGGAAGTAGCTGTCGGGGTTGACGGACTCACCGGCGCCGTGGGTCAGGTAGGTCTCCCGGACCTCCTGGACGATCCGCGGGCGGGCTCCCGCGATGACCTCGCGGGCGGTGGTTCCGTCGATGACTCTGAACTCGAACACGGTGGTGGCTCCAGGGATGGCGGGCGGAGGAGGGGCGGGCCGGGTCAGCCGACGTAGGCGGTGCCGGCCGGCTCGTGCTGCGCGGCGGGCTGGGGCGCCCCGGCGGCGTGCGCGGGGGCGGTGCGGCGGCCGCCACCGAGCCAGCGCGGCAGGTACCAGTTGGCGTCCCCGAGCAGGGCCATCACCGCGGGCAGCAGCACCGCGCGGACCAGCGTGGCGTCCAGCAGGACCGCGACCGCCAGGCCGATGCCCAGCTGCTTGAAGTCCTGCATGCCCAGGGTGCCGAAGACCGCGAACACCGCGACCATGATCAGACCGGCGCTGGTGACCACCCCGGCGGTGTTGCGGATGCCGAGGCCGACCGCCTCCCGGCTGGGCTTGCCCGACAGGTACGCCTCGCGGATCCGGGAGACCACGAACACGTGGTAGTCCATCGAGAGGCCGAACAGGACCACGAAGACGAACAGCGGCATCCAGGACTCGATCGCGCCCGGCGCCTTGGTACCGACGATCGAGGCGCCCCAGCCGTGCTGGAAGACCGCGGTCATCACGCCGTAGGCGGCCGCCACCGAGAGCAGGTTGAGCAGGATCGAGGTGATCGAGATGGTGAGCGAGCGGAAGGAGACCAGCATCAGCAGGAAGGTGACGCCCATGACGAAGGCGAACACCGGGACGATGCTGCGGTCCAGCTGGTCGTTGTAGTCGACCGAGAAGGCGAGGTCACCGGCGACCAGCGCGGTGGTGCCCGGCACCGCCTTCAGGGTCTGCGGGACGATCTGCCCGCGCAGGGCGGACAGCGCCGCCTTGGAGGTGTCGTCGGTGCCGCTGCCGGCCAGCGGGACGCTGATCTCGGCGATGTTCTTGTCCTTCCAGTACCGGACGTCGATCTGGTTGCCGGTCCGCCCGGACGCCACCGCGGCCTGCTTGAAGTCCTCGATGCCCTTGGCGACCTGCGGCGAGTCGATGTCGTCGGCCTTGACCACCACCACGGCGGGCGAGGGCGAGCCGGGGAACTCCTTGTCGATCCGCTGCGACACCGACACCAGCGGGTTGTCCGAGGGCAGCAGCTTGTCCATGCCGAGCTTCTCGGTCTTCATGCCGAGCGCCGGGGCGGCCAGCGCCAGCAGGACGGCGGCGGCCAGCACGGCGAACACCCCGGGCCGGGCCAGCACCCCGCGCAGCAGCGCGTTGGCGGGCTTGGGGTTGGCGGCGGCGGCCTGGCGGCGCTTGCTGATCCACGGGATCCGGCCGGCCGCGACCCGGTCGCCGAGCATCGACATCAGGGCCGGGAGCACGGTCATCGAGCCGACCACCGCGACCGCGACGACCTCGATGGTCGCCATCGCGAAGCCCTCGAAGACGGTCAGCCCGGAGAGGAACATGCCGGCCATCGCGACCATCACGGTGAGGCCGGAGACCAGCACCGAGTGGCCCGAGGTGTGGGCGGCGATCCGCAGCGCGGTCGCCTTGTCCCGGCCGGCCGCCCGCTCCTCGCGCTCACGGCGCAGGTAGAACAGGCAGTAGTCGACGCCGACGGCCAGGCCCATCAGGAACATCACCGAGTTGGTCATCCCGTCCACCGGCACCGCCTGGCTGCTCAGCGCGAGCAGCCCCATCGCGCCGATGCAGGCGGTGACCGCCAGGGCGACCGGCAGCACGGCCGCCACGAAGGCGCCGAAGACCACCAGCAGGATGCCCAACGCGACCGGAAGGGCGGTGAGTTCGGCCCGCGCGAAGTCGTCCCCGAGGCTGTCGTCGATGCCCTTGAGGGCGGTCGCGCCGCCGAACTCGCCGAGGGTCACCTGCGGGTGCGCCTTGGCGGTGTCCTGCACCGCGGTGATCACCGGGTCGATCCGGTCGGCCGCGGTGTCCGGGTCACCGGTGACGGCGAACATGATCAGGGCCGAGTGCTTGTCGGCCGAGAAGGCCTGGGTCGTGTACGGGTCGCGCAGGTTCTCCGCGAGACCGGTCCTGTTCACCGCGTCGGCGGTGGCCTGGACGGCGCTGCGGAACTCCGGGGCGTCCACGGTCAGTCCGTCGCTGTGGACCAGGATCAGCTCGTTGACCGGATCCTTGATCCCGGCGTCCTTCAGGACCTGGGCGGCCCGGCCCGATTCGCCGGTCCCGTAGTCGGCCTGGGTCAGGTTCTTCTGGCCGGCCATGCCTCCGATCACGGTGACCAGGACGACGAGGATGATCCAGCCGAATACGGCGGTCTTCCGGTGCTGGGCACTCCACTCGCCCAGTCGGGCCGCGAAATTGCTTTGACGTGCCATTACCTCTCCTGCGGGTCGGCGGCATGATCAAGCCGCGGTGGCGACAGTCGGGTTGGGTGTGTGTCCTCACCGGCATGAGGGGACCGGGGGAATGACTACGACCGTAGGCCCTCCCGAACGGCCGCGGAGCCTCCGGGAGTTGCAGCATCCTGCGGTGGCAAGCTGCTGCCAGTGGAGGCGGCTCGGTGCCCCTTACCGGGCCCGATCGGCCGGTGCTACGGTCGGTTCCCGTTGAGGGACAACCATGCGAGCGGGCCACCGACGGGTGACACCGGGCCGATGAGCCGGTGACATCCGAAAGGCCGCCGAAACGCGGGCGACCGCACGTCGAGCAGGACGGGCCCGCACCCGGGCCGGGCCCGCCGACCGTTTCCACCGAATTCCGCGAACCCGCGAACCCGCGAACCCACGGATCGGCGAATCCGCGAATCCGCGAATCCGCGCCGGTACGCGCTCCGGCGCCCTCTCCCCGATTCCTCCCGAACGATCCACAGACCTCCGTGACAGACCTGCATGACAGACCTCCGTGAAAGGGGGAACGAATGATGGACACCGCTATCCGGGCGACCGGTCTCGGCAAGAGATACGGCGAGCACCACGCCCTCAAGGGCGTGGACCTGGAGGTGGCGACCGGCACCGTGCTCGGCCTGCTCGGCCCCAACGGCGCCGGCAAGACCACCACCGTCCGACTGCTGGCCACCCTGCTGGAGCCGGACCAGGGCCGGGCCGAGGTGGCCGGCTTCGATGTGGTCCGCCAGCAGCGCCAGGTGCGCCGGCGGATCGGCCTGGCCGGTCAGTACGCCGCCGTCGACGGGCTGCTCACCGGCCGCGAGAACCTCGAACTGCTGGGCCGGCTGCTGCACCTGGGCCGCGCGGGCGCCCGGGACCGGGCGGCCGAGCTGCTCGCCCGGTTCGAGCTGGAGGACGCCGCCGGGAAGCCGGCCCAGACGTACTCCGGCGGCATGCGCCGCCGACTGGACCTGGCCGCCGCGCTGATCGGCCGCCCCGAGGTGCTGTTCCTGGACGAGCCGACCACCGGGCTGGACCCGGCCAGCCGGCTGGTGCTCTGGGAGATGGTCCGCGAGCAGGTCGCCCAGGGGGTGACCGTCCTGCTCACCACCCAGTACCTGGAGGAGGCCGACTTCCTGGCCGACCGGATCCTGGTGGTGGACACCGGCCGGGTGATCGCCGAGGGCACCCCGGACGAGCTCAAGCGCACGGTCGGCGAGGAGTGGCTGGAGGTGGGCGTCGGCACCGGAGCGGCCCTGCCGCAGGCGCTGGCCGTGCTCGCCCCGGTGGCCGCCGCGCCGCCCGAGGTGGACCGCACCGGGCGCCGGATCACCGTCCAACTGGCCGACGGCATCGGCACCGTCGCCGCCGCCGCGGTCGCCCTGGAGACGGCCGGGGTGCCGGTGACGGACTTCGCGCTGCGCCGTCCGTCGCTGGACGACGTGTTCTTCCACCTGACCGGGCGCGGCGACCGGGTGGGCCGGGCCCCGGAGCAGGCGGCCGGTCCGGCCGCCCGGACCGGGCAGGCCGGAACGGGTGAGCAGGTCGAGCAGGGCGGGCGGGCCCGGCGGGGCGAGCAGAGCGACGAAGGCGAACGGCACGAGCGCGAACCGGTGGCGGCCGCCGCCGGACGGACGGGAGACCAGCGGTGAGTGACATCGGCGCCCCGGCCGGCCTCGGCACGGCCCTCGGAGACACCGCCGCGCTGGTCGGCCGCCATCTGCGGCACCTGCGGCGCACCCCGGAGAAGGTCATCGCGATCACCCTCACCCCGGTGACCATGGTGGTCGTGCTCGGCTACCTGTTCGCCTCCGTGGTGACGGTGACCGGCTCCGGCGAGTACCACGACTACGTGATGGCCGGGGTGTTCGCCCAGGTCGGCCTGACCTGCGTCGGCGTGGCCGCGCTGGGCGTGGCCGCCGACCTGCGCACCGGACTGATCGACCGCTTCCGCTCACTGCCGATGGGCCGCTCCACGGTGCTGGTCAGCCACACCGCGGCCGACCTGCTGACCGCCGCGGCGGCCACCTCCGCCGTCGCCCTGGCCGGCCTCGGTGTCGGCTGGCGGATCCACCGGGACGCCGGCTCGGCCGCACTGGGCTTCGTGCTGGTGCTGGCCTTCGCCTACGCGATGCTCTGGCTGGGCGCGCTGGTCGGCATGGTGATGAGCAACGCCGAGGCCATCAACGGCATTTCGGCCCTGTTCCTGGTCGTGCTGTCGTTCCTGTCGAACTCGTTCATGCCGCTGACCGGGCTGCCCGCCTGGCTGCGCGCGGTGGCCGAGTGGAACCCGGTGAGCCTGGTCGCCGGGGCCTGCCGGGAGCTGTGGGGCAACGCCCCGACGGTGGTCGGGGACAGTCTGCCGGACCGGCACCCGGTGCTGCTCGCGGTGATCGTGGTGGCCGCCCTGCTGGCCGTGCTGATCCCGGTCAACCTGCGGATCTACCGCACTGCGGTGACCCGTTGAGGGACCACCGGGCAGGCCGGTTCGGGCGGGACGGCAGGCGTCCCGCCCGAGCCGGCCGTCGGCGTCCGCGCGCGGGGTCAGTCGTCCACCCGCTCCGGCACGCCGCCCCCCTGCAGCAGGCCGCGCTCGCCGGCGATCACCCCGGCCTGGAAGCGGCTCCGGCCGCCCAGCCAGGCCATCAGTTCCGCGGTGATCCGGCGCGAGGTGCGCACCGAGACGCCGAGCTTGCGGGCCACCACCTCGTCGGTGTGGCCCTGGGCGAGCAGGCTGAGCACCGCCATCGCCTGCGAGTTGAGGCCCTCGACCCCCTTGGCCGAGGCCTTCCCGAACGGGGCGGCGTTCTCCCAGACGTACTCGAACAGCGCGCAGAGCGCGGAGACCAGTCCGGGACCGGACAGCACCAGGGCCCCCACGCTGGTGTCGTCCGGATCGGTGGGGACGACCGCCACCTTGCGGTCGAAGATCACCAGGCGCATCGGGAGCGACGGGGCGATCCGCACCCGGGCTCCCCGCTCGGTGAGCCACTCCAGGTGGGAGATGGTGCCGCCGTCGTTGGCGGCGCTCTCCAGGTAGATGCTGCGCATCTGCACGCCGCGGTCGAAGACCTCCTGGTCGGCGACCTGCCCGGCTCTTCGGGCGGCCGGCGACTGCCCGCCGCCGGTCGCGAAGCCCATGATCTCGCTGGTGCAGGAGTGCGAGAGCTCCTCCAGCCGCAGCCGGATCTGGTCGACGCCCTCCAACTGCTCGACCCCCAGGCCCCGTTCACCCTTGCGACTCTCGGCGTACTGGGCGACCAGCTTGGCCGCCTCGAGTCTGCTCTGGGCTATCTGGCGCTGCCGGTCGGCGAGTTCGGCCTCCTGCCGGCCGATCAGCATCGCCAGGCTGACTTCCGGGTTCACCAGGAGGAGGTGTCCGGGCTCCAGTTCGGAGTGCCTGATCAGGGTGAGCCGGGCCAGTCCGTCCAGGGCGTCCCGGACCCGTTGCTCCGGCCACTCGAGATCCTCGGCCACCCCGGGAATTCCGAGTTCCGGCCGGGCCAGCACCGTCCGGTACACGGCCTCGGCGTCGGGATCCAGTCCTAACACTGACAGCATCTCCTGCCCCCCCGATGTTGCGAACCTGATGACGCCACGTCATTGCCGGATCTCGGGGGCATGTTACGACACCCCGCCCACAGCCACCCGCAGTTCGGGGCCACCGGGCTTTCCCCGCACTTACCGCGCGGGCCCACCCACGGGAGGATTTGACATGTATATCACTGTCGGACGTCTGGTCAGGGGCATGGTCGGGCCGGAACAGGTCACGCCCGACAAACTCGTCGAACTGCTCCGGAACGCCGCCGAGCCGGCCGACGGACTGGAGCACGTTTACGTCGAGATCGACCCCCTGGGCGCCGATCTCGTCTTCTTTCTCGGCCCACCGAAATCCGGAAACCTGGATTCCGCCGCGCAGCGGATCACCAGCCGCTGCCTGCGCGATGCACCTGAACTGCGCGGATGGCGGCTGGCGGCCGAATTCAGCGACGACCGGCTGCCGTTGTTGGAGGAGTGACCTCCGGGACGGGCGCTCTGCAGGGTGCTGCCAGGGCAGGACCCTGACAGTGGAGAACTGTGGCACGGAACGTGTGTGCGAGACAGACTTGGTCATGGCGAAGGGGGCGGAAGCCCCCTCCGCAGGATTAGAGAGCCGGTCCCGCGCGGTCATTCACCGCGGGAATTGAACCAGGCACAGCACTCATCCACCGCACCTGTCTCGCCGCCGCCGATTCAACGGCCCGCGGCCCCATTGCCACCGGGGGTTCACCATGAGCAGCATCACCGTTGTCGCCGCCCGCACCGCCGCCGTCCTCGGCCTGCTGGTCGCCGGCGCCGCCCTCACCGCGCCGGTCGCCGGCGCCGCCACCACGACGGCCGCCCCGGCCCGGGTGACCGCCGCCGCCGTGCACGGTGACGACATCATCTGGGACGGCCCCACCGCCAAGGCCCCCGTGAGCACCACCGCGGCCGTCCACGGGGACGACATCATCTGGGACGGCCCCGTCACCAAGGGCCACGTGACCACCACCGCGGCCGTCCACGGGGACGACATCATCTGGGACGGCCCCGTCACCAAGGGCCACGTGACCACCACCGCGGCCGTGCACGGCGACGACATCATCTGGGACGGCCCCACCGCCAAGGCCCCCGTGAGCACCACCGCCGGCACCCACGGCGACGACATCATCTGGGACTGACCCGCCACCATCCGGCGCGAAGGGCCACCGGCCCCTTCCGGCCGATTTCGGGAGCCGGCCCCGCGCGGCCGATTTCCCCCCGCGGGAAATCGAACCCGCCCGCGCATTCCCACGTTTCCGCCTTTTCGCCGCCGCCGATTCAACGGCCCGCGGCTCCATTGCCACCGGGGGTTCACCATGAGCAGCTGCACCGTTGTCGCCGCCCGCACCGCCGCCGTCCGCACCACCGCCGTCCCGGTCCCCGTGGGCACCGGTTGCGCGGTCGGCGACGACATCATCTGGGACTGACGTCCCGTCACTCACTCCACTGCGAAGGGGGACGGGCGATGCCCATCATCAGAACACCGCAGGAGTTCAACGAGGACGACCTCTTCGTCGACCTGCGGACGATGTTCGACTACCCGCTGTACCTGAAGTGCGAGGGCTTCAACTTCGCCGGCTCCGTCAAGCTCAAGGCCGCGCTCAGCATGGTCGACGCGGCCGAACGGGACGGGCGGCTGAACCGGGACTCCGTCCTGGTGGAGTCCTCCTCGGGCAACCTCGGGATGGCGCTCAGCATGATCGCCTCCGTCCGGGGCTACCGGTTCATCTGCGTCGTCGACCCACGGACCAACCTGTCCACCCGCCAGCTCATCGAAACCCTCGGCGGCCAGGTGCACATGATCACCGAGCCCTCGCCGGAGACCGGGTTCCTGGGCGCGCGGCTGGACTACGTCCGGGGCCTGTGCGCCTCGTCCCCGCGCTACGTCTGGCTCAACCAGCACGCCAACCCGGACAACTGGCGCGCCCACTACCGCACCACCGCACCGTCGATCCACCGCCAGTTCCCGGACCTGGAGCTGCTGTTCGTCGGCGCCGGGACCACCGGCACGCTGATGGGCTGCGCCCGGTACTTCAAGGAGCACCGGCCGGCCACCCGGATCGTCGCGGTGGACAGCATCGGCTCCGTCACCTTCGGCGGCGAGGCCGCGCCGCGCATGATCCCCGGCCTGGGCACCGGGATCCGGCCCGCCCTGCTGGACGAGAGCTTCGTCGACGACGTGGTGCACGTGCCCGAGCTCGACACCGTCCGCACCTGCCACCGGCTCGCCCGGGGCGGGTTCCTGTTCGGCGGCTCCACCGGGACGGTGGTCAGCGGAGCCGCCTCCTGGCTGGCGGAGCACCGCCACGGCCAGGACGTGGTCGCCGTGGCCGTCTCGCCGGACCTGGGCGACCGCTACCTCGACACCATCTACCAGAGCGCGTGGGTGCGCGACATCTACGGCGTCGACGCACTGGATGCGGTCGACCGCCCGACTCCGCCCAACGCCATTGCCACGGGGGTTAGATGACGATGCGTCACACATCGCCATTGTTCGAATCAGCAGATCCCGACGAACTTCCGCTCTCCGACGCCCAGCGGGAGATGTGGTTCGCCCAGCAGCTCGACCCGGGGAACCCGGTGTTCACCATGGCGGACTGCCTGGAGCTGACCGGCCCGCTGGACCACCAGCGGCTACGGGCCGCCTGGCAGCGCGTGCAGGACCGCACCGAGTGCCTGCGGGTGCGCTTCGCCGAGCGGGACGGCCGGCCGGTGCAGATCGTCGAACCGCCGCGGCCGCGCCCGCTGTCGGTGCTCGACCTGACCGCGGAGGCGGACCCGCTCGCCGCCGCCGAAACGTTTCTGGAGACCGACCTCCGGCAGCCCTCCTCGCTCGGCCCGGACGCCCTCGCCGCCACCCTGGTGCTGATCGGCCCCGAACTGGCCTGGCTGCACCTCAAGGCCAACCACATCCTGCTGGACGGCTTCAGCCGCACCCTGGTCTACCGCCGGCTCGCCGCCGAGTACGACCTGCCCGGCGCCGAGCCCGCCGCCGACCCGAGCCTCGCCGACCTGCTCGCCGAGGAGCGGGACTACCTCGCCTCCCCCGCCCACCAGCGCGACCGCGCCTACTGGGCCGAGCAGTTGGCCGACGGCATCGAGCCCACCGTGCTCTCCGGCCACCTCGGCGCACCCGCCCGGGCCACCGTGCGCAGCACCGGACTGATCCCGGCCGACACCGTCACCCGGCTGCAGGACGCCGCCTGGGCCGAGCGGGTCACCTGGCAGACCCTGCTGATCGGCGCCACCGCCGGCTGCCTGGCCCAACTCGGCGGCACCGACCGGGTGGTGCTGACCCTCCCGGTCGCCGCCCGCACCACCCCGCTCGCCCAGTCCGTGCCCGGCATGCGCGCCAACTTCCTTCCGCTGCCGCTCGACGCCCACCCCGCGCTCGGCCGCGACGGCCTGCTCACCCGGACCGCCGCCGTCCTGCGCGGTACGCTGCGGCACCAGCGCCACCGGCACGACACCATCCGCCGCGACCTCGGACTGACCGGCGACGCCGGCCGCACCTTCGGCCCCACCGTCAACGTGCTGCAGACCGGTGGCACCTTCGCCCTCGGCGACTGCCGGGCCAGGGTCCGCAACCTGTCCACCGGCCCCGTCCCGGACCTCCAGATCCTCTTCCTGGACAGCGAGGAGGACGGCTGCGAGCTGCGCATCGACGGCGACGCCGACCGCTACCCGCAGGAGCGGCTGGAGCTCTTCCGCGACGCCCTGCTCGGCTACCTCGCCGAGTTCGCCACCGTCTCCACCGAGCTCCCGGTCGGCCGGATCACCGCCCTGCCCGCCGCCGAGCGCGAGCGGGTGCTGATCGAGTGGAACAGCTACGAGCAGCAGCCCGAGGCCTTCACCGACGTACTGCCCCGGATCCGCGAGCTCGCCCTGGCCCGCCCGGACGCCGTCGCCGTCCAGGACGACGCCGGCCGGCTCGACTACGCCGAGCTGGTCGCCCGGGCCGGCGCCCTGTCCCGCCGGCTGGTCGCCGCCGGCGCCGGCCCGGACCGGCTGGTGGCGATCGCCGCCGCCCCCGGCACCGGCTTCGTCACCGCCGTCCTCGGCGTGCTCGGCGCCGGCGCCGCCTGGCTCCCGCTGGACGTGCGCTCCCCGGCCGCCCGCGGCGCGGCACTCGTCGAGGCCGCGGGCCCCGCCGTCCTGCTGCACGGCGAGGACCAGCGGCCGTACCTCGACGCCCTGCTCGACGCGCTGCCGCAGCGGCCGGCCCGGCCCGCCGCCCCGCCGGAGCAGCCCGCCGTGCCCGATGCCCCGCCGCAGCGGCCCGCCGTGCTCGCCCTCGACGACGCCCGCGACCGGGAGCTGCTCGCACCCGCCGGCGGCCCCGACGACCTGGCGTACGTGATCTACACCTCGGGCTCCACCGGCCGCCCCAAGGGCGCCATGGTGCACCGCGACGGCATGGTCAACCACCTGCTCGCCAAGCACGCCGACCTGGAGCTGTCCGAGGCCGACACGGTGGTGCACAACGCCCCGGTCACCTTCGACATCTCGGTCTGGCAGATGCTCAGCCCGCTGGTCGCGGGCGGCCGCCTGCGGGTCGTCGCCCGCGAGGTCGCCGCCGACCCGGGCGCGCTGTTCACGCTCGCCGACACCGAGGGCGTCACCGTCCTGGAGGTCGTCCCCTCGCTGCTGCGGGCCGCCCTGGACGCCTGGGAGAGCGGCGCGGCACTGCCCGGGCTCGCCCGGCTGCGCCGGCTGGTGGTCACCGGCGAGGCGCTGCCCGCCGACCTGGCCCGCCGCTGGTTCGCGCTGTTCCCCGGCATCCCGCTGGTCAACGCCTTCGGGCCGACCGAGTGCTCGGACGACGTCACCCACGCCCTGATCGGCTCCGCCGCCGAGCTGGACTCGGTGCGCGCCCCGATCGGCCGCCCGGTCCGCGACACCCGGCTGTACGTCCTCGGCGACTCGCTCCAGCCCGTCCCGGCCGGCCAGCCCGGCGAACTGTACGTCGGCGGCCGCGGCGTCGGCCGCGGCTACCTCGACGACCCGCGACGCACCGCCGGGGCCTTCGTCGCCGACCCGTACGCCATCGCCCCCGGCGCCCGGATGTACCGCACCGGCGACCGGGTGGTGCACCGGCCGGACGGCCGGCTGGAGTTCCTGGAGCGGGTCGACCACCAGGTCAAGATCCGCGGCCACCGGATCGAGCCCGGCGAGGTCGAGGCCGCGCTGCGCGCCGTGCCCGGCGTCGCCGACGCGGTGGTGACCGTCGCCCGGGACCCGTCCGGCGGCGCCCGGCTGGTCGCCCACCTGACCGGCGGCACCGACCCGGCCGCCGTCCGTGCCGAGCTGGCCCGGACGCTGCCCGACTACATGGTCCCGACCGTCCTGGTGCCGCTGGCCGCGCTCCCGCTGACCCCCAACGGCAAGGTGGACCGCAAGGCCCTGCCGGTGCCGGACCTCCACGCGCCGGACCGCGAGCGGCGGGCCCCGGGCACCCCGCGCGAGGCGCTGCTCTGCGCGCTGTTCGCCGAGGTGCTGGAGCTGGACGAGGTCGGCGCCGACGAGGACTTCTTCGCGCTCGGCGGGCACTCGCTGCTGGCCGGCCGGGTGGTCACCGGGCTGCGCGCCCGGCTCGGCGTCGAACTGCCGATCCGCACCCTGTTCGAGGCCCCCACCCCGTTCGCCCTGGCGCTCGCCCTGGACGGCGCCGAACCGGCCCGCGAGGAGCTGGCCGCCGGACCGCGGCCGGACCGCATCCCGCTCTCCCCCGGGCAGCAACGGCTCTGGTTCCTCTCCCAGTTGGACGCCGCGGGCGCCACCTACCACCTGTCCCACGCGGTCCGGCTGACCGGCCCGCTGGACCGGGCCGCGCTCGCCGGGGCGCTGGCCGACGTGGTGGCCCGGCACGAGAGCCTGCGGACCGTCTTCCCGGCCGAGGACGGACGCCCGCACCAGCGGGTGCTCCCGGTCGGCGAGGCCTGCCCCGAGCTGCCGGTGGTGCCGTTCTCCGGCCGTCCGGCCGAGGAGCTGGAGGCCGAGCTGGCCGCCCGGGCCGGCCGCCCCTTCGACCTGGCGGCCGAACCGCCGCTGCGCACCGTGCTGTTCGAGACCGGTGCCGAGGAGCACGTGCTGCTGCTGGTCCAGCACCACATCGCCGCCGACGGCTGGTCGGTGCGCCCGCTGGTCGACGGCCTCCAGGCCGCCTACCGGGCCCGGCTGGCCGGCCGCGCCCCGGACTGGACCGACCTGGCCGTCCAGTACGCCGACTACACGCTCTGGCAGCGCCGACTGCTCGGCGACGCGGACGACCCGAACAGTCTGATGTCCCGTCAGCTCGACTACTGGACAAGCCAATTGGCCGACCTGCCGGAGGAGCTGACGCTGCCCGTCGACTTCCCCCGCCCCGCGGTGCCCAGCTACCGGGGCGCCACCGTGCCGCTGCGGCTGGACGCCGGGGCGCACCGCGCCCTGACCGCGCTGGCCCGGGAGACCGGCGCCAGCCCGTTCATGGTGGTGCATGCGGCGCTGGCGGTGCTGCTCGGCAAGCTCGGCGCCGGCACCGACATCCCGCTCGGCACCCCGGTCGCCGGGCGCACCGCGCAGGCCCTGGACGACCTGGTCGGCTTCTTCGTCAACACCCTGGTGCTGCGCACCGACCTGTCCGGCGACCCGAGCTTCCGCGCCCTGGTCGGCCGGGCCCGGGAGACCGTGCTGGCCGCCCTGGCCCACCAGGACGTGCCGTTCGAGCGGCTGGTCGACCGGCTCGGCGCCGGCCGCTCGCTGGCCCGGCAGCCGCTGTTCCAGGTGATGCTGGCCTTCCAGAACAACGCCGGGGCCCACCCCGAGCTGCCCGGCCTGACCGCCGAGGTCACCCCGGTCGGCTCCGGGACGGCCAAGTTCGACCTGGCCTTCGAACTCGTCGAGCAGTACGACGGGGCGGGGCGGCCGGACGGCCTCACCGGCACCCTGGAGTACAGCACCGACCTGTTCACCGAGCGCACCGCCCGCGGCCTCGCCGACCGGCTGGCCCACCTGCTCGGCCTGCTGACCGGCGAGCCCGACCGGCCGCTCAGCGGACTCGACGCCCTGCTGCCCGAGGAGCGCGAGCTGCTGCTCGGCACCTGGAGCGGGGCCGCCGCCCCGACCACCGTCGGCCCGGTCCGGCTCCCGGACGTGTTCCAGGAGCGGGCGCACCGCGCGCCCGAACGGCCCGCGCTGCTCTGGTTCGAGGACGGCGCGGTGCGCGCCGAGATCGGCTACGGCGAGCTCAACGAGCGCGCCAACCGGCTGGCCCACCACCTGATCGCCCTGGGCGCGGGCCCCGGACGGATCGTCGCCCTGGCGCTGCCGCGCACGGTCGACGCGGTCGTCGCGGTGCTCGCGGTCCTCAAGACGGGCGCGGCCTACCTGCCCGTCGACCCGGCGTACCCGCGCGAGCGGATCGCCTACCTGCTGACGGACTCCGCCCCGCTGGCGGTGCTCGGCCACGGCTCGGTGGCCGGGCGGCTGCCGGAGCAGCAGGCCGCGCCCGTGCTGCTGCTGGACGACCCGGCGACCGCCGCCGCGGTCGCCGCCGCCCCGGCGCACGACCCGCGGGACACCGAGCGGACCGCCCCGCTGGGGCCGGACCACCCGGCGTACGTGATCTACACCTCCGGCTCCACCGGCCGCCCCAAGGGCGTGCTGGTGCCGCACCGGGCGGTGGCCGCGCTGGCCGCCGAGCACGGCCGGTTCGCCGTCCACGAGGGCACCCGGCTGCTCCAGTTCGCCTCGTTCAGCTTCGACGCGGCCGCCTGGGAGCTGTTCACCGTGCTGCTCAACGGCGCCGTCCTGGTGCTGGCCGCGGAGCCCGACCGGGCGCCCGGCGAGCCGCTCGCCGAGCTGGTCCGCACGGCCGGCGTCGAGGTGGTCTGCCTGCCGCCGACCGTGCTCGCCGCCTGGCCGTCCCGGCTGCCGATGCCCGAGGGCCTGACCCTGATCACGGCCGGCGAGGCCTGCCCGCCCGAGCTGGTCGAGCGCTGGTCCGCGGGCCGGCGGATGCTCAACGCGTACGGCCCGACCGAGACCACGGTCTGCGCCACCGTCAGCGAACCCCTGGCCGGAGCGGTCAAGCCGCCGATCGGCCGACCGCTGGCCGGCGCCCGGGTGTACGTGCTGGACCCGGCGCTGCGGCCGGTCCCGCCGGGCGTGATCGGCGAACTGTACGTGGCCGGCGCCGGGGTCGCCCTCGGCTACCTGCACCGGCCCGAGCTCACCGCCCAGCGCTTCACCGCCGACCCGTACGGCGACCGGAACGACCGGATGTACCGCACCGGCGACCTGGTGCGCTGGACGGCCGACGGCCAGCTGGACTACGTCGGCCGCGTCGACGAGCAGGTCAAGCTGCGCGGCTTCCGGATCGAGCTCGGCGAGATCGAGACCGCGCTGCTGGCCCGGCCGGGCGTCGAGCAGGCCGCCGCGGTGGTCCGCGAGGACCGCCCCGGCGACAAGCGGCTGGTCGCCTACGTGACCCCGGCCGGGCTGCCGGTCGGCGAGCTGCGGGCGGCCCTCGCCGCCGAACTGCCCGACTACCTGGTGCCGTCGGCGTTCGTCCCGCTGGAGACCCTGCCGCTCACCGGCAACGGCAAGCTGGACCGCCGGGCGCTGCCCGCGCCCGACTACGCCGCCGCCACCACCGGCCGGGCCCCGGCCGACGCCCGGGAGGCCGCGTTCTGCGCGGTCTTCGCCGAGGTGCTCGGACTGCCCGGGGTCGGCGCGGACGACGGGTTCTTCGACCTGGGCGGCGACAGCATCGTCTCCATCCAGTTGGTCAGCCGGGCCCGCGCGGCCGGGCTGGTGGTCACCGCGCAGGACGTCTTCACCCACCGGACCCCGGCGGCGCTGGCCGTGGTGGCCCGGACCGCCGAGGCGGCCACCGCCACGGTCGGCACCGAGGACGGCGTCGGCCCCCTGGGGCAGCTGCCGATCGGCCACTGGCTGCGCGCCCTCGGCGGGCCGGTGGACGGCTTCCACCAGGCCGTCCTGGTCCGCACCCCGGCCGACGCCACCCGGGAGTCGCTGACCGCGGCCCTCCAGGCCCTGCTGGACCACCACGACGGGCTGCGGATGCGGCTGCGGCCGGACTGGACGCTGCTGGTCACCGAGCCGGGCACGGTGGCCGCGGCGGACCTGCTGCGGGTGCTGGACGGCCCGGCGGCCGACTGGCCCGCCGAGGCGGTCGCGGCCCGGCAGCGGCTGGCGCCCGGCGCGGGCCGGATGGTCCAGGCGCTCTGGCACCCGGCCGGGAACGAGCTGCTGCTCACCCTGCACCACCTGGTGGTGGACGGGGTGTCCTGGCGGATCCTGCTGCCGGACCTGGCCCGGGCGCACGCGGCCGCGGCGGCCGGCGGGCCGGTCCGGCTGCAGCCGGTCGGGACCTCGCTGCGGCACTGGTCCGCACTGCTGGAGCGGACCGCCGCGACCCCCGGGACGCGCGCCCAACTCGACTGGTGGCGCACCGAGTCGGCGGGCGGCGAGGAGCCGCTGGGCCACCGGGCCGCCGACCCGGCGGTGGACACCTTCGCCACCGCCCGGACGCTGCACCGCACCCTGGACACCGACACCACCGCGGCGCTGCTCACCGAGGTCACCGGGGCGTTCCACGCCGAGGTGAACGACGTGCTGCTGACCGCCCTGGCCCTCGCCGTCGCCGACTGGCGGCGGCGCACCGGGCGGCCGGACCGCCCGGTGCCGGTGGAACTGGAGGGCCACGGGCGCGAGGAGTTCGCCCCCGGCGTCGACCTCTCCCGCACGGTCGGCTGGTTCACCACCGCCTACCCGCTGCGGCTCGACCCGGGCCCGGTGGACCTCGCGGAGGCGCTGGCCGGCGGCCCGGCCGCCGGGCACAGCCTCAAGCTGGTCAAGGAGCACCTGCGGATGGTGCCCGGGCACGGGCTCGGCTGGGGCCTGCTGAGGTACCTGGACGGGCCGGGCGGGCAGGAGCTGTCCGGCGCCGCCCGCCCGCAGCTCGGCTTCAACTACCTGGGCCGGCTGCCCGCACCCACCGGCGAGGACTGGTCGCTGACCGGGCAGTCCGCCGCGCTGGCCGCCGGGGCCGACCCGGGGATGCCGCTGCCGCACGTCCTGGACGTCAACGCGGTGACCGAGGACGGCCCGGACGGCCCGCGCCTGAGCGCCCGCTGGACCTGGGCCGGCCTGGCCCTGCTGGCGGCCGACGCCGAGGACCTCGCCGAGGGCTGGTTCCACGCCCTGCGGGCGCTGGTGCGGCACACCCGGGAGCCCGGCGCGGGCGGCTGGACCCCGTCCGACCTCGACCTGGTGGCACTCAGCCAGGACGAGATCGACGAATTCGAGGACGAGATGGACGAGATGGACGACTGGGGGAACGAGCTGTGACCACGGCCTCGGCCGAGCCCCGCACCGGGCGACGACCCGGGCGGAGCTCCAATCTGAGCGACATCCTGCCGGTGGCCCCGCTCCAGGCCGGACTGATGTTCCACGCGCAGTACCACCGCGAGGAACTGGACGTCTACACCGTGCAGTTGGCACTGGACCTGGCCGGCGAGCTGGACCCGGCCCGGCTCCGGCGGGCGGTCACCGCCCTGCTGGAGCGCCACCCCAACCTGCGGGCGGCCTTCCGCTACCGCAAGAACGGCGACCCGGTGCAGGTCGTGCCGCGCGACGTCCCGCTCGACTGGCGGGAGATCGACCTGCGGGACTCCGCCCGGGACCCGGACGAGCCGGCCCGGCAGGACCGGCTGCGCCCCTTCGACCTGGCCCGCCCCCCGCTGCTGCGCTTCAGCCTGCTGCGGCTGGGCGAGCGCCGGCACCGGCTGGTGCTGACCGCCCACCAGATCCTGTTCGACGGCTGGTCGATGCCGATCGTGGTGCGCGAGCTGTTCGCCTGCTACGCCGACGGCGGGGTGTCGCTGCCCCGGCCCGCCCCGTACAAGTCCTACCTGGCGCACCTGGCCCGGCAGGACCGGGCGGCGGCCGAGGCGGCCTGGAGCGCCGCGATGGCGGGCTTCACCGAGCCCACCCGGCTGTCCGGCACCGCCGGAACCGCCGGAACGGCCGGCACCGCCGGAACGGCCGGCACCGCAGCAGCAACCGCAGCAACCGGGCGGCGCGGGATGCCCGGCGAACACGCCGTCGAACTGGACGAGCAGGAGTTCGCCGCCCTCACCGGCTGGGCCCGCCACCGCGGCCTGACCGTCAACACCGTGGTGCAGGGCGCCTGGGCAACCGTCCTGGGCACCCTCACCGGGCTGCGCGACATCGTCTTCGGCGGCACCGTCTCCGGCCGCCCGCCGGAGCTGCCCGGGGTCGAGGGCATGGTCGGGCTGTTCATCAACACCCTGCCGGTCCGGGTCGACCTGGACCCGGCGCAGAGCTTCACCGAGCTGCTCGGCGCCCTCCAGGACCGCCAGTCCCGGCTCCTCCCGCACCAGCACCTCGGCCTGGACGCCGTCCAGCGGATCGCCGGGGTCGGCGACCTCTTCGACAGCGTGCTGGTCTTCGAGAACTACCCGCTCGACCCGAAGGCGCTGGCCGGCGAGGTCGCCGGACTGCGGCTGACCGACCTGCGGGCCGGTGACGCCAACCACTACCCGCTCAGCCTGATGGCCCTGCCCGGCGAGCGGCTGCGGCTCCAGATCGGCTACGACACGGCCCGGTTCACCCCGGCCGAGGCGGCCGTCGTCGCCGACCGGCTGCTGCACGTGCTGCGCACCGCCCGGGCCGAACCGGACCGCCCGCTCGGACAGCTGGACCTGCTGTTGCCCGGCGAGCACACCCGGCTGGCCGTCCCCGCCGCGGAGCCGGCCGCCGCCGACCCGTGGACGGACGTGGTGGCGCGGGTCCAGCACTTCGCCCGCACCACCCCGCAGGCCGTCGCGGTCTCCGACGGCACCGAGCGGCTCGGCTACGCCGAACTGGCGGCCCGGGCCGCCGCGGTGACCCGGGCGCTGCTCAGGGCGGGCGCCCCGACCGGACCGGTCGGGGTGCTGGCCCGGCCCGGCTGCGGCTTCGTCACCGCCGTCCTCGGCGTGCTCGGCGCGGGCGCGGCCTGGCTGCCGCTGGACGTCGCCGCTCCGCTGCGGCGCGGCGCCGTGCTGGCCGCCGAGGCGCACCTCGGCGCCCTGCTGGTCGACCCCGGCGAGCGCGCCACCGGCGTGGAACTGCTGGCCGGAGCCGGGCTGGACGTCCCGGTGCTGGAGCTGGGCACCGGGGCCGCCAAGCGGCTGCCCGCCCCGCGCGGCGCCGCCGACGACCTGGCGTACGTCATCTTCACTTCCGGCTCCACCGGCCGCCCCAAGGGCGCCATGGTGCACCGGGCGGGCATGGTCAACCACCTGCTGGCCAAGGTCGACGACCTGGAGCTGGACGCGCGCACCGTGCTGGTCCACAACGCCCCGGTCACCTTCGACATCTCGGTCTGGCAGATGCTCGCCGCCCTGGTCGTCGGCGGGCGGCTGCGGGTCACCGGCCGCGAACTGGCCGCCGACCCGCAGGCGTTGTTCGGCCTGGTCGCCCCCGAGGGCGTCACCGTGCTGGAGGTCGTCCCCTCGCTGCTGCGGGCCGCCCTGGACAGCTGGGACGCCGGCGCGCCGCCGCCCGCCCTGACCGGGCTGCGCACGCTGGTGGTCACCGGCGAGGCGCTGCCCGCCGACCTGGCCCGCCGCTGGTTCGCCCGTCACCCGGGGATCCCGCTGGTCAACGCCTACGGGCCGACCGAGTGCTCGGACGACGTCACCCACGCCCTGATCGGCGCCCCCGCCGACCTGGACTCGGTGCGCGCCCCGATCGGCCGGGCGGTGCGCGGCACCGGGCTGTACGTCCTGGACGGCGCGCTGCGCCCGGTCCCGGACGGCGTCCCCGGCGAGCTGTACGTGGGCGGGCGCGGCGTCGGCCGCGGCTACCTGGACCAGCCCGCCCGCACCGCCGCCGTGTTCACCGCCGACCCGTTCAGCCCGCTGCCGGGCGCCCGGATGTACCGCACCGGCGACCGGGTGATCCGGCGGCCGGACGGCCAACTGGAGTTCCTGGAGCGGGTCGACCACCAGGTCAAGATCCGCGGCCACCGGATCGAGCCCGGCGAGGTCGAGGCCGCGCTGCGCTCGATCGACCGGGTCGGCGACGCCGTGGTGGTGGTCCGCCGCGGCGCCGGCGGCGACGCCCGGCTGGTCGGCTACGTCACCGGCGACCTCGACCCGGCCCGGTGCCGGGCGGCGGCCGCCGCGCTCCTGCCCGAGTACATGGTGCCCGCCGCCCTGGTCGTGCTGGACGCCCTGCCGCTGACCCCCAACGGCAAGGTGGACCGCACGGCACTGCCCGAGGCCGACCTGGCCGGCCCGAGCGGCCGCGGTCCGCGCACGCCGCAGGAGGAGGTGCTGTGCGCCGCCTTCGCGGAGGTGCTGGACCTGCCCCGGGTCGGCATCGACGAGGACTTCTTCCAGCTCGGCGGGCACTCGCTGCTCGCCACCCGGCTGGTCAGCCGGGTCCGCACCCTGCTCGGCGCCGAGCTGGCCATCCGCACCCTGTTCGAGGCCCCCACGGTGGCCGCGCTGGCCGGGCGGCTCACCCGGGACGCCGTCCGCCCCGCGCTGACCGCCGGGGAGCGGCCGGAGCTGCTGCCGCTCTCGTACGCCCAGCAGCGGCTCTGGTTCCTGGACCGGCTGGAGGGCCCCTCCGCCACCTACCACCTGCCCTGGACGCTGCGGCTGCGCGGCGCCCTGGACCGCGCCGCGCTGGCCGCCGCGCTGACCGACGTGATCGAGCGGCACGAGAGCCTGCGCACCGTCTTCCCGGACCGCGACGGCCTGCCGCACCAGCGGGTGCTCTCCACCGCGCAGGCCGCCGTCGGGCTGCCGGTCCGCGACCTCCCGGCGTCCGAACTCGATTCGGCGGCACAGGAGTTCGCTGCCATCGGGTTCGACCTGGCGAACCGGCCGCCGATCCGGGCCACCCTGCTCGCGGCCGGCCCCGAGGACCACCTGCTGGTCGTGGTGATCCACCACATCGCCGGGGACGGCTGGTCCAACGGACCGCTCGCCCGCGACCTCTCCACCGCCTACGCCGCCCGACTGGCCGGCCACGCGCCCGGCTGGGCGCCGCTGCCGGTGCAGTACGCCGACTACGCGCTCTGGCAGCGCGGCCTGCTCGGCGAGGAGACCGACCCGGAATCCGTCGCCGCCCAGCAACTCGCCTACTGGAAAGACCAGTTGGCCAACCTGCCGGAGGAACTCCAGCTGCCGGTCGACACCCCCCGGCGGGCCGTCACCGGCTACCGCGGCGGCAGCGTCCGCTTCGCCGTCCCCGCCGAGGTGCACCGGGCCGCCCTCGCGCTGGCCCGGGAGAGCGGCGCCAGCCTGTTCATGGTGCTCCAGGCCGCGCTGGCCACCCTGCTCCACCGGCTCGGCGCGGGCGACGACATCCCGCTCGGCACCCCGATCGCCGGCCGCACCGACGACGCCCTGGACGACCTGGTCGGCTGCTTCGTCAACACCCTGGTGCTGCGCACCGACCTCTCCGGCGCGCCGACCTTCCGCGCCCTGCTGGACCGGGTCAAGGCCGCCGCCCTGGCCGCCTACGCCCATCAGGACCTGCCCTTCGAGAAGCTGGTCGACGCCCTCGGCCCCGAGCGCGCCCAGGCCCGCAACCCGCTGTTCCAGACCCTGCTGGCGCTGCACAACAACGCCGCCGCCCGGCTCGACCTGCCCGGCGTCACCGCCGAGGCCGGCGCGGCCGAACTGGGCAGCGCCCGGCTCGACCTCGCCTTCGAACTCGCCGCGGAGGACGGCACCGAGGGCCTCACCGGCCGGCTGGAGTACAGCACCGAACTGTTCACCGCGGCCGGCGCGACCCGGCTCACCGCACGCCTGGTGCACCTGCTGACCGCCCTGGTGGAGCGGCCCGACCGCCCGGTCGGCGCCGCCCCGGTGCTGCTGCCCGGCGAACCGGAGCAGCTGCTCGCCGCCGGGGTCGGCCCCGACGCGCTGGTCAGCGAGCACACCCTGGCCGAGCTGCTGGAGGCCGCCGCGGACGCCCGTCCGGACGCCCCGGCGCTCGAATTCGGCACCGAGCGGCTCGACTTCGCCGAACTGCACCGCCGGGCCAACCGGCTCGCCCGCACCCTGCTCGCCCGGGGCGCCGCCCCGGACACGGTGGTGGCGATCGCCCTGCCGCGCTCGGTCGACCTCGTGGTGGCCGCCCTCGCGGTGGTCAAGTCCGGGGCCGCCTACCTGCCGATCGACCCGTCCTACCCGGCCGACCGGATCGGCGCGATGGCCGAGGACGCCGCCCCGGTGCTCACCGTCACGCGCTCCGAGGTGGCCGCCGCCGTCCCCGCCCTGAAGGCCGGCACCCCGCTGCTGCTGGACGACCCGGCCACCCGCGCCCTGGTCGACGGCCAGGCGCCGGACCACCTGCGCCCGGCCGAACTGGCCGCGCCGGTCCGGCCCGAGCACGCCGCGTACGTCATCTACACCTCGGGCTCCACCGGCCGCCCCAAGGGCGTCGTGGTGCCCCGCGGCGCCCTGGCCAACCACCTGCTGGACCTCTCCGGCCGGCTCGGCCTGGGCCCCGGCCGCAGCCTGCTCGCGGTCACCACCTTCGGCTTCGACATCGCCAACCTGGAACTGCTGGCCCCGCTGCTCCGCGGCGCCCGGCTGGTGGTCGCCCCGCTGGAGACCGTCCGCGACCCGGACCTGCTGGCCGACCTGATCCGCGCCAGCGGACCGGACGTCCTCCAGGCCACCCCGACGCTCTGGCACGCCCTGGTCACCGCCCACCCGCGGGCCCTGGCCGGACTGCACGTGCTGACCGGCGGCGAGGCGATCGGCCCGGCCCTGGCCGAGGCGCTGACCGGCGCCGCCGCCGAGGTCACCAACCTGTACGGCCCGACCGAGACGACCATCTGGTCGCTCTCCGCCGCACTCCCGCCCGGCCCGGCCGGCACCCCGCCGATCGGCCGCCCGCTGGCCGGCAACCAGGCCCGGCTGCTGGACGCCGCACTGCGCCCGGTGCCACCGGGCGTGGTCGGCGAGCTCTACCTGGCCGGCGCGGGCCTCGCCCGGGGCTACCTGGACCGCCCCGCGCTGACCGCCCAGCGCTTCACCGCCGACCCGTACGGGCCGCCCGGCAGCCGGATGTACCGCACCGGCGACCTCGCCCGGCTGCGGCCGGACGGCGCACTGGACTACCTCGGCCGGGTCGACCACCAGGTCAAGATCCGCGGCTTCCGGATCGAACTCGGCGAGATCGAGGCCGTGTTGACGGACCACCCGGCCGTGGAGCGCTGCGCCGTGGTCGACCGGGAGTCCACGCCCGGCGACCGCCGGCTGGTCGCCTACCTGGTGCCCGCCGGCCCCGGGCGCCCCGAACCCGCCGCCCTGCGCGCCCACCTGGCGGCCGTCCTGCCGGAGTACATGCTCCCGGCCGCGTACGTCCCGCTCGCGGAGCTGCCGCTCACCCCGAACGGCAAGGTCGACCGCAAGGCCCTGCCCGCCCCCGGCGCCGCCGACCGGGCGGCCGGGCGCTCCGCCGGACGGCCGCCGAGCGGGCCGGTCGAGCTCGCCCTGAGCCGGATCTTCGCCGAGCTGCTCGGGCTGCCCGGGGTCGGCGCCGAGGACGGGTTCTTCGACCTGGGCGGCGACAGCCTGAAGTCGATCCAACTGGTCAGCCGGGCCCGGGCGGCCGGACTGTCGCTCACCCCGGCCGACGTCTTCGCGCACCGCACCGTGGCCGGCCTGGCGCTGGCGGCCGGCGCCGCCGAGGGCACCGGTGCGCCCGCGGGCCCCTCCACGCCCGGGGACCCGCCCGCGCCGGACGACCCGTTCGCCCCCGTCCTGGCGATCCGGCCGACCGGCGGCCGCCGTCCGCTGTTCTGCGTGCACGGCGCCGTCGGCCTCGGCTGGCCGTTCCTGGCACTCGCCGCGGAAATCGACCCGGACATTCCTGTGTACGCTTTCCAGGCGGGCGGCGTACGCGCGCCGGAAAAGCCCGCGGAGTCCGTCCGGGAAATCGCCGAAAAGTATCTCGGCAGAATGCTGGAAATCCAGCCGCAGGGGCCCTATCGTATTCTCGGCTGGTCGTTCGGGGGGCTCGTCGCCCACGAGATCGCGAGCCGGCTGCAGGCCCGCGGCGAGCAGGTCGAACTGCTCGCCGACCTGGACGGCTTCCCCGGCACCGGCACCCCGACCGGGGACGCGCCGGACGACCGGGCCGTCCTGGCCGAACTGCTGGAGCGGGCCGGCCTCCCCGCCGACGGACCACTCGACCCCGCCACCGCCCGCCGGCGGCTGGCCGAGGCCGGCAACCCGCTCGCGGAGCTGGACGAGACCGAGTTGGCCCGGCTGCTCGGAGTGATCCGCACCCACGGCGTCCTCGGCGACGCCCACCGCCCGAGCCGCTACCGGGGCGACCTGCTCCTGTTCACGGCCGCCCGCGGCCTCGCCCCCGGCGCCCCGGGCGCCGAGTCCTGGCACCCGCACGTGACCGGCCGGATCCTCCGGCACCCGGTCGACAGCGACCACGACTCGATGCTCGAACCCGCCCCGGCCGCCTTCATCGGAAAGATCCTGTCGACCGTCCTGAGCTGACCGGTCGGCCACCCGGACATTCTCCCGGCGGGAATTCCCCCGAGAATTCCCGCCGGGAATCCAGAAAGGACCGCGAAACCCCATGAGCAATCCGTTCGACGACGAGCAGGGCACCTTCCTCGTCCTCGCCAACCACGAGAACCAGCACAGCCTCTGGCCCGCCTTCGCCGAGGTCCCGGCCGGCTGGCGGACCGTCAAGGACGCGAGCACCCGGCAGGAGGCGCTGGACCACATCGAGCGCACCTGGACCGACCTGCGCCCGCAGAGCCTGATCGACGCCACCGCCTGACCCCGCCCGACCCCTGCAGCACCGCAGCACCGCAGCACCGATCCGACCGACCCTCCACCGCACACACCCGAGGAGCACCCCATGAGCACCGTCGCCATCGACGAGCCGAAGGTCCGCGAGATCGTCGCCGACTGCCTCGACCTCGAACTGGACGAGCTGACCCTCACCGACCACTTCATCGACCACTACGGCGCCGACTCGCTGAACGCCATCGAGGTCCTCGCCCGCCTGGAGAAGGAGTTCCACGTCACCATCCCGCAGGAGGAGCTGGGCAACATGGTCAACCTGTCCGCCGTGCTGGAGGTCCTGTCCCGGGCGACCGCGCGATGACCGGGCCGCAGCGCGTGGTGGTGACCGGCATCGGCGTCCTGTCGAGCATCGGCAACGGGGTCGAGGAGTTCACCGCGGCCCTGCGCGAGGGCCGCTGCGGCGCCGGTCCGATCACCGGCTTCGACACCACCGGGTTCCTCCGCACCTCCGGCCACGAGGTCGACGGCTTCGTCCCGGAGCAGTGGATCCACCGCCTCCCGGTCGAACAGCTCGGCCGCGCCACCCAGTTCACCGTCGCGGCGGCCCGGATGGCCGTCCAGGACGCCGGCCTCGACGAGCGGCAGCTCGGCGGGCTGCGCGCCCAGGTCACCGTCGGCACCACCGACGGCGAGGCCGGCGAACTGGACCGGATGATGGCCGAGTCGGTCGCCCGGGGGCCCGAGCACCCGGCCGACCGGCTGGCCGCCGGCCGGCTGCCGGCCCACCAGCTGGCCCTGGCCGTCGCCCGGGAGCTGCGGCTCCCCCGGGTGGTCCCGACCGTCCTCGGCACGGCCTGCGCGGCCGGCAACTACGCCATCGGCGACGGCTTCGACGCCGTGCGCACCGGGGAGGCGGACATCGCCCTGGTCGGCGGCGCGGACGCGATCTGCCGCCGCACCTTCGCCGGCTTCAGCCGGCTCGGCCTGGTCTCCTCCGACGTCTGCCGCCCCTTCGACGCCGACCGCGAGGGACTGCTCACCGCCGAGGGCGCGGGGATCCTCGTCCTGGAGACGCTCGCCTCCGCCCGCCGCCGCGGGGCCCGGATCTACGCCGAGTTGCTCGGCTACGGGCTCAACTGCGACGCCCACCACCCCACCGCCCCCGACCAGTCGAGCGTCGCCCGCTGCATGCAACTGGCGCTCGACGACGCCGGGGTCAAGGCCGCCGAGGTGGACCTGGTCTCCGCCCACGGCACCGGCACCCCCACCAACGACATCACCGAGACCCGCGCGATCCGCGAGGTCTTCGGCGACACCCCGCCGCGCACCGTCGCCCTCAAGGCGATGCTCGGCCACTCCATGGGCGCGGCGAGCGCGCTCGGCGCGGCCGCCTCGGCGCTCGCGCTGGCCCACGGGTTCGTCCCGCCCACCGTCAACCACCGCAGCACCGACCCCCAGTGCCAGATCGACTGCGTGCCCAACCACTCCGTCCCCGCGGACCTCCGGGTGGTGGTCAACAACGGACTGGCCTTCGGCGGCAACAACGCCTCCGTCGTCCTGGGGCGCCACGAGGAGGAGCTCAGCCGATGAGCGAGCGAACCGTCAGGAACCGGCGCGGCGAGGTGGCGGCATGAGCGCCACCACGATCCACCGGGACCGGCCGCTGATCACCGCATGGTCCGCCGTCTCCCCCTACGGCCTCGGCCGCGACGCGTTCGCGGCCGGCGTCGGCCGGGGTGAACCGGCCCACCGGGTCCCCGACTTCGACACCCGCAAGGTGCTCGGCAAGGCCGGCACCCGCACCTACGACCGGGCCACCGGCCTGGCCGTCACCGCCGTCCGCGAGCTCCTCGACGAGGCCGCGGCCGCCGAGCAGCCGATCGCCACCGGCGGCGGCACCGCCCTCGTCCTCGGCACCACCCTCGGCAGCGCCCACAGCGCGGCCGGGTTCAGCCGGGCCTCCTTCGAGGGCGACAAGCCCTACGACGTGCCGGCCCAGCTGATGCCGAACGTGCTGATGAACGGCCCGGCCGCGGCCACCGCCATCCGCTTCGACCTCAAGGGCCCCAACACCACCCTGGCCGGCGGCGCCGCGGGCGGCCTGCTCGCCCTCGGCTACGCCCGCCGGCTGCTGGCGGCCGGCCGCGCCGAACGCGCCCTGGTCGGCGCGGTGGAGGAGCAGTCCGACACCCGCGCGTGGCTGGCCGACGCGCCCGACACCCCGCTCGGCGAGGGCGGCGCCGTCCTGCTCGTGGAGACCGCCCGGACGCTGCCGCCCGGACGCCGGGTGCTGGCCGAACTGCTCGCCCTGGACGTCCGCCTGGACGTCGACGAGGACCCGGAGGCGGCCCTGGCCGCCACCGTCCGGGACGCCCTCGCCCAGGCCGACGCCACCCCCGACCAGGTCTGGGCCGCGGCCGTCACCGGGCAGCCGGCCGAGGACCGGCTCGCCGCCCTGGTCGGCACCGAGGCCGTCCGGCGGGTCCGCACCGCCGGACTCCTCGGCGACACGGGCTCCGCGGGCACCGTCTTCTCCGTCACCACCGTCCTGGCCCTGGCCGAACAGGACCCGGCGGCGGCCGGCCGGCTCGCCGTGATCGCCTCGCTGGACCACCAGGGGCTGGCCGCCTGCGCCGTCCTGCGCCTCGCCGGCGGTGACCGATGAGCGCCCCGGGCGTCGTCCTGATCAGCGGCGGCTCCCGCGGCATCGGCAGGGCGGCCGCCCTGCGGCTGGCCGCCGACGGCCACGCTGTCAGCTTCTGCTACCAGTCCGACCGGCAGGCCGCCGACCTCCTCGGCAAGGAGCTCGACGCCCTCGGCGCCGCCGTCCTGGCCGAACGCGTCGACGTCACCGACGCCGCCGCGGTCCGCGCCTGGGTCACCCGGACCGAACAGGAGCTCGGCCCGGTCACCGTCGCCGTCGCCAGCGCCGGCATCACCCGCGACAAGCCGCTGCTGTTGATGGCCGACGAGGACTGGCGGTCCGTCACCGACACCAACCTGACCGGCACCGCCAACCTCTGCCGCGCGGTGGCCTTCCCGATGGTCAAGCGCCGCAGCGGTTCGATCATCACGCTCTCCTCGGTCTCCGGCGTCTACGGGAACCCCGGCCAGAGCAACTACGCCGCCTCCAAGGCCGGCATCATCGCGCTCACCCGCGCCCTGGCCAAGGAGGTCGGCCGCTACGGCGTCCGGGTCAACGCGGTGGCCCCCGGCATGATCGAGACCGACATGACCTCGGTGCTCAGCGACGCCCAACGCACCGACGCCCTCAAGCACATCCCGCTCGGCCGCTTCGGCACCGCGGCCGAGGTGGCCGAATCGGTCGCCTTCCTGGCCGGCCCGCAGTCCGCCTACCTCACCGGCTCGGTCCTGCAGATCGACGGCGGAATCGTCCTGTGAACAGCCGTCCCCGACGCACCAGACGCACCGTCCACCTCGACTAGGAGACACCACCCATGACCATCCCCGCCGTGCGCAGCCACGACAACCACACCCCGCTGGTCGACACCGAGCTGCTCCCCGGCCGCGGCAGCGGCGTCAACGCCGCCCACCGGATGTACGAACACCTCATCGGCATCTGGGCCACCGGCGTCATCGAGGCCGCCCACGACATCGGCGCCTTCACCGCGCTGATCGGCGCCCCGGCCACCGCCGGCGAACTCTCCGGCCGGCTCGGCACCGACCTGCGCGCCACCCGCGTCCTGCTGGACGGCCTGGCCGCCTACGACGTGGTCGAGCGCAGCCGCGCGGCGGACGGCCAGGCCGTCTACACCCTGCCCCCGGAGATGCACGACGTCTTCGCCCCCGAGGGCCTGTACAGCCTGGTCGGCAAGATCCGGCACGACCGCAACGTCGCCTGGAACGCCTGGCGCAACCTCGCCTCCAACGTCCGCACCGGCGCCCGCACCTCCGAGGGCTCCCAGCAGCTCAACCAGATCTCCGAGGAGGACTACACCTCCCTCGTCCGCGGCATCAACTTCTGGGCCCCGCCGATCACCGCCGCCCTCGCCGACTGGCTGCGCTCCCAGGGCTGGAGCGACGGCGCCGACCGCACCCTGCTCGACGTCGGCTGCGGCACCGGCATCTACAGCCAGCTGCTGCTCCAGGAGTTCCACGGCCTCACCGCCCGTGCCCTGGACGCCGAGCGGATCATCCCGATCGCCAACGCCCAGGCCCACCGGCTCGGGGTCGCCGACCGCTTCGCCCCGGAGATCGTCGACTTCTGGGCCGACGACTGGGGCACCGGCGTCGACGTCGCCCTCTTCGTCAACATCTTCCACCTCCAGACCCCCGAGTCGGCCCGCGAACTCCTGCTCCGCTCCGCCAAGGCCCTCACCGAGGACGGCGTGATCGCCATCGCCGACCACATCGTCGACGAGGACAGCACCGACGGGAACACCCAGAACCGCTTCTTCCGCCTCTTCGCCGCCTCCATGCTCGCCACCGGCGGCGGCGACGCCTTCACCGTCCACGACTACGACCACTGGCTCGCCGACGCCGGCCTGCGCCGGGTCGCCCTGCTCGACACCCCCATGCACCGCCTCCTGCTCGTCAAGCACGCCTGATCCCCGCACAGCACGCCGACCCCCCCTCGACGGCCCCGACGCCCCGCGTCGGGGCCGTCGGGGTTCCCGCACCCGGAGGCCCCGATGACCGACCGACCCGTCCTCTTCCGCACCCCCCGCGCCGACCTCACCCCGGAGGAGGTCGCCGCCCTCACCGTCCTGCTCCTGCACCGGGCGCGGGCCGCCACCACCGCCACCGCCACCCCCACCCCCACTCCCCGCCCGACCCGCCGCACCGTCCGCCGGTACGACGTCTCCCTCCGCCCGCCCGTCCCCACCACCTCCTGGCAGATCGTCGCCTGACCCGCACCGAAAGGCCCGGAGCCTCCCGGCCCCGGGCCCTCCCCCCGCACCTACCCGCCCACCTCCCCTGCCCCTCACCTCCCCCGGCCCCTCACCTCCCCCCTCACCCGATCAGATCCAGAGAGCCCGCCAAGTGCCCAGTCCCGATCAGGTCGTAGCCCCCCGCCAGCAGCAGGAACAGCAGCGCCGCCAGCGTCACCCCCGTGTAGTGCAGCCGCCCGAACACCCCCCACCAGCCGCGCACCCAGGCGACCACCGCGCAGACCACCATCACCAGGGTCAGCACCAGGGCCCCCGCGAAGAGCGCCGGCACCAGCGTCAGCAGCGGGGAGTCCCCCAGGAACAGCGTCTGGTTGAGCGCGTTGGAGTCCGAGGTCAGCAGGGCGAAGCACCCGGTGGCCGCCACCAGCACCGCCCCGGTCAGCCACCCCAGCAGCCGCACCACCGGCTGCCCGGCCCGCCCCCTGCCGCGCACCGCCCGTACGACCGCGGCCACCGCCCAGCCGATCACCGTCAGCGCCAGCACCGCCAGGCTGCCGAGGGCGATCCGCTGGTGCAGCTCCGGCGACTGGTACCAGGCCAGCGGCTGGTAGGCGATGGTCGGGTCGCTGTCGGTCAGCATCGACACCACCTCCCCGGCACCGTTCAGCTCGAACGCGATCTGCGCGCTGCCCCCCACCTGCTGGAACAGCCCCGGCTGGACCTGCTCCCACTGGGTCTCGCCCACGCCCGGGTCCCGGCTGAGCGGCCCGGTCACCACGAGCCGGCCGTCCCGCGCGGCGACGTGCAGCGAGCCCATCAGCGCGGCGGCCCTGGTCAGGTTGGACTGGCTGACCCGGGTCGAGCGGTAGTCGCCGGTGAACTTCCCGAGGTCACCGCCGAGTACGGCCGGAGCGGCGGCCCCGGCGGCCGGGTAGAACCGGTCCACGAAGGAGTTGAGCACCTGCTGCGTCATCCACCCGCCGGTGCCGTCCTCGCCGTCCCCGTTCACGGTCACGTACAGGCCGACCCCGTGGGCCGGCAGCAGCGCCAGGTTGCTGTGGAAGCCGGGCACGTCGCCGTCCTTGACCAGCAGCTGCTGGCCGTTGCGGTTGCGCTGTTCGAGCAGGTAGGCCATGCCGGGGAGCCGCGGGTCCGGCCCGAAGTGCCGGGCCAGCAGCAGCGCGTCGCCCTCCTGGTCCAGGATCCGCCGGCCCTGGTAGCTGCCGCCCTGGAGCTGGGCGATCATCAGCCGCGCCATGTCGGTGACGGTGGTGACCGCGGCGGCGCCGGTGGGGGTGAGCGGCCCGTACAGCCCCTCGGTCCGAGTCTGCCCGTCGCCCTCCGGCCGGTAGCCGTGGGCGAGGTCGGCGTCGATCGCGGCCGGGTGCGGCTGGGTGAAGGTGGTGCGGTCCATGCCCAGCGGTTGCAGGATGTGCTCGGCGACGTACTGGTCGAAGGGCTGGCCGGAGACCACCTCGACCAGGTAACCGGCCAGGGCCACACCGTAGTTGTCGTACGCGGCGGCCACCCCGGGGGCGCGGACCCGCTCGGGCTGGTGGGCGGCCAGTACCGCACCCAGCGCACCCACGTGCCGCGGGTCGGCCGAGGCCAGCCCCATGAAGGTGTCGTCGAAGCCGCCGGTGTGGGTGAGCAGGTTGTCGACGGTCACCGGCCGGCCCGGGTAGCTGTCCCTGATCTTGAAGGTCGTCAGATAGCGGTTCACGTCGGCGTGCAGGTCCAACGTCCCCGCCCGGACCTGCTGGAGGACGGCGACCGCGGTGAAGACCTTGGCGTCGGAGCCGGTGAAGAAGGCCGTCCGGGCCGGGTCGACGGGCGTGCGGCTCGCCACGTCGGAGACGCCGTAACCGCCCGCGAAGACCTGCTGCCCGCCGGCCACCACGCTCACCGCCGCGCCGGGGATCCGGTGCTCGGCGAGCAGCTTCGGCACGAGCTCGTCGAACAGCCGCTTCACCGCGTCGGGGTCGGGCGGCGCCGTCGAGCCGCCGGAGGCGGCCGAACCCGCCCGGGCCGCCGAGGCGGTGGCCGCGTGGGCGCGGTCCGGGGTGAGGCCGTAGAGGAACAGGCCGATCGCGGCCAGGACCAGCACCAGCCGGACCCAACCCCGCCGGACCAGCGGCCGGTTGATCTCCTCGCGTCGCGCACCCATGCTGAACTCCTGTCCCGATCAAGTGGATTGCGGAAGCTCCTGCGCCCTGCGGCGGGTCGCTTCCCGACACCGGAAACACTAGGTCGGCGGCCACCCCCCGGGACATGGCCTCTGGGCGTCGACCGGGGGGTGTACCCAGGTACCACCAACAGGGGTCCAGGGCCCAGTGATCGGGGCGGCGGCGCACGGCAGTCTGGATGTCGTCAGCAAGCAACGGGTAGGGATACCGGCCGCGAGGCCGTCACGGAAAGGGCCGAGCGGTCATGACCAGCAGCATCACCACGGGAGTTGTGAATAACGTGCAGAACACCGACACCACGACCGGCCGCAGCCGCACCGGACGGCGGGGGCCGCTCGGCGTCCTGCGCAACGCCGTCACCTCCTTCCTCCGCGGGCCGGCCCTGGCCGCGTTCGCCGTGCCCCAACTCGCCCTGATCGCCGCCGCGTCGGTCGCCGCCGCCTTCGTCGGCCTCGGGGTCGGCGTCCTGCTGGTGCCGCCCACGATCCTGGCGGTCCGCGGCCTGGCCGGGCTGCGCCGCAGGCTCGCCGCCCGCTGGTCCGGCGTCGCGATCAAGGACCCCTACCAGCCCCTGCCGGAGGCCGAACCGGGCCTCAAGGGCGCCTGGCAGCGCTGCCAGGCGATGCTGGCCGACCAGGCCACCTGGCGCGACCTGCTCTGGCTGCTCGTCGACCCGATCGTCGGCTTCACGGTGGCGCTGTTCCCGCTGATGGTGGTCGCCTACGGCGCGTTCGGCCTGCTGCTGCCCCAGCTCTGGCAGTCGCTCGCCGACAACGGCGGCAACACCTGGTACCTCTGGATGCACGTCACCGACTCCGGCACGGCCGGCACCGCCGCCCTGTTCGGCGTCCCGGTGATGCTGGCCGGGCTGGCGATCGCCCCCGGTGCGCTGCGCGGCCACACCGCCCTCGCCAAGGCGCTGCTCGGCCCGACCGCCCGGGCCGAGGCGCTGGCCGCCGAGCGCAAGGTCGCCCACCTCACCGAGACCCGCCGCGACGCCCTGACCACCCAGGCCGCCGAACTCCGCCGGATCGAACGGGACCTGCACGACGGCGCGCAGGCCCGGCTGGTGGCCATGGGCATGAACCTGGGCGTCGCCGAGCGCCTCGTCGAGCGGGACCCGGAGGCCGCGAAGCAGCTGCTCGCCGAGACCCGCCAGGCCTCCGCCTCCGCCCTCAACGAGCTGCGCGACCTGGTCCGCGGCATCCACCCGCCGGTGCTCGCCGACCGCGGACTCGCCGACGCCGTCCGGGCCCTGGGCATGGACAGCCCGCTGGACGTCTCCGTCTCCGCCGACCTGCCCGGCCGCCCCGAGGCCCCGGTCGAGTCCGCCCTCTACTTCGCGGTGTCCGAGGCGCTCACCAACGCCGCCAAGCACTCCGGCGCCCACCACGTCGACGTCCAACTCTGGTACGAGAACCGCACCCTGAAGGCCCAGGTCACGGACGACGGCACCGGCGGTGCCGACCCCTCCCGCGGCACCGGCCTGCGCGGCCTGGAGCGCCGGCTTGCTACCTTCGACGGAGTCCTGGCCGTCCGCAGCCCGCTCGGCGGCCCCACGACCCTGACGATGGAGCTGCCGTGCGAGTTGTCCTCGCCGAGGACCTCTTCCTCCTGAGGGACGGTCTGATCCGGATGCTGCAGGCCTACGACTTCGAGGTCGTGGCCGCGGTGGACACCGGACCGGACCTCCTCCAGGCCCTCCTCACCGAACGCCCGGACGTGGCAGTCGTCGACGTACGACTGCCCCCGACGTTCACCGACGAGGGCCTTCAGGCCGCTCTGGAGGCGCGCCGGCAGATCCCCGGTCTGCCGGTGCTCGTCCTTTCCCAGTACGTGGAGCAGCTCTACGCCAAGGAGTTGCTCGCCGACGGCAGCGGCGCGATCGGCTACCTGCTGAAAGACCGGGTCTTCGACCCCGACCAGTTCGTGGAGACGGTCCACCGGGTCGCGGCCGGCGGCACCGCCCTGGACCCCCAGGTGATCGCCATGCTGGTCAGCAACACCGAACGCAAGAAGCCGCTGGAGCGCCTGACCCCGCGCGAACGCGAGGTGCTGGAACTGATGGCGGAGGGCCGCTCGAACGGCGCGATCGCCGAACGGATGGTGATCACCGAACGGGCGGTGAAGAAGCACACCGCCAACATCTTCCTCAAGCTCGACCTGCCGCCCTCCGAGGAGGACCACCGCCGCGTGCTGGCCGTCCTGGCCTTCCTGGACGTCGCCCCCTAGGAGCCGGTCTCCCCGGCCACCCACCGCAGGTACCCCGGACTGCCGCCCACCACCGGCAGGACGATCACCTCAGGCGTCTCGTACGGATGCCGTCCGACCACGAACTCCATTACCCGCTCCGCCAGTTCGGCCCGGGTCTTCAGATCGATCCGCCACTCCACGGCCTCCTGCACCTCCCCCTCCCACCAGTACACCGACCGCACCGCACAGACCTGCCCGCACGCCGCCAACCGCTCCCGCACCACCGCCGCCGCCAACTCACGCGCCAGCCCCTCACTTTCGTGGGTGGTGGTCACCACGACGAACCCCTGCTCACTCACCGTCATCCCCCGACGCTACCCCCACCCCCCGGCAACCCACCCCCAGCAACCCACCCCCCTCCCCCTCACCCACCCAGGCGAGAGGGACGCGCTGCGGGAGGGGGCGGTGGAGGGGGTGGGTGCGGAGAGGGGCGTAACGGGTGATTTTCAGACTGCCAACGGTCTGTACACCCCACCTACAGGGTCGGCAGTCCGAAAATCACCCAGCCCCCGGAGCACCCACCCCCGGAACCGCCCCCGGCGTCACCCACCCTCCCGAAAGCCCCCACCCCCCACACAGACCCCCCGCAGCGGCAAGATGTCCCCCATGGATCTCGGACTCAAGAACAAGGCCTACATCGTCACCGGCGCCACCCGCGGCCTCGGCCTCGCCGCCGCCCGCGAACTCGCCGCCGACGGCGCCCACGTGCTGATCAGCGGCCGCACCCAGGAGGCCGTCGACGCGGCCGTCACCGAGCTCGAAGCCCTCGGCAGCGCCCACGGCCTGGTCGCCGACAACGCCGCCCCCGACACCGCCGAGCGCCTGATCGCCGAGGCCACCCAGCACTTCGGCCGCTTCGACGGCATCCTGATCAGCGTCGGCGGCCCGCAGGCCGGCCCGGTCGAGACCACCCCCGAGTCGGCCTGGCGGGACGCCTTCGAGTCCGTCTTCCTGGGCGCCCTGCGGCTGGCCCGCGCCGCCGCGGCCGCCCTCCCGGCCGGCGGTGTGATCGGGTTCGTGCTCTCCAGTTCGGTCCGCCAGCCGATCCCCGGCCTCGGCATCTCCAACGGCCTGCGCCCCGGCCTCGCGATGGCCGCCAAGTCCCTCGCCGACGAGCTCGGCCCGCGCGGCATCCGGGTGCTGGGCCTGCTCCCCGCCCGGATCGACACCGACCGGGTCCGCGAACTCGACGCCCTCGCCGCGGACCCCGAGGCCGCCCGTGCCGCGTCGAACGCCGCCATCCCGCTGGGCCGCTACGGCACCCCCGAGGAGTTCGGCAAGGTCGCCGCGTTCCTGCTCTCGCCCGCCGCCTCCTACCTGACCGGCCTGATGGTCCCGGTCGACGGCGGCGCCGTCCGCTCCCTCTGAGCCCCCGGCCCCCCCCCTCCCCCAAGCACCGGCCCCGCCACAGCAGGCCCCCTACTCCAACCTCCGCCGCTCCGGCCGGCGCCGGGCGAACCGGCGCCGGCGCCCGGCGGGGGCCTCCTGGAGCACCCGGATCCGCAGGTCGGCCGGCAGCTCCGCGAGCCCCAGACTGCGCACCGCGTCCGCCCGGGGCCCGTCCTCGAAGTGCTCCACCAGCGCCACCGGGTCCCCACCCGGGGTCAGTCGGACGGCACCGCGCAACCGGGGGTGTCCGGGCGCCCGGACCAGCCGCACCCCCGCCCGCTCGACCTCCGGCAGCACCGCCGTGCCCTGCTCCAGCACGTCCTCCAAAGCCCGCGCGCTCACCCGCAACCGCAGCCCGCCCACCCCCGGCGTCGGCACGGCGATCACCGGCAGCCCGGTGCGGCGCAGCTGCGCGACCAGCCACCAGGCCGTCCCCAGCACCAGCACCGAGAGGCCGCCGAGCACCGTCGGCCACCACCACGTGGAGCCGGCCCACCGTCCCCGGGAGCGTTCGGCCACCACCGGCTGGTCCGGCGAGGTCAGCGGCCACCACCCCGGCGGGTCGACCCCCAGCCGCCGGTAGAGGTCCAGCCCACCCGCCAGCACCAGCACCCCTGCCACCAGCAGCGCCGCCCCCCCCACCCCCAGCAGCACCCGGTTGACGACCGTCCGCCTCACCCCGCCGCCCTCCCCGCCCGACCGGCCGTTCCCGACACCCCGTCCCCCGCCGACCCATCCCCCGACCCCACACCCTCCGGCCCATCGCCCGACCCCACATCGTCCGACCCATCCCCCGGCCCCACACCCTCCGACCCATCCCCCGCCGACCCGCGCCAGGACCGCACGTCCAGCCGCGGCGGCCGCGCCAACCCGACCCGCGCCAGTTCCTCCCGCAGCTGCCGCTGCACCGCCGCCGGATCCACCGGCCCGCTCACCGACACCCGCACCCGCCGCCGGCCGACCCGGATCCGCAGCCGGTCGACGCCCGGCAGACCGGCCGCCCGGTCCGCCAGCAGGTGCCCGATCCCGGCCCGCTCGATCGCCGCCGCCGTCCCGCCGTACGGGCGCAGCACCAGCCACCGGCGCAGCCCGGGCGCGCAGGCCAGCCACAGCAGCCAGCCGCCCACCAGGACCGCCGCCCCGGCGCCCACCAGCACCCACCGGTCGTCCAGGTGACGGGCGGCCAGCTCGTCCGCGAGCTGCGCCCGCCAGCGCCGGGCCGGCTGCCCGGCCCGCACCGAGACCGCGTCGTAGAGCAGCGCCCCCGCGACCACCAGCACCACGGTGGCGACCAGCGCCGCCGCGGCCGTCCGCGCGGCCTTCGGCCGGGGCGCCCTCCGCCCCCGGTCGGAGTCCTCCGTGCCGGTCCTCACCGGGCCGCCCCGAGGACCAGCTTGTCGACCACGACGACCACCTGGGACACCCTGGTCCCGGTCAGCCCGGCCACCCGCTCCGCCACCCGCTCACGGACCGCCCGGGCGAGACCCGCGAGGTCGGCGGGAAAGGGCAGCTCGACGGCCACCCGGACGGTCACCGTACTGCCCGGCCGCGCCACCGACACCCGAGGTGGTTCCCCCTTCTCGGAGCGTCCGGCCCACACCTCGGCGAGCACCTCCCGGGCCGCCTGCCCGGCGATCCGCTCGTACACCCGGTCGGCGACCCGGAGCCGCCCCCGGCGGGCCGCGACCGCAGCGGGGGCCGCAGCGGGGGCGGGGGCCGGGGCGGGAACCACGGCCCCCATCAGCGCCGCCGGTCGCGGCCGCGGAGCAGGTCCCCGAGGTCGCCCAGCTCGATGTCGCCCTCCAGCAGCCGCCCGATCACGAAGCCGACCAGCCCGAGCGCCGCCACCAGCAGGAACGCCGCGAACCCGCCGAAGTACCCGGCGAAGCCGAGGGCCATGCCCACCACCAGGCCGACGATGGCCAGGTTCATCCGCTACTCCCTCGTCCTCCACCGAACACTGTGCGCCGCAGGCCGAACGCCCTGCGCTCCCGGCCCTACTTGAGTTTGGGCCGCTGCCCCGTCGCCGCCACCGGCTCCTCTTCCTCCTCGAACTCCGGTTCGTCCGGGAGGTGCACGTCGTTGACCGCGATGTTGACCTCGACGACCTCCAGGCCGGTCATCCGCTCGACCGCGTCGATGATGTTCTCCCGCACCTGGCGGGCGAGTTCGGGGATCACCACGCCGTACTCGACCACCAGGGCGATGTCGATCGCGGTCTGCTTCTCGCCGACCTCGGCCTTGATCCCGCGCCCGATGCTGGACTTTCCGCCGGGCACCCGGTCCCGCATCGCCCCGAAGGTGCGGGCCAGCCCGGAGCCCAGCGCGTGGATCCCGGTCACCTCCCGGGCGGCCATCCCGGCGATCTTCTCCACCACGCCGACCGCCAGCACCGTCCGACCGCGCTCACCGCCGCTCCGCCCGCCGTCCCCGCCCGCGCCGGAGGCCGGCCTCGCGCCGCCGGGCGGGCCGGGCGTGGGCGCACCGCCGTGGTTCTTGTGCAGGGTCGCGGGGGTCGGGGTGTCGGGCATGGGGCGCATCTCCCTCGTAGCGGCTCCAGCTATATCGCAAACCTCCCCAAGCCTGGCATTCCGCCACGGGCCCCGCCCGCCGAGCACACCCCCGGGAACGCCGGAGGCCCGGCCCCGGGGCGCTCCCCCGGGCCGGGCCTCCCACCAGTGGCGGGCGGGTCAGTCGCCGATCCCGGCGAGCTCCCGCAGCCGACGGGCCTGGGCCGCCCGTTCGGCCGAACGCTGCTCCTCGTACGACCGTCCGGAGGCACCCTGGAGCAGTGCCTTCGTCTCGATCACGGCCCCGCGCGGGGCGGCCAGCAGAGCGGCGGCGAGGTCGCGGGCGGCGCCCTCCAGTTCGGCGCCGGGCACCGCCAGGTTGGCCAGGCCGATCGCGGCGGCCTCCTCCGCGCCGACCCAGCGGCCGGTGGCGCAGATCTCCAGCGCCCGGGCGTAGCCGACGAGTTCGACCAGCGGCTTGGTGCCGGCCAGGTCCGGGACGAGCCCGAGCGAGGTCTCCTTCATCGCGAACTGCACGTCGTCGGCGACCACCCGCAGGTCACAGCCGAGCGCGAGCTGGAAGCCCGCCCCGACGGCGTGGCCCTGGACGACGGCGACGGTGACCAGGTCGGCGCGGCGCCACCAGGTGAAGGCCTCCTGGTACGTGGCGATCGCCTCGTCCAGGTCCCGGTCGGCGGAGCCGGCCAGCTGCAGGAAGGTGGGTTCGCCGGGGATGCCCTCGGGGGTGAACATGGCCCGGTCCAGTCCGGCCGAGAAGGAGACGCCCTCGGCGCGCAGCAGCACCACCCGCACGGTGCCGGGCAGTTCGCGCCCGGCCTGGGCGAGGGCGCGCCAGAGCGCGGGCGACTGGGCGTTGCGCCGCTTGGGCTGACACAGGGTGACGACGGCGAGCTCGCCGTCGATCTCCAGCCGGACGCCGTCCCGCTCCCAGCTCGGGGCCTGCGGGTCGGTGGCGGGGGCGGTCATGCGGGAACCTCCGGTGGCGGGGGACGTGGCTACCGGAGAGTAACAAACCTGGGCGCGGACGGGCAGTGCCCCGGCCCGGAAAGAGCGGAAGGGAAGAGCGGGTCCGCGACCCGGACATGACGATCGGCGGCCGGTCCACTCGACCCGAGGGCGGACGCCCAGCTGTGGTCAGCTGTCGTCTCCTCGGCCGGCGCCCTGCCGCCGCGTCATCCAGCTTGGAGCTGACGAACCGTCAGGAACCGGCCCCGGCAGTCGCCTTGTTCTTGCCCCGCGTGGCACCACCGCGGCCCCGGAGGATCACTCCGGACTCGCTCAGCATCCGGTGCACGAAGCCGTACGAACGACCGGTCTCCTCCGCGAGAGCGCGAATGCTCGCCCCGGAGTCGTACTTCTTCTTGAGATCGGCCGCGAGCTTCTCACGCGCGGCACCGGTCACCCGGCTGCCCTTTTTCAGAGTCTCGGCCACCCGTGCCTCCTCGTAGCGTTGCTCGGTCAGATTCCCATGATCACCCATCCACCGCGTCCTGGCCACCCATTCGGCAAGGTCGATGTCGCAATTGCGTGGTCCTGCGGTGGTGATCCGAGCGCATCAGGGCGCTCACGCAGAGTGCACGCCCCCGGGCGGATTCCGCCGTATGCCGAGAAAGAGCTGATCAGCAGCGTCGGCCCGACCACGATCACGTGGCGGGCCGACGGGAAGTGCTTAAACGGAATCCGGGTCTTCTTCATTCCCGGACACGCCGAAAGGACTAGATTTTCTGGTCCGAAAAGCCGAGGGAGCGTCTACTTCCGGTCAGGTCAGCGAGACCAGATCGGCGTACGACGGGTTCCAGAGGTCCTCCACCCCGTCCGGCAGCAGGATGATCCGCTCCGGGTCGAGCGCCTCGACCGCGCCCTCGTCGTGGGTGACCAGCACGACCGCGCCGCTGAACTCGCGCAGCGCGCCGAGGATCTCCTCGCGGCTGGCCGGGTCCAGGTTGTTGGTGGGCTCGTCCAGCAGCAGCACGTTGGCGGAGGAGACCACCAGGGTGGCCAGGGCCAGTCGGGTCTTCTCCCCACCGGAGAGCACCCCGGCGGGCTTGTCCACGTCGTCGCCGGAGAACAGGAAGGAGCCGAGGATCTTGCGGATCTGCACCAGGTCGGTGTCCGGCGCGGCCGAGCGCATGTTCTCCAGGACGCTGCGGTCCGGGTCCAGCGTCTCGTGCTCCTGGGCGTAGTAGCCGATCTTCAGGCCGTGCCCCGGGATCACCTCGCCGGTGTCCGGCGCCTCGACCCCGGCCAGCATCCGCAGCAGGGTGGTCTTGCCCGCGCCGTTGAAGCCCAGCACGACGACCCGGGAGCCCCGGTCGATCGCCAGGTCGACGTCGGTGAAGATCTCCAGCGAGCCGTAGGACTTGGACAGGCCGCTGGCCGTCAGCGGGGTCTTGCCGCAGGGGGCCGGGTCCGGGAAGCGCAGCTTGGCGACCTTGTCGCTCTGGCGCACCTGCTCCAGGCCGGAGAGCAGCTTGTCGGCACGGCGGGCCATGTTCTGCGCGGCGACCGTCTTGGTGGCCTTGGCGCGCATCTTGTCGGCCTGGGCGTTCAGCGTCGCGGCCTTCTTCTCGGCGTTGGCCCGCTCGCGCTTGCGGCGCTTCTCGTCGTCCTCGCGCTGCTGCTGGTACTGCTTCCAGCCCATGTTGTAGACGTCGATGCAGGAGCGGTTGGCGTCCAGGTAGAAGACCTTGTTGACGACCGTCTCGACCAGGTCGACATCGTGCGAGATGACGATGAAGCCGCCCTTGTAGGTCTTCAGGAAGTCCCGCAGCCAGACGATCGAGTCCGCGTCCAGGTGGTTGGTGGGCTCGTCGAGCAGCAGCACGTCGGAGTCCGAGAAGAGGATCCGGGCGAGCTCGACGCGGCGGCGCTGACCACCGGAGAGGGTGTGCAGCGGCTGGGCCAGGATGCGGTCCGGCAGGCCGAGCGCGGCGGCGATGGTGGCGGCCTCGGCCTCGGCGGCGTACCCGCCCTTGGTGAGGAACTCGGTCTCCAGGCGCGCGTACTTCTTCATCGCGTTCTCCTGGGTGGCCCCCTTGCCGTTGGCCATCCGGTCCTCGTTCTCGCGCATCTTCTTCAGCACGGTGTCGAGGCCGCGGGCGGAGAGGATGCGGTCCTTGGCGAGGACGTCCAGGTCGCCGGTGCGCGGGTCCTGCGGGAGGTAGCCGACCTCGCCCGAACGGGTGACCGTACCGGAGGCGGGCAGGCCCTCGCCGGCCAGCACCTTGGTGAGCGTGGTCTTGCCGGCGCCGTTGCGCCCGACCAGGCCGATCCGGTCGCCGGCGGCGACCTTGAAGTTCGCGGACTCGATCAGGATCCGGGCGCCGGCGCGCAGTTCGAGGGCGTTGGCGGAAATCATGGCCGGGACTACTCCTGGGACGTGGGCGGGCGGCCGGGCACGGGCCCGGGCAGCGGGGAGGGGGGCTTCATCGGCGGTCGGCGCGGTGGACCTGGGCGCCGCCGCCCGCTATTGCCCGGAGAAGATAGCCATGACGGCCAGTCTACCGGGCGGCGCGAATCGCCCCGGAGGCGTACCGCCCCGGGGTACCCGGAGACCCTCGGCGCTACTGCGCGGCGACCGCCCCGTCGGTCGCGGTCGCCGCCGGGTCCGCCGCGGCCGGGCTCGCCGGGCCGGCCTCCGTCGCCGCGGCCGACGGGTCGCCGCAGCCGTCCTTGGGGCGGACGGCGGCGAACGGGGCGTCCAGGCCGGTGCAGGCCGTCTCGGGGGCGGCGGCCTTGGTGTCGAAGATCCTCGGCGGCACGATCGGGCCGTCGGTGATCTCCACCCGGCTGCTGTCCAGGACCTTCACGGTCGCGGCCGGACCGGTGATCGTCGACCAGCCGTTGCTGTCCAGCCGGTAGCCGGTGATACCGCCGGAGACCGGGACCCCGCCGCTGGTGCAGGTCCGCGGGATCAGCACGGCCCAGTCGGTGTGCACGGTGCGCAGCGGGTCGTAGAGGCAGCCGTTGGACGGCCGGTCGTTGTACCGCAGGTCCCCGTCGGCGTCGCGCAGGCCCATGGTCAGGTTCGGCGTGACCACGGCCAGCCACGGCGAGCCGGCCCGCTGGACGGTGTGCAGCGCGGCGGCGGCCCGCAGCTTGGCCGTCTCCTTGCGCTCGGCGTCGGTCCGCTTGTCGGCGCCCGGCTCGCCGTCGGCGCGCAGGTAGTCCGCGAGGCCGGGCACCGCGCGGTGCCAGCGCACCTCGTGGTCGCCGGGGCGCACCGAGGTGACCAGGCCGTCGTCCCAGACCACGATCGCGTTGTCGCCGGCCATCGCCAGGTAGAGCGCCTCGGCGCCCTCCCGGCGGTACGTCCAGGCCCGCTCGCCGGTCTTCTTGTGGTACGCCTCCAGCCCGGGGCCGACCACCTTGAGGTCCAGGTCGGCCGAGTCGACCGACTGCGAGTTCACCGGGGTCGCCTCGGCGTCGCCCGGTCCCGCCACCCGATCGCCGAACGGCACCGGCTTGTTCGCGTGCGCCGCCGCACCGGCCGCAAGGACCAGCATCACCGCCAGGGCAGGCAGGATCGAGCGGGGGGTGAGGACACGCGGCGGCTTCCAGGACACGGCCGGAGCGTACCTGTCGCCGGGCTCACGAGTCAGCCCGGAATCGCCGTGCGGGCGGCCCTCCGATCGCACGCCCGGCCGTGCGCGCCCGTCCCGCACGCCCGGCCGCCCACCTGCGTGGTCGGCCCCCGGGCCGGTCGGCCGGGGCCTGCGCGGCGGGCGCCGTAAGGCCCGCCGGACCGTTACAGAGCTGATACACGCGACCGGGGCCGGACGGGTGTTGCGGCAGACGGCGTTCGAATATCGCCCACTTTAGGGTGACATTCGGCTTTCCCGCCCCGCGCCGGGCCTACTGTCGGCGAGCGTGGCGCCACCGTCCGTCGACGTGGCCACCGCCCGCCCGCTCCCGCGTCGCCCGGAGGAGAGACCATGCGCATCGGCCGTCTGACGCTGGCCGCCGCCGCCCTGCTGCTGATGGCCACGGCCAGTGTCCCGGCCGGGACGCCGCTCGGCCGGACCGAACGGCACTCCCTCTCCTCGGACGCCTTCGAGCCGCGCGGCGCGGCCCCCCGCCCGCCGGTCCAGCGGCCGAAGCACGAGCCGCCGTTCGGCGCCTTCGTCGGCTCCTGGGACGACTACATCCCGCAGATCGGCAAGTACGCCCAGTGGCTGGGCGACGCCAACCTCCAGGTCGGCCACACCTACCTGGCGGGCAACGGCTGGGCGGACGTCGAGGGCGAGCCGGTGGTGCTCGGCCTGTGGTCACAGTGGCGGCTGGTCGACCCGTCCCGGCTGCTGGTGCTCGGCGTCCCGATGCTGGTGCCCAACGAGGCGCACGTGCCGGACGGCGAGGTCGCCCAGCTGCTCGGCCAGGGCGCGCGCGGGGACTTCGACAGCCACTTCCTCCGGCTCGCCCGCCGACTGGTCGCGCTCGGCGGCGCGGACACCGTGATCACCCTCGGCTGGGAGATGAACGGGGTCACCTACACCCACCGCTGCAAGCCCGACCCCACCGCCTGGAAGGCGTACTGGCGCCGGATCGTCGGGGTGATGCGCTCGGTGCCCGGGCAGCGGTTCCGCTTCGACTTCACCCCCAACCGGGGCCTGGACGCCATCCCGTGGACCAAGTGCTACCCGGGCGACGACGTGGTCGACATCATCGGCATGGACAGCTACGACCAGCCGGCCGGCAGCACCTTCGACGACTACGTCCGCGAGCCGTACGGCCTCCAGGACCAGGTGGAGTTCGCGGCCAAGCGCGGCAAGCAGGTCTCGTACCCGGAGTGGGGCCTGTTCCGCAACGGCGACAACCCCGAGTTCGTCCGGCGGATGGTCGACTGGATGCGCACCCACGACACCGCCTACCAGACCGTCACCGACTACTGCCCGCACGGCTTCTTCCAGTGCCGCAGCAACCCGCGCTCGACCGCGGCGTTCAAGCAGCTGATGGCGGGTTCGCCGGGGGCGCCGACGGCGCTGCCGACGCCGCCCGCGGCCCCGGTCGTGCCGGTCCTGCCGAGCGCCCCCGGCACGCCGACCCCGCCGGTCCCGCCCACCCCGCCCGGGGCACCCGCCTCCCCGACGGCCACGGCGAGCCCCTCGGCCACGGCCTCGCCCAGCCCCACCGGAGCCGGCCGGCCGTCCCGGCGGGAACCGTCGGACACGCCCTAGGCCCGGCGACGGGCCAGCAGGGCCTCCTTGAGCCGGGGGAAGCGGGTGCGCAGCTGGTGCGCCGCCGCCTGGCGGCACAGGACCGCGGCGGCCCGGGCGGCGGCGGCCGGGGCCGGGCCGGCCGGGCCCAGCAGCAGGCGCTGGTTGGGCATCCGGTCCGGCCGCCAGCGCTGCTTGTACGGCTCCTGGCCGCGCAGCAGGCCCAGCACCGGGATGTCCGCGCGGACCGTCTCGTCCAGCGCGGCGCTGAACAGCAGTCCGGCGATGTCCAGCCGCTCGCGCAGCACCGGGTGGGCGCCGTACATGTACAGCCCGCCGAAGGAGGGGCAGAGCAGCAGCAGGTTGACCGCGACCAGCTCGCCGTTCAGGTGGAACTGGTGGACGGCCGCCCGGCCGGTGGCGACCAGGCCGACGGTGGACTCGGTCAGATGGCGGGCGAAGCGCTCGGTGCGGTGCTCGGCGGTGACGCCGCGCTCCTGCCACTGGAGGAAGTGCAGCCGCAGCAGGCCCTCCAGCGCGGCCGGCACCTCCTCCACCGGCGTGCTGCGGACCCGCACCCCGGCCTCGGCGATCTTGCGCAGCTTCACCCGGCTGCGCTGGGCGGTCTTGCCCGGCACCCGCTTGAGCAGCCGCTCCATCGGCACGGCCGGGAGGTACTGGCAGAGCGAGTCCTGGTGGCGGCGGCGGGAGCCGTGCCAGTGCTCGTACACCCGCTGGGCGGCCGCCTCGGGGTGCACCTCGCGCAGCTCCAGCCAGTGCCAGGGGCGGGTGAGCGGCAGGGCGGCCGCGAACTCGGCGGCGGCCCGGTCGGCGCAGTCGTCGTCGAGCAGGACGTCCCCGTAGTCGACCAGCCCGGCCCCCAGACCGGTGAGGCCGCCGAACGGGCCGCCGCGCCGCATGAAGGCCCCCGCGCCGACCAGCAGGCCGTCCCGGCGGACCAGCACCACCAGCAGTGCGCCGGGGCGGCCGTACTGGCGCCACCAGGAGCGCTGCCAGACGGCGGCCTGGAAGAAGGTGGCGGTGCGGCAGCGGGCGACCAGGGCGTCCCACTCCTCGGCGAGGGTGTCCAGCGCATCGTCCTCGCGGCGCAGCTCGGTGGTCCAGCCGGGCGCGGCCGACCGGGCCGGGAGGCCGGCGGCGCGGGTCTCGGTACTCATCGTCCGCTCCCGGCCGCGGCCTTCGCCTTGGCCGGGGGCCTGGTCCCGGCCGCGGGGCCGGAGTCGGCGGCGGCCTCGGCCGGTTCGGCGGGCTCGGCCGCGGCCGTGGCGGGCTCGGCGGGCTCGGTCTTCGGCTCGCCCTTCGACTCGTCCTTCGGCCCGGCCTTCGAACGGGCCGGGCCGGCCGGCCGCTCACCGCGCGGGCGGGGCGCGACCGGGGCCTCCGCGGTCCCGGCCGTCTCGGGGGCCGCCGGGGTGGCCGGGGGGGCCGGGGTCTCCGGTGCCGCCTCGGCCGGGCCGCCGCGCCGGCGGGTCATCAGCACCAGCGAGCCGAGCAGCAGTCCGGCCGCGCCGCCCACCGCGACGTCCAGCTTGCCGGACGGCGTGGTCGGCTTGTCCGGCGCGGCGGCGGGGGCCAGCGTCACCAGCCGGACATTGGTGTCCTTGCTGCTGCTGTTGGCGAAGGCCACCAGCGAGCGGGCCACCGCGTCGGCGGTCCGGGCGGCCTCCTGGGCGTGGGTGCCGGTGCCGGTGATCTCGATCATCGGGGCGTCCGGGGAGGTCGTCCCGGAGACCAGGGACTCCAGCTCGGCCCGGGTGTGGCCGGTCTCGGCGGCCGCGACCGCGAGCACCTGCGGCTGGCCCGCGAGCCGCCCGTACGCCTGGGCGAAGTTGGTCGCGGTCGAGGCCTCCCCCGGGTTCTGCGGCACCACCAGGACGTACGCGCTGGCGGCGTAGGAGGGGTGCGACACGACGGCGTACCCGGCGCCGGCCGCGGCGCCCAGCGGCACCGCGAGCGCCACCGGCCACCAACGGCGGGCCAGGTGGCGGGCGCTTCGGCGCGGTGTGGTCATGGGTGTGGCTCCTTGGGTCTGGGACGGCGGTTCCGGCGGCGGGCGGTCAGACGCGGGCCAGCCGGTCGTAGAGGGCGCCCAGGTCGGCGGCGACCCGGGCGATGTCGTAGTGGCCGACGGCCGGAGGGTGCGGCAGCGGGTCGGCGGTGTGGCCGCTCAGCTGCCGCAGGTCGCGCAGCGCGGCCGCGTACGCGGCGGGCTCGGAGGGGATCCGGCGGGCCTGCGGGGCGGCGCTGGGCGGCAGTTCGTCCAGGGCCGGGCAGGCGCTGTGCCGCACCGGCAGCCCGGCCGCCAGGCCCTCCAGCACGCCGAGGCCGAAGGTCTCCGCGGTGGAGGGGGCGGCCAGCACGTCCATCGCGGCCAGCAGGTCGGGCACGTCGGCGCGCTCACCGGTGAGCACCAGCCGCTCCCGGACGCCGAGTTCGGCCGCCCGCCGCTCCAGCCCGGCCCGCTCGGGGCCCTCCCCGACGAGCACCAGCCGGGTCGCCGGGTCGAGCTCGACGAGCGCCGCCAGCAGCACCTCGAAGCGCTTGCCGGGGACGAGTCGGCCGACCCCGCCGACCACCCAACTGCCCTCCGGCAGGCCGAGTTCGGCCCGGATCCGACCGCGCACCGCGGCCCGTTCAGCGGCCGGGCGGCGGTAGCCGGAGGTGTCGATGCCGTTGGGGATCAGCTCGATCCGGGCCGGCGGCACGCCCCAGGAACGCAGCGTCTGGGCGACCTGCCGGGAGACCGCGACGGTGGTGCTGCCGAGCCGTTCGGCGGCCAGGTAGAGGCCCTTGACGCCCCGGGTGACCGGCCGGCCCTCGATCACCCCGGCGTGCAGCGAGTGCTCGGTGGAGACCACCGCCCGCACCCCGGCGAGCCGGGCGGCCAGCCGCCCGTACAGCTGGGCGCGGTAGAGGTGGGTGTGCACCAGGTCGTAGCGGCCGGCCCGGACCAGCCGGACCAGCCGGGGCAGCGCACCGAGGTCCCGGTTGCCGCGCATGCCGAGGTGGTGGACGGTCACGCCGTCGGCGCGGAGCGCGTCGGCGACCGTGCCGGGATTGGTCAGCGCGAGCACCTCGCAGCTCTGGTGCGGCGGCAAGTGTCGCAGCAGCAGGTGGAGTTGACGCTCGGCGCCACCGGAGGCGAGCCCGGTGACGATGTGCAGCACCCTCACGGCCGGCGCTCCGTCCTCGCCCGCTCGCGCTTCAGCCCGGTGACGGCGTCGCGCAGCCGGTGGCGGCCCTTCTTGGCGCGCAGCCGCCAGGCGCCGTCGCGGTCCCCGACGTAGCAGCGGGGCAGCGCGTAGAGGCCGGTCAGCGGGGAGTGGGCGATGGCGCAGGCGTAGTCGTAGCCGGCCTCGCGCACCGCCGCGGCGGCGGGGGCGTCGACGGCGCCGTACGGGTAGCAGAAGCCGGTGACCGGGCCGCCGACCACCTCCTCCAGCAGCAGCCGGCTCTGCCGGGTCTGCACCGCGAGGACCTCGGCGGGCAGGCCCGGCAGCGCCCGGTGGCCGAGGCCGTGCGAGCCGATCTCCCAGCCCGCGGCGGCGAGTTCGGTGACCTCGTCGACGGTGAGCAGCTTCTTGCGCGGGCCCTCGATGTCCCAGCCGTTGTCCTGGCCGAGGAGGTCGGCGACCACGTACGCGGTCGCGGTGAAGCCGTACGCCTGGAGGATCGGTACGGCGTACCGGGCGAAGTCCGCGTAGCCGTCGTCGAAGGTCAGGCCGACCAGCTTGTCGTCCTGGCCGCGCGCGCGGGCCCGGATCAGCTCGCGGACCGAGACGCCGCGCCGTCCGCGCCGGTGCAGCCAGGCGATCTGCTCGGCGAACCGCTCGGGGCTGACGGTGAGCCGGTACGGGTCCTCCTTCTCGACCGCCACCGAGTGGTACATCAGGATCCACGGCGAGGACGAGCCGGGCAGGGCGGATTCGCCGGCCGGACGGCGGCTCCTGGGCAGTCGGGCCCGGTCGGCCGGGGCGCCGGTGACGCCCGCCCGGGCCGAACGGACGGTTCCCCGTTCATTCTCCATCGGGCAACTTCCCTTCATCGGCGACGGTTGGCGGGTTCCCGCGGAACCCCAGGACCCGGCCGGCGGCGAGGACCGGGACGCGGACCTCCTGGGCGCCGAGGCCGGCCCCGAGGGCGGCGAAGGCGAGCACCACGGCGAGGCCCCCGGCGAGGGTCGAGAGCAGCGGATCGACACTCAGGTCCGCGACGGCGGTACCCAGGGCGGTGGCCCCGGCGGCGGCGCCGACCAGCCGGCCGTGGCCGCCGAGCACCCGGCGCAGCCGCAGCGGGATGCCGCGCAGCACCAGGCCGTACAGCAGCAGCCCGGCGGTGGTGGTGATCCCGGCCGCGTTCCCGGCGGCCAGGCCGAGGGCGCCGAACCGGGGCGTGGCGAGCAGGCCGACCGAGACGGTCACGGCGAGGCCGAGCAGCATCACCGCGACCGGGTACCAGTCCAGCAACCGGCGGCCGCCGTCCACCCGGCGCGGGTCGTCGGCGCGGCGGACCACCGGGCGCAGCGAGAAGTACGGGCGGATCATCACGCCGATCAGCGCCTGGGCGGGCAGGCCGAAGCTGTAGACCCGGATCACGGCGGCGGTGGCGGCGGTGTCTCCGGGGCCGAAGGCGCCGCGTTCGAACAGCAGCGAGACCACCGAGGGGGCGCAGGCCATCAGGAAGGCGGTGCCCAGCAGGACGACCGCGGCGGCCTGGCCGAGGTCCTTCTCGACCCGGTCCCGGGCGGCGGTGAGGTCCCCGGCGGCGAGCGCCCGGGCGACCAGCGGGAAGGTGACGGTGCAGATCAGGATGCCCGCCGTCATGGCGAGTTGGGAGACCTTGGCGGCGTAGTTGAGGTGCGAGATGGTGCCCGGCGGGAGCGCCGAGCCGAGGTAGCGCTCGGCGAACACCTGGGACTGCCGGGTCAGGGTGAAGGCGGCCACCGGCAGCAGGGCCAGCGGCATCAGCACCAGCGTGGTGCGGCTGCGCCGGGTGCGTCCGGTCGCGGGCTGCCCGGCCCTCAGGTGGCGCAGGAACGGGCCGACCAGCAGACCGGCCATCAGCAGGCTGCCGAGCGCCACCCCGAGGGCGGCGGAGCGGACGCCGAGGACGCCGTGGAAGCCGAACAGCAGGGCCAGGATGCCCAGGTTGTAGGCGACGTAGATGCCGGCCGGGGCGGTGAAGCTGTGGTGGGCGCGCAGCGCGGCGGCCAGGTAGCCGGCCACGCCGAAGGGCAGCACGGTGATCGCGGTGATCCGGGTGCAGGCGACCGCCAGGCCCGGGTCGGGCAGGCCGGGGGCGAGCACTTCGACCAGTTGGGGCGCGCCCAGGGCGGCGGCCAGGGCGAGCCCGCTGAGGGCGAGCAGCAGCCAGGGCAGGGTGGCCCGGACCAGGTGGCGGACCGGGTCGGGGGCGTCCGGGTCCTCCTCGCGCAGCACCAGCGCCAGCGCGAAGGCGGGCACCATGAGGAAGGACATGGCGTCCTCGATCAGCAGCGGCGCGGCCGTCTCGGGGACGGTCCAGGCGACCAGGAAGGCGTCGGTGCCCTGGCTGGCGCCGAAGTAGCGGGCCAGCAGGAGGTCGCGCAGCAGGCCGAGGCCGGAGCCGGCGGCGCTGAGCACGGCGGTGACGCCGAAGGCCTTGGCCAGGAAGCCGCCCCGCGGCGCCGGTCCGGGCCCGGGGGCGGCGGGGCCCGCGGGGGCGCTGCGGGGGGCCGGGAGCGGCGCGGCGAGCGCGGCGGGCTGGTCGGTGGTCACCGGGCCTCCCGGACGGCGGCGGGGCCGGCGGCCCGGGCGGCGAGGCCGAGGACGACGGAGGTCAGCACGGTGGTGGTGCCGCCGATGTCGGCGTACAGGAAGTCCACCAGCACCCAGGTGAGCAGCGCGAGGGCGGCCAGGGCGGGGCCGCCGCGGTGCCGCAGGCAGCCGAGCAGCAGGCCGAGGAAGAGGGCGGCGTACGCGGTGATGCCGATCAGGCCCTGTTCGCTGAGCACCAGGAAGTACATGTTGTGCGGGGAGAGCAGCGGCTCGCGCTGGAAGCCGATGGTGGAGTCGGCGGCGTCGCTGCCGGAGGACAGCCGCAGCGGGGCGTGGCTGTCGCGCAGCTTCGGGAAGGCCTTCGGTCCGGCGCCGTGCACGGGGTGGTCCTGCCAGATCCGCCCGGCGGTGGCCCACAGGTCGTAGCGGTCGGAGACGGACTGGTCGGGCGCCGCGGAGACGGAGCCGATCGAGCTGAGCCGCTCGGTGACGCCGGAGGCGCCCAGGCCCAGGCCGCCGACCAGGACGACCGCGGCGGCCAGGCCCAGTACGGCGCTGCGCACCAGCAGCCGGGCGTCGGCGCGCAGCAGCAGCACGGTGGCGGCGACGCCGGTGGCGATCCAGCTGCCGCGGCTGAAGGAGACGGCGAGCGGGAAGGCGAGGAAGGCGGCGGCGGCGAACATCGCCCGGCGCAGCCGGACGTCGCCGTGCGGCCCGCGCTCGCCGAGGGCGAGGGCCAGCGCGGCCAGCAGTCCGAAGCTGACCACGGTGGACATCGCCATGATGTCCAGCGCGCCGAAGGTGCCGACGGCCCGGATCGGCTGGCCGGTGTAGGAGGCGCCGGTGCGGGTGAGGTACTGGTTCGCGCCGACCACGCCCTGGATCAGCGCGGCGAGCACGAAGGAGCCGAGGACGAGCCGCTGGTCGGTGCGGTCGCGCAGCGCGCAGAGCACGGCGGCCGGCACCAGGACGAACACCTGGGTGAGCCGGACGAAGCCGGTCAGGCTGGTGGCCGGGTCGATCGAGCCCATGGTGGCGACGGCGGCGGCGACCACGACGGCGCCGAACAGCGCGGCGGTGCTGCGGGTGAGGGCGGGCAGCCGTCCGCGCAGCAGGTTCAGGGCGGTGAGGGCGACCAGGGCGAGCGAGGCGACGTCGGCGGCGGTGACGTGGACGGCCGCGGTCACGTCCTTCTCGCCGGTGGGCACGCAGACCAGCAGCACGGTGGCCGCGGCGAGCAGACTCGGCCGGTCCGCGAGGGCGGGCAGGGCCCGCCGTAAGGCCGGGCGCGGGAGGCGCGGAAGAACCGGGAGGGTCAGGGCCACGCCGGGTCAGCTCCCGTCCGGGTGGAGCATCAGGACGGCGGTCCGGCACAGGATCTTGACGTCCTGCCAGAGGCTCCAGCTCTCGATGTAGCGGTTGTCGAAGCGGGCCCGGTCCTCGATCGAGGTGTCCCCGCGCAGGCCGTTGACCTGGGCGAGGCCGGTGAGGCCGACCGGGACCCGGTGGCGGTCGGCGTACTCCGGGTAGGCCTGGCTGAACCGCATGACGAAGTAGGGGCGTTCGGGGCGCGGGCCGACCAGGCTCATGTCGCCGCGCAGGACGTTCCACAGCTGCGGCAGCTCGTCCAGCGAGCTCTTGCGCAGCAGGCGGCCGACCGCGCCCATCCGGTGGTCCTGGGAGATGTTCCAGCGGGTCGCCGACTCGTGCTCGTTGCTGGGGCGCAGGGTGCGGAACTTCAGGACGGTGAAGACCCGTCCGTCCAGGCCGGTGCGCTGCTGGCGGAAGAGCACCCCGGGGCCGGTGTCGAAGCGGACGGCGAGGGCGCAGAGCACCAGGACCGGGGAGAGCAGCAGCAGGCCGAACCCGGCGGCGGTGACGTCCAGGGCGCGCTTGGCGACCCAGCCCGGGCGGCGCATGGCCGGGCCGCCGAGCCGCAGGCAGGGGAAGCCCCACAGGTGGTCGCCGCCCGCGATCGGGGCGGTGGGCAGCGAGCCGTGCTCGCGCAGCGCGGGCACCAGCCAGACCTGGCAGCCGAGCCGGACGGCGTCGCGCAGGGCGGCGGCGGTCTCGGCCTCGTCGCCGGCCCCGGCGGTGGCGATCACGTGGTGGATCCGGTGCCGGCGGACCTCGCGCTCCAGCACCTCGCGGCCGCCGAGCACGGGCAGGTCGGTATCGCCGGCCAGCAGCGGCGGGTCGGCGTCCAGGAAGCCGATCGGGCGCATGCCGTACTCGCCGTGCGCGCTGAGCGCCTCGGCGACCTTGCGGCCGAGCCGGCCGGCGCCGAGCACCAGGACCGGGCTGGGGCGGCCGCGGCGGATCCGTCGGACCAGGTGGTAGAGGACGGCGCGGCCGAGCACGGCGATCAGCAGCTGGGCGCCGAGCAGGACGGTGAGCCGGGCCGGGGTGGCCGGGCCGCAGTCGGGCCAGCGGCCGTCCAGGCAGCCGGCCAGGGTGACGGCGAAGGCGGTGGCGACCACGGCCCGGACGGCCAGGGCGGGCAGTTCGTCCAGGACGGACAGGGTGAGCCGGGTGCGGTAGAGGCCGCCGGCCAGGTTGAGCAGCAGGAGCAGGGGCAGGACGGCGCCGGCGCCGAGCAGGGGGGCGAGCGGGACGGTCGGGTCGATCGTCCGGTTGGCGATGCCGGCGGCGGAGCAGAGCGCGATCGCATCGACCTGGACCAGCGCGAGCGGCAGGGCCAGCCGGGAGCGGCCGGCCCGGCGGTGCCGGCGGGGCGACGGCACCGCTCGGGTGTACGTCGCCCCGGTCGGCCGGTCGAGCAGCCCGGTGCCGGGCCGTCGCGGTCCGGACAGGGGTCCGCCGGATCGCGGCACGCTGTCGTGGTCAATGGTCATCAGCGCACGAACTCCCCTGCTGTGTGCCCGGGGTGGCGGTGCCCCGACGCCGTCGGGCGCGGGGCCGCCGTCCCGGCCCGGTGGGCGCGGTCCTGACAGCACCTGCTACCGCTGGCGGCTTTCGGTTCCCCTGCGCGGGGGCCGGTCGCGGACGGCCTGGTCATCGTGGGCGCGGCCGCGAGGGGCCCGGACGCGGAATTCCGGGGTGAAATCGAAATGAAGCAGGCAAAATCCGACAATACCGAACCAGGCCATGCGGGCCGGAAGTTGACTTGCCGTTTCATTCCAGCCGCCCATTAATAGGTAATTCGGATTTGACGCCTCGCCCATATTTCCGGTTGAGGGTGCGAATGCGCCGACCTCGCGACGGCGGGGATTCACGGCATGTGAAACGATCAGATCCGCTCTGGGACACGGGTCCGGCGCCGTCCGGCGGCCGGTCCGGCACCCAGCAGGTGGCGGTACAGGGCGTCCACCTGTTCGACCACCGTGCGGACGTCGTGCCGGGCCACCACGTGGTCGCGCAGCCGGGCACCACGCCGCTCGCACTCGATCGGATCGGACAACGCTTCCGCCATCCGGGTGGCGAGCGCCTCCGACTCCTCCGGCGGCACCACCGACGGGCCGCGCTCCGCCGGCGGCAGGCACTCCCGGGCGCCGGGCACGTCGGTCAGCAGCACCGGACGGGCGGCCGCCATCGCCTCCAGCGGGGCCAGCGCCATGCCCTCCCACCGCGACGGCAGCACCACCAGGTCCGCCGCCGCCAGCCACGGCCGAGGATCCGGCACGTCCCCGACCAGCCGGACCCGGCACGGCTCGGCCGACTCCCGGACCGTCTCCGCCAGCCGCTGCTGCTCCGGCCCGCCGCCGACCAGCGCCAGCCGCGCCTGCGGCACCCGGCGCAGCACCTCCGGCCAGGCGGCCAGCAACACGTCCTGGCCCTTCTGCCGGCACAGCCGCCCGACGCAGACCGCGAGCGGGGCGTCCAGGTCCAGCCCGAGCGCGATCCGGGCGGCCCGGCGGTCGGCGGGCGCGTAGTGGCGGACGTCCACGCCGTTGGGCACCACCGCCCAGTCGGCGTGCATCCCGGCGGCCACGCCGTCCGCCCGCTCCTGGACGCTGACGCACAGCAGCCGGTGCGCCCAGCGGGTCGCGAAACGCTCCCAGCGCAGGGTCGCGGCGGCCATCGCGCCGTCCACGGCGGCGAAGGACCAGGCGTGCGGCTGGAAGACGGTCGGCACCGCGCCGCGCACGGCCAGCCGGCCGGCCAACCCGGCCTTGGCGCTGTGCAGGTGGACCACGTCGGGCCCGGCCGCCCGGACGATCCGACGCAGCCGCCAGGCCTCGGTGGCGGTGCCCGGGCCGGGCGAACGGCCGGCGGGCCAGTCCTGGACCAGCGCGCCCACCGCGGTGGCCTCCTCGGCCAGCCGGCCGCCGCGCGGACAGGCGACCAGTACCCGGTGCCCGGCCTCGCGCTGCCCCCGGACCAGATCGACGACGACGCGGGCGACTCCGCCGTCCACCGGTTGTGAAATGTGAAGGATCGTCATATGCACGGCGGCGAGCCTAGGATGGCTCCCCCGTGCCGGGCGGCCCTCGTCACCCGCAGGTGGCGGGCCGTCCACCCGTACGGCTTTCGGCTCGCACGGGCGGACGAACCGCTCGACATTCCTGGCGAATTCCCGGTTCTACTATCGGATCCCGATGACGGGACCCCGACCGGCCCGGAGAGCTCCGGAGGACTCCGGTGGGCTCCGGTGGGCTCCGGTGGGCTCCGGTGTGCTCCGGAGGACTCAGCGGACCTCGGCGGCCAGGTTGGCCAGCACCTGGTCGTGGATCCGGTTCAGGCCCTTCGGGGCGAAGGTGCGCTCGAAGAAGCCGCCGATGCCGGTCGCGCCCTGCCAGGTGGCGGTGACGGTGACCTTGGAGCGGCCCTCGCCGACGGCCGCGACGGTCCAGGTGATCACCATGCTGGAGTTGGCGTCCTTCTCCACCAGCTGGTCCGGCGTGGGCGCCGAGACGGTGAACAGGCAGTCGCGCACCCGCTTCTCGGTGGCCTGGAGCTTCCAGTGCACCTGGGTTCCGGCGCCGGTGCCGCCGACCCGCACCTCGTACTCGCTGTACTGCGCGGGCAGCAGCTTCGGGCGGGTCACCTGGTAGTCGGCCAACGCCTCGTACACCCGCTCGGGGGCCGCGTCGTAGATCCGCTCGGTGGTGGCCTGCACCTGTCCCATGACCTTGCTCTCCTCGTCTGGTGGGTACCGCTCTGCGTACCGTTCTCACCGGCAAGCCAATCACAGCGCCGCGGCCGCGACGCGGCGGGATAGGGTGGCGGGCGTGCTCGATCTGGTGACTGCGCTGCGCTACGTGGACCCGCTGCGGGCCGGCGGTTCGGTGCCCGGCGTCGTGGAGACGGACGACCTGGGAACGTACGTGGTCAAGTTCACCGGTGCCGCCCAGGGCCGCAAGGCGCTGGTGGCCGAGGTGATCGTCGGCGAGCTGGCGCGCCGGCTGGGGCTGCGGGTGCCGGAGCTGCGGCTGGTGGACTTCGACCCGGTGGTGGCCGCGGACGAGCCGGACAGCGAGATCCAGGACATGCTCAGGGCCAGCGCCGGTCTCAACCTCGGGATGGACCTGCTGCCCGGGGCCGCGGACTACCGGCCCGGGATGATCCCGGTGGACTCGGCCGAGGCCGGGCGGGTGGTCTGGCTGGACGCGCTCACCGGCAACGTCGACCGCACCGTCCACAACCCCAACCTGGTGGTCTGGCACCGGCGGCTCTGGCTGATCGACAACGGCGCCGCGCTGATCTTCCACCACCGCTGGGCCGGCGCCGAGGCGTCCGTCGGCAAGCGGTACGACCTCAGCGCCCACGCGCTCGGCGGCTGCGCCCCGGACGTCCGGCTGGCCGACGAGGACCTCGGGCCGCTGGTGACGGTCGAGCTGCTGGAGCAGGTGGTGGCGCTGGTCCCGGACGAGTGGCTGGCCGACGAGCCCGGCTTCGACTCGGTGGACGCCGTCCGGCACGCGTACGTCACCCACCTGGCCGCCCGGGCGGTGCTCTCCGAGCAGTGGCTGCCGGAGGGCTTCGCCACCCCCGAGCAGTTGCGCGAGGCGGAGCGGCGGCGCGCGGCGCGCACCCGGGCCGGTCGGCCGGCCTGGCTGCAGGAGGTGCCGGACCTGCACGGCAAGCCCTCGGTGGAGACGGTCTGGGAGCGCCACGTCGAGTGAGCGCCCGACCCCGGGACGAGGGCGGACAACTCCCTTGGTGAATGCGGCTGTTGCCGATCCGCCCCGGGTCGCGCGGGGCGGACGGGTCCGGGAACGCCGCCGGGGAGCGGGGCCACGTGGGCCCCGCTCCCCGGCTCAGTGCTCAGAGGTCACCGCGGTCGGCGCGTCAGCGCCACCACTGGACCGCCTTCTCGGCGTTGATGATGCCCGCGCCGTAGAAGCCGTTGTCGTCCTCGCCGCCCTCGCAGGTGGCCTTGAACTGGCCGGTGTTGCCCGGGTTGTACTCGCCCTTCGGGCAGGCGTGGGACTCGGCCTGGTTGGTCAGCAGCTCGGTGAGCTCGTCCGGGCTGGCCCACGGGAAGGTGCCGGCCAGCAGCGCGACCACACCGGTGACGTGCGGGGTGGCCATCGAGGTGCCCTGCATGTACCCGTACTTGTTGCCCGGGATGGTCGACAGGATGCGACCGTTCTTGTCCGGGGTGTTCGGGATCTGGTAGCGGGCGTCGCCGCCGGGCGCGGCGACGGTGACGATGCCCTTGCCGTAGCTGGAGTAGTACGACTTGTCGCCGTTGACGCCGACCGCGGAGACCGCGATCACGCCGGGCAGCTCGGTCGGCAGCGACAGGCAGTCGTTGGTGACCGGGCGGGAGCCGGGCTTGGTGTCGTCCGGGCTGGAGACGTCGACGGTCTTGTGGGCCAGGTCGATGTTCTCGTTACCGGCGGCGGCGACGTTCAGGACGCCCTTGCGCTGCGAGAACGCGACGGCCTTGCGGACGGCGGCCGAGATCGCGGCCTGGTCCTTGTCGTTCGGGCAGTTGAACATCCACGGGTCGACGTAGTAGCTGTTGTTGGTCACCTTGAAGCCGTGCTCGCCGGCCCAGACGAAGCCGCAGACCGCGTTCTCCGGGTAGATGAAGCCACCGTCGTCGACGACCTTGACCGCGGCCAGCTTCACGTTCGGGGCGATGCCGATGATGCCCTTGCCGTTCTTGGCGGCGGCGATCGTCCCGGCCACGTGGGTGCCGTGGTCGCTGTTGGTCGGCTGCCAGGCCTTCCAGTCGGTGTTGGTCTTGCCGTCGATGCAGGACACCGACTGCGAGGCGTCCACGTTGGCGGCCAGGTCCTCGTGGGTGGCGTCGATGCCGGAGTCCAGCACGCCGACCGTGACGTTGCGGCTGCCGAGCGAGATCTTGTGGGCCTTGTCGACGCCGATCTGGCGCATGTCCCACTGGTTGGGCTCGTACGGCTCCTGGCCGGCGGTCGCGGCGGAGGCGCCGGTCGGCTCGGCGGCGACCTCGGCCTTGCCCTGGTCCGCGGCGAGGATGCCCTTGGTGCGGCTGGCGCCGACCGAGTCGACGCCCTTGGCCAGGCGCAGCTTCTCGGCGAACTTGGTGTCGTTGGAGCGGGCGACCACGACGCCGATCTGCTCGTACGACTGGACCACGGTGCCGCCGAGGCCGGTGATGGCCTTCTCCACCTTCTGCACCTGGCCGTGGTTGGCCTTGGTGTTGACGACGTAGCTGAGCAGCGGACCGGTCGTCGGGTCGCCGGTGGGCGCCGCGACGGCGGTGCCGGCCGGGAGCGCGAGGGCGCCGGCGGTGGCGAGCACGAGGCCCACGGCCGCGTACCGGGTCCGGCTGATCCGAGGAACTCTCATGGGGGTTGGCCCTCCCGGGTCGTCAGGCGGCAGCCGCGGTGCGGCAGGTGCGCTGGGATGACCGGGACGTTAATGAATATTCGCTGATATGCGCAAGAGGTAGTCATCTAATCGTCACATCTAGACCAACAACGGAGGTTCGTGCTCCGCAGGTCAACAGGCGCAACAGAGCTGAAGATTGTTAAAAAGTGATGGTTCGCGGACGAGCCGACCGATCTGGTCATGTACGCGAAAAATGGCTGGAAGCGCTAGCGGAGCGCGTACAACCGGCGGGCGTTGTCGGCGGCGACGAGTTGCGCCAGCCGGCGCGCGTCCGGGGCCGAACAGGCGCCTCCCACCTGCCAGTCCGCGAGGAGCATGCCCAGTCCGTACCGGAACTGTGCGGCGCCCGTCAAGAACAGTTCGGGAAGTCCGTAGGCGTCGGTGGAGAACAGCAGCTTTCCGAACGGGGCCAGTTCCAGCATCTCGCCGAGCACCGTCGCCACCCGCGGCCCGGTGTAGGAGGCCGTCAACCCGAGGTCGGTGTACACGGTCGGAAAGGCCTGGGCCAGCCAGGCGGCCTGCCGGTGGTACGGATAGCCGTGCAGCAGCACCAGCGGGACGCCGCTCGGTTCGGCGGCGCGGACGAAGTCCGTCAGCAGCGACGGGTCGGCGCGGTGCAGGGTGAGGTCGGGATCGCCGAAGCCGGTGTGGAGTTGGAGCGGCAGGCCCAGCTCGGCACAGACGTCCACGGCCGTCCAGAGCAGGTGGTGCAGCAGCACCGGATCGGAGAGCCGGCCGCGCCCGCCGCGCAGCCGGGCCCCCGCGGCGGCCACCACGGCCGCCCGGGCGGGCCGTTCGGCCGGGGCTGCCAGGCCGTGCCGGTAGGCGAGCACCGACTTGACCGCGACGGCGCCTGCGGCGGCGGCCGCCAGTGCCTCGCCGACGGCCTGCGGCCAGTGTGCCGCGCCGCCCGCGACCGTCTCGGCCACCGACTCCAGCCGGACCACCTCGCGCACCACCGCGCCGGTGGCCGCGGCGAGTTCGGGCAGCGGCAGCAGCGGCCGACCGGCCGCGGCGGTCAGCCCGGTGTCCACCAGGCAGGTGTCCAGCCCGGCGGCGGCGAGCAGCCGGCGGGTGGACTCGTCGGCGCCCAGCTCCCGCCGCCGGGCCAGGTAGTCGGCGGCCGGGGCGTGCGCGGGCAGGCCGAGCGCGGGCGGGCACCAGCGCCGCACGGCCAGGCCGAGCGCGCTGTCGAACGGCGAACAGCCGGGCGCGGGCGGGCGGTCGGACTCGGTGAGCAGCCCGGCCAGCGCGTCGTCGGCGAGCTCGGCCGCCACCACGCTGTGGCAGTGGTGGTCGACCAGCGCGGGCACCGGCTCCATCTCAGTAGCGCCAGCGCGTCGCCGCGATCAGCTCCTCGGGGCCGACGGCCGCGTACTGTTCGGCCTCGGCCCGGCGCACCGCCAGCACCGCCTGGTGCAGCGGTTCGCCGAGCGCCTCGCGCAGCACCGCCGAGCGCTCGTACGCGGCGATCGCCTCGGCCGGGCGCTGCGGCAGCCGGGGCACCGCGCCCGGCTCGGCGGCGGCCGGATCACCGGTGAACTCCGGTGGCAGCGCCAGGCGTTGCTCCAGCCCGGCGAGCCCGGCGGCGAGCACCCCGCCGACCGCCAGGTACGGGTTGGCGCTCGCGTCGAAGCACTTGACCTCGGCGTTCGCGGCGGCGGCGCGCTCCCCGGCCGAGCCGGTGACCAGGCGCAGCGCGGCCTCCCGGTTCTCCAGCCCCCAGCACTGGTACGCCCCGGCCCAGTGCTGGGGCACCAGGCGCAGGTACCCGGCCGGGCTGGAGCAGCCCAGCACCAGGAGTTCGGGCAGCGCCCGGAGCACCCCGGCGAGGAAGCCCTCGGCCTCGGCCGTCAGACCGTACGGACCGGGGCCGCCGTTGCCGAGGTTGCGGCCGTCCCGCCAGAGGCTGACGTGCAGGTGGCCGCCGTTGCCGACGCCGTCGGGCTCGACCACCGGGGCGAAGGACACCCGCAGGCCGTGCCGGGCGGAGACGGCGCGGACGGTGTGCCGGACCAGGACGGAGGTGTCGGCGGCACCGACCGGGCCCTCGGGGGCGACCGAGACCTCGAACTGGCCCGGGGCGTACTCGGGGTGGATCTGCAGCACCTCCAGCCCCTGCGCGCCCAGGGCGCGCAGGACGTCCCGCAGGTAGTCGGAGAGGTCGGTGAGCCGGTGCATGCCGTACGCGGGGCCGTGCGTCGGGTACCGCGGCGGCTCCTCCGGGGGCCCCGCCTGGGCGACCACCCACTCGACCTCGAGGCCGGCCTTGAGGCTCAGCCCGCGGGCGGCCGCCGCGGCCTCCGCCCGGCGGGCGAACAGGCGTTGGCAGCCGGGGTGCGGGCCGCCGCCCTGGGTGTGGCGGTCCCCCGGGGCCCAGGCCCAGCCGGGCTGGGCGGCCAGCGGGACGATCCGGTCGAGGTCCGGGTAGAGCCGGAGGTCCCCGGTGGGGCCGCCGATGTGCGGGCTGGTGGTGATGGCGTCGTCGGCGAGGAACACGTCGAAGCAGGGCGCGGCGCCGACGCCCCACTGGGCCGCGTGCACCAGGCCGCCCAGCGGGACGGCCTTGACCCGGGTGATGCCGGCGTTGTCCACCCAGGTGACGGCGACCGCCTCGACGGCGGCGGTGCGCAGCCGGTCGACCGCCCGCTCGGCCCGCTCGGCGCGTTCGGCCCGCGGGGGCAGCGCGACGGCGGCCGCGAGCGCGGCCTGGTCGGGCGGGCCGGCGGAGTCGGCGGCCTGGGAGGCGGTGACGGTGCTCATGCCGCCATGCTGCCCCGCGGACGGGGGCCCGGTAACTCCCCTATCGGGTGGAAGAAACGGACGCCCGTCCGCCTCTTCACCCGTTCGGGGAAGGGTCGTTCGAGGACCTGCCGTTCGGGACCCTGCCGTTCGGGACCCCTTCGTCGGGCGGGGCCTCGTCCGGGGAGGGGACGTCCGGGGAGAGGGCGTCCGGGGCGAAGCGGGCCGTCAACTCCCCCGCGGTGATCCGCTCCAGCGTGTCCGCGGCGGCGTCCAGCCGCCCCGGGTAGAGCCGGTACAGCATCCCCTCCACCCCCGCCGGGACGGGCACGTCGGCGTGCACCAGGGCCGCGAACGCCCGCGCGCCGGCGAGCCGTTCGGCGATCAGCCGGGCGGTGTCGTCCGCCGGCCGCTCGGTGCGGTGGTCGCTCGCGTGCCGCCCGCGCACCCGCTCGGCGAAGTCGGCCACCGGCTCGTCCGCGCCCCGGTGGTAGCGGTCCAGCCCCCGGCCGTCGCGGTCGCGCACCCACACCTCGTCGCCGCCGGCCGCGGCGGCCGCGGCGGCGAGGTCCCACAGGGTGGCCCGGGTGCCCGGGGCGAAGTGGGTCAGCACCGAGGACGCGAGCGCGCCGATCCGGTCGCGGTGGCGGTGGAGGTTCTGGAAGCCGGCGGCGGCGCCCACGTTGAGGTCGGTCCAGGTGTACGCGCGGGTCCCGAGGTCGACGATCATCGGCACGCAGATCCGGGCGTCCCCGGCGAGGTCCAGCCGCTGGCGCACACTGCGCGGGTGGAAGCTGCCGGTGCGCCGGCGCGCGGCCTCGGAGGGCGTCAGGGCCATGAAGCCGGCGAAGGCGTCGGTGAGGTCCTCGAACGGGATGTCGTTGTAGCTGAACACCACGACCACGGCGTACCGGGCGCCCGTCCCGCCCAGCGCCCGCAGGTCGAGGTCGACGAACTCGGTGGCGCCGTGCGGCGGCGGGGCGGTGGTGAAGTCCCCGGAGTGGACGGCGGCGCGCGGCCCGGCGACCAGCCGGGTGTAGTCGCACAGGCCGGTGAACCGCCATTCCTCGTCGTAGAAGGCGACCGACAGGTCGAGGTCCACCCGCTGCTGCGGACGCTGCATCCAGTGCACGAACAGCCGCAGGTGCTGCCCGTCCGGGAGCCGCTGCACGCTCCCGCGCGGCACCGCCACCAGTGTCCTGGCGCTGGCGCGCTCGGCGAACGGGACCACCAGGTCGGCGAGCCCGGCGTCCAGGACCGCCACCTGGTGGCGCCCGGTGTCGTCCGCGGACCGCCCGGCCCGGCGGAGCAGTTCGGCCTCGATCAGCGCGCAGACCGGCGCAGCGAGCGCGTCCGGGACGGCCGTGCCCCAGTCCCGGCGGGTCTGCGCGGCGGCGACCCGGCCGCGCGGGAAGTACAGCCGCCGCTCGCCGGTTCGGCGCGGACCGCGCAGCCGCCCGTACGCGCCGAGCAGCGGCCCGGGGGCGACCGCGCGCAGGGCCGCGGGCAGCGCTTCGGCGAGGTCGACGGGCAGCGGCTCGCCGGGCCGCCAGGCGGCGTGCACCCGCAGCAGGTGGTGCAGCCGGCGCACCAGGTCGCCCGGCCGGCGGGACAACAGCCTTACGGCGGTGGACAGTTCGCCCCGCGCCAGGGCGTGCTCGACGCGGGCCGCGAAGGTCTCGACGGTCAGCCGGGGGTGGCTGCCGGGCGTCTCGCGCACCCGCAGCGGGGCGGGGGCCTCGCGCAGTTCCGGTCCGAGGCCGTGCCGGTCGAGGTCGGTCTGCCGCAGGACGGCGAAGGCCGCCGCGGCGTACGGGAAGCGGGCGCGGTGCTCGTACGGGTGCAGGAGTTCGCCGGCCCGCAGCCAGGCGGCGCGGTGGCGGCGGAGGTCCTCGGCGAGGGTGCCGGCCGGGAGCGCGTCGAGGACGGCGAGGAGGTCCCGGCGCAGCGGGCGGGGCAGGTTGCGCAGGCGCAGCCCGCGGGCGGTCTCCGGGAGCAGGTCGGGCTCGACGCCGGACCAGGCCCAGAGCAGCCGCAGCACGTCGGTGGCGGTGGTGAGGTGGTCGGCGAGCAGCGGGCGGGTGCGCTCCGGGTCGCGGCGCAGCAGGGCGGCCAGCACGGTGGCGCGGGTCTCCCGGACGGGGATCGCCGCGGGCAGCCAGCCGTCCGGGTCGGCGGGGGCCCGGTCGAGCAGCAGGGCGAGGTCCTCGCGGTCCTGCGGGCCGAGCGGGGTCCGCCGGGCGAGCAGGGCCGCCAGTGCGGCGCCGGTGAGCGCGGCCGGGTTGGTGGCGTCGGCGAGGCGCAGCGGGACGAGCGGCCGATCGGGCGTGAGCCCGCGGGCGGCCTTGCGGGCGGCCCTGGTGTCGGGGTCGAGGCGGCCGCAGTCGTCCAGCGGGGTGCGGCAGAGCGGGCAGTGCGGCGCGCCGTCGTCGGCGAGGTCCTGGTAGCAGTCGCCGCAGACCAGGTGGGCGCAGGGGGCGAGGGCCCCGATGCCGGCTTCCAGGCTGGAGCGCTCGCAGAGCAGGCAGAGCTGGTCGGCCTGGCAGAGCAGGTGGCCGCGGATGAGGGCGGAGTAGTCGGCGTGGGCGTGCGAGGGCACGCCCTCGGGGAAGCGGCGGAACAGCGGCCGGTGGCGGCGGTCGGTGCCGAGCAGGGCGTCGATCCCGGCGAGCAGCCGGGTGCCGGCCTCGGCGAGGTCGGCCGGGCGCAGCCGGCCGAGGGCGTCGCGCAGCGGCTTGGTCAGGACGTGGCCGCGCTGCACCAGGTCGGCCTCCAGGGCGACCAGGCCCCGGGCCGTCCACGGGTCGGGCTCGCCGGCGGCGGCCCCGGGCGCGACCAGGACCTGTCCGTGGCGGCGCAGCAGGTAGGCGTCCAGCGCGTTCGCGGGACGCTCGGCGATGGTGGACCTCTTCACGTCCCTGACTTCCCTGCCCCGGCCGGATATGACGAAGCGGGGGCGGAGAGTGGGCGCGCTGGATCATTTGCAGAGAATGGAGAAGGAAGCACGCCGCGGAGCCGCCCCCGCGTGGATCACCCTAGCGAAGGCCGGTCCGGGCCTCGAACGGGTTTTCCGCCGACGCCCTCTTCCTACTCATGAGTAGCTTCGCTACAGTGGCCGGACACGCACCATCGCCGGGCTTCGGGAGCCGCACCGGCGGGGTCGCGGTCGTCGTGTCTGCGGCGCCGCGCGGTGCGCCTTCACCGGTCGGTGCCGCGAACCGCGGCGGGGCCGGGTCTCTCCTCGTATCAGCGCCGCCTTCACCTTCGAGCGCCTGAGTACCACGGCACACCCGCAGTTCGGCCGGAGCGGACCGGCCGCCACCGGGTTGTGCCGGAACCCCGTCATCTCACCGAGCCCCCGCGCGCGGACCCTCCTCCGGCGGCGGCCGCCCCCGTTTCGCGACGGGTGCGGCGGCCCGCCCGCCGGAGCGCGCGCGGGCCCTTCATGACTAGGAGTCAGGACAGATGGAGCGTCCCTTCCCCACCGTGGCCGTCGTCGGCCTCGGCACGATGGGTGCCGGCGTCGCGGTGGCGGTCGCCAGGAGCGGCCGCCGGGTGATCGGCATCGAGGCCGGCGCGGACTCGGCCGCCCGGGCGCTGGCCCGGATCGAGGAGGCGACCGCGCACGCGGTCGACCGGGAGCGGATCACCGCCGAGGAGCGCACCGCGCTTCTGGAGCGGATCTCGGTCGGGCACGCGCTGGCGGCCGCCGCCGACGCGGACCTGGTGATCGAGGAGGTCCCCGAGCAACTGGAGCTGAAGCGGGAGGTCTTCGCCGAGCTGGACCGGATCTGCCCGGAGGGCACCGTGCTGGCCACCGGCACCACGGCCCTGTCGGTGACCCGGATCGCCGCCGCGACCTCCCGCCCGGAGCGGGTGCTCGGCCTGCACTTCTTCAACCCGGTGCACTCGATGAAGCTGGTCGAGGTGGTGCGCACCGTGCTGACCTCGCCGCGGACCGCCGAGGACGCCGCCGCCTTCGCCCGTGACCTGGGCAAGGAGCCGGTGCCGGCCGGCGACCGGGCCGGCTTCGTGGTGAACGGCCTGCTGTTCGCGTACCTGAACCAGGCCGCCGCGATGTACGAGTCCAAGTACGCCTCGCGGGAGGACATCGACGCGGCGATGCGGCTCGGCTGCGGCCTGCCGATGGGCCCGCTGGCGCTGCTCGACCTGATCGGCGTCGACACCGCTCGCACCGTGCTGGAGGCGATGTACGAGCAGTCCCGGGACCGGCTGCACGCGCCCGCGCCGATCCTCGGCCAGCTGGTCTCGGCCGGGCTGCTGGGCCGCAAGTCCGGGCGCGGCTTCTACACCTACGAGGCGCCGGGCTCGTCCAGGGCGGTGGACGCGGCCACCGGGCCGGCCCGGGCGGCGCTGCCCGGCCGGACCGTGCGCACCGTGGGCGTCTGCGGCTCGGGCACCATGGCCACCGGGATCGCGGAGGTGTTCGCCAAGGCCGGGCACCCGGTGCTGCTGGCCGCCCGCAGCCAGGAGAAGGCCGAGCGGGCCAAGGCGCAGCTGGCGAGGTCGCTGGAGCGCTCGGTCACCAAGGGCCGGCTGAGCGCGGAGCAGCGGGACGGCGCGCTGGCGCTGGTCACCCCGGTCGGCCGGTACGCCGAGCTGGCCGAGGTGGACCTGGTGGTCGAGGCGGTCGCCGAGGACCTGGACGTCAAGCGGGAGCTGTTCGCCACCCTGGACAAGATCGTCCGCCCGGGCGCGGTGCTCGCCACCACGACCTCCTCGCTGCCGGTGATCAGCTGCGCGACCGCCACCTCGCGGCCGCAGGACGTGATCGGCATGCACTTCTTCAACCCGGCCCCGGCGATGAAGCTGGTCGAGGTGGTCTCCACCGTGCTGACCGCCCCGGAGGTCACCGCGACGGTGCTGGAGCTGACCGCGAAGGTGCGCAAGCACCCGGTGGAGTGCGGCGACCGGGCCGGTTTCATCGTCAACGCGCTGCTGTTCCCCTACCTGAACGACGCGGTACGGATGCTCCAGGAGCACTACGCGACGGTCGACGACATCGACACCGCGATGAAGCTGGGCTGCGGCTACCCGATGGGCCCGTTCGAGCTGCTGGACGTGGTCGGCCTGGACGTCTCGCTGACCATCGAGCAGGTGCTGCACCAGGAGTTCCGCGAGCCGGGCCTGGCCGCGGCGCCGCTGCTGGAGCACCTGGTGGCGGCCGGCTGCCTGGGCCGCAAGACCGGCCGCGGCTTCCGCGACCACGCGCGCCGGTGACCGCCTCGAGAGCCGGGGGCGAGCCGCTGCCGTACGGGGCCGGTCCGGGCCCGTACGGCGGCGGCGCGGCGCCCCGCGGCAGCGGCGCGGCCTACGGCAACGGCCCCGGGCCGTACGGCCCCGGGGGCTCCGGGCGGGTCGGCAGACCTCCCGGGGCGGTGTCCGCGCACTGGCCGAGACCGGCCGTGACCGGCCCGGTCGCGCCGGTCCGCCGGGGAACGGCCGTGGGCGCGCAGTCGGGGCCGTGTAGCGTTCCGGACATGGATCGGGTTCAGTCAACCACCCCGCAGCAAACCGCCGGACCGCGCGGCGGCGACCGGACGGCCGTCCCCTCCGGGGGCGCCGGGCCCGAGCCCGGGCCGGGCAGCCGCCGGGCGGCGGCGCAGCGTCAGCAGATGCGCCAGGACCTGGCCGCGGCCGCGATGGAGCTGTTCGCCTCGCAGGGCTACGAGGAGACCACGGTCGACCAGATCGCGGCGGCCGCCGGGGTGGCCCGGCGCACCTTCTTCCGGTACTTCCGGTCGAAGGAGGAGGCGATCTTCCCCGATCACGACGACACCCTGGTCCGGGTGGCCGACCTGCTGGCCAGCGCCGAGCCGGAGGAGCACCCGCTGGACGTGGTCTGCCGCGGCATCAAGGAGGTGCTGCGGATGTACGCCTCCACCCCGGGGGTGTCGGTCGCGCGGTACCAGTTGATCCGTCAGGTCCCGGCGCTGCGCGAGCGGGAGATCGCCGTGGTGGCCCGCTACGAGCGGCTGTTCACCCGTTACCTGCTGGGCCGGTTCGACACCGGCGAGTCCATCCCGTCGGGCTGGCAGCGCGGTGGCGAGGACGACTCGATGCTGGCCGAGGTGTCGGCGGCGGCGGTCGTCGCGGCGCACAACCACGTGCTGCGGCGGTGGCTGCGGGCCGGCGGCCGGGGGGACGTGGAGGCGCAGCTGGACCACTCCTTCGAGGTGATCCGGCGGACCTTCTGGGCGGCCAGCGCACCCGGTGCCAGACGCCGCGGTTCGTTGGTGGCACCCGGTGCCAGTGGGATGGCCGAGGACGGGGTGGTGGAGAGCGCACTGAGTGCCAGCCCCGGAGGTGAGGTACTCATCACAGTCGCCCGGACGGACGCTCCACTGGACGTCGTGGTGGACAGCATCCGGGCCGCACTGAGTGCCGCCCAGGGTCGCTGAGGGCTTAAAAACAGCAGGTCAGAGGCATATCGAGGGCCCGCGCCGATCGGTCGGCGCGGGCCCTCGGCATGCCCGCACGAGGCGGTCGAGGCGCGCTCCCGGAGTGCTCGAATTTGTGACACCCGGTGTCTTTACGTGTGGCACAGGGTGCCACTACCTTGTTACCCACCAGTCGCGGCGCCGCGGCTCCCCACCTCGGCGCGCCGTCGTCCGGCGTTCCCACACCCCGGGAGCAGTGCCAGACCAGCAGTGCCAGACCAGCGTGCAGAACAGCCGTGCAGACCCGCCCGGGCCCGCCCCGGGCGACCGCCTGACCGCCCACCACCCACCTCAGCGAAGCCGGTGTCCGCTCCCGGCTCCCCCAGACGCCCTGTGACCCTCACACAGGTACGCCTTCGGAGGCAGCCATGCAGGAAATCCTCGACGCGATCCTCAGCCCCGACACCACGTCGGCGGACTTCGCGGCGATCAAGCTCCCCGAGTCCTACCGGGCGGTCACGCTCCACAAGGACGAGGAGCAGATGTTCGCCGGCCTCGACAGCCGCGACAAGGACCCCCGCAAGTCCCTTCACCTCGACGAGATCGCCCTGCCGGAGCTGGGCCCCGGCGAGGCCCTGGTCGCGGTCATGGCCAGCTCGGTGAACTACAACACCGTGTGGAGCTCGATCTTCGAACCGGTCTCCACCTTCGGCTTCCTGGAGCGCTACGGCCGGCTGTCGCCGCTCACCAAGCGCCACGACCTGCCGTACCACGTGCTCGGCTCCGACCTCGCGGGCGTGGTGCTGCGCACCGGCGCCGGGGTCAACTCCTGGCGGCCCGGCGACGAGGTCGTCGCCCACTGCCTCTCGGTCGAGCTGGAGTCCCCGGACGGCCACAACGACACGATGATGGACCCGGAGCAGCGCATCTGGGGCTTCGAGACCAACTTCGGCGGCCTGGCCCAGCTCGCCCTGGTGAAGACCAACCAGCTGCTGCCCAAGCCGAAGCACCTCAGCTGGGAGGAGGCCGCCTCCCCCGGGCTGGTCAACTCCACCGCGTACCGCCAGCTGGTCTCGCGCAACGGCGCGGGCATGAAGCAGGGCGACAACGTGCTGATCTGGGGCGCCAGCGGCGGCCTCGGCTCGTACGCCACCCAGTACGCGCTGGCCGGCGGCGCCACCCCGATCTGCGTGGTCTCCAGCGAGGCCAAGGCCGACATCTGCCGCGCGATGGGCGCCGAGGCGATCATCGACCGCTCGGCCGAGGGCTACCGGTTCTGGAAGGACGAGCACAACCAGGACCCGCGCGAGTGGAAGCGCCTGGGCGCGCGGATCCGCGAGTTCACCGGCGGCGAGGACGTCGACATCGTCTTCGAGCACCCGGGCCGGGAGACCTTCGGCGCCTCGGTGTACGTCACCCGCAAGGGCGGCACCATCGTCACCTGCGCCTCCACCTCCGGCTACATGCACCAGTACGACAACCGCTACCTGTGGATGTCGCTGAAGCGGATCGTCGGCTCGCACTTCGCCAACTACCGCGAGGCCTACGAGGCGAACCGGCTGATCGCCAAGGGGAAGATCCACCCGACCCTGTCCAAGGTCTACTCCCTGGAGGAGACCGGCCAGGCCGCCCTCGACGTGCACCACAACAGGCACCAGGGCAAGGTCGGCGTGCTCTGCCTGGCCCCCGAGCAGGGTCTGGGCGTGCGCGACGCGGAACTGCGCGAGAAGCACCTGCCGGCCATCAACCGCTTCCGGAACGTGTGAGACCACTCCGATGACCGAGCCCCAGAAGCGCGACCGACCCTGGCTGATGCGCACCTACGCCGGCCACTCCACCGCGAGCGACTCCAACGCGCTCTACCGGCGGAACCTGGCGAAGGGCCAGACCGGCCTGTCCGTCGCCTTCGACCTGCCGACCCAGACCGGCTACGACTCCGACCACATCCTCGCCCGCGGCGAGGTGGGCCGGGTCGGCGTCCCGGTCGGCCACGTCGGCGACATGCGCACCCTGTTCGACGGCATCCCGCTCGAGCAGACCAACACCTCCATGACGATCAACGCCACCGCGATGTGGCTGCTGGCGCTCTACCAGGTCGTCGCCGAGGAGCAGGGCGCCGGCATCGCCAAGCTCACCGGCACCACCCAGAACGACATCGTCAAGGAGTACCTGTCGCGCGGGACGCACGTCTTCCCGCCCGGCCCGTCGGTGCGCCTGATCACCGACATGATCGCCTACACGGTCGGCCACATCCCCAAGTGGAACCCGATCAACATCTGCAGCTACCACCTCCAGGAGGCGGGCGCCACGCCCGTCCAGGAGATCGCCTACGCGATGTGCACCGCCATCTCGGTGCTCGACGCCGTCCGCGACTCCGGCCAGGTGCCCGCCGAGCGGATGGGCGACGTGGTCGCCCGGATCTCCTTCTTCGTCAACGCCGGCGTGCGCTTCGTCGAGGAGATGTGCAAGATGCGCGCCTTCGCCCGGCTCTGGGAGAAGGTCACCCTGGAGCGCTACGGCGTCACCGATCCGAAGCAGCGCCGCTTCCGCTACGGCGTCCAGGTCAACTCGCTGGGCCTGACCGAGGCGCAGCCGGAGAACAACGTCCAGCGGATCGTGCTGGAGATGCTGGCCGTCACGCTGTCCAGGGACGCCCGCGCCCGGGCCGTCCAACTCCCCGCCTGGAACGAGGCGTTGGGCCTGCCCCGACCCTGGGACCAGCAGTGGTCGCTGCGCATCCAGCAGGTGCTGGCCTACGAGTCGGACCTGCTGGAGTACGGCGACCTCTTCAACGGCTCCGCGGTGATCGAGGCCAAGACCGACGAACTGCTGGCCGGCGCCGAGGCGGAGATCGCCAAGGTGCTGGAGATGGGCGGGGTCATACCCGCCGTCGAGTCCGGCTACCTCAAGTCCAACCTGGTCGCCTCGCACGCCGCCCGCCGGGCCCGGATCGAGTCCGGTGAGGACAAGATCATCGGCGTCAACTGCTTCGACACCACCGAGCCCAGCCCGCTCACCGCCGACCTCGACACCGCGATCATGGTGGTCGACCCGGCCTCCGAGCAGTCCGTGCTGGCCGCCCTGGAGGCCTGGCGCGGACAGCGCGACGAGGCCGCCGCCCAGGAGGCGCTGGCCGGGCTCAAGACGGTCGCCGCCACCGGGGCCAACCTGATGCCGGCCACCCTGGCCTGCGCCCGCGCCGGGGTCACCACCGGCGAGTGGTCCTTCGCCCTGCGCGAGGTGTTCGGCGAGTACCGCGCCCCCACCGGCGTGGGCGGCGCGCCCGTCGCGGTCGCCGCCGAACCGGGCGGGGAACTGGAGCAGGTCCGCGCCGCCGTCGCCGCCACCGCCGCGGAACTGGGCGCCGGCAAGCTGCGCCTGCTGGTCGGCAAGCCCGGCCTGGACGGGCACTCCAACGGCGCCGAGCAGATCGCCGTCCGGGCCCGCGACGCCGGGTTCGAGGTGGTCTACCAGGGCATCCGGCTCACCCCGGAGCAGATCGTCTCCGCCGCCGTGGCGGAGGACGTGCACTGCGTGGGGCTGTCCATCCTCTCCGGCGCGCACACCGAGCTGGTGCCGGACGTCCTGAAGCGGCTGCGCCGCGCGGGGGTGGAGGATGTCCCGGTGATCGTGGGTGGCATCATCCCGGCAGCTGACGGCGAGGCCCTCAAGGCCGCCGGCGTCGCCGCCGTGTTCACCCCGAAGGACTTCGGCATCACCACCATCATCGGCCGGATCGTGGACGAGATCCGGCTGGCCAACCGGCTCCAGCCGTGGACGCCCGCACCGACCGCGGCCACCAGCTGACCACTGGGAAGGAACAGACCCACCCTCATGACTGCCCACCCGTCTGCCGCCACCACCCCTCTTCCGAGCGGCTCCGCCGGCCGCGACCGTCTGCGCCCGCGCCGCTCCTGCCTCGCCGTACCGGGCAGCAACCCGCGCTTCCTGGAGAAGGCCCAGGGCCTGCCGGCCGACCAGGTCTTCCTCGACCTGGAGGACGCCTGCGCCCCGCTGGCCAAGGAGGGCGCCCGGCACCTCATCGTCGACGCGCTGAACAACGGCGACTGGAGCGGCAAGACCCGCGTCGTCCGGGTCAACGACTGGACCACCCACTGGACCTACCGCGACGTGATCACCGTGGTCGAGGGCGCCGGCCCCAACCTCGACTGCATCATGCTGCCCAAGGTCCAGGACGCCGAGCAGGTCAAGGCGCTCGACCTGCTGCTCACCCAGATCGAGAAGACCATGGGCTTCGAGGTCGGCCGGATCGGCATCGAGGCGCAGATCGAGAACGCCAAGGGCCTGATCAACGTCGACGCCATCGCCGAGGCCTCGCCCCGGCTCGAGACCATCATCTTCGGCCCCGCCGACTTCATGGCCTCGATCAACATGAAGTCCCTGGTGGTCGGCGAGCAGCCGCCCGGCTACGGCGCCGACGCCTACCACTACATCCTGATGCGGATCCTGATGGCCGCCCGCGCCAACGACCTCCAGGCGATCGACGGCCCGTACCTCCAGATCCGCAACCAGGAGGGCTACCGCGAGGTCGCCCGCCGCTCGGCCGCCCTCGGCTTCGACGGCAAGTGGGTGCTGCACCCGGACCAGGTCGCCGCCGCGAACGAGATCTACTCGCCCGCGCAGGAGGACTACGACCACGCCGAGCTGATCCTCGACGCCTACGACTACTGCACCTCCGCGGCGGGCGGCGCCAAGGGCTCCGCGATGCTCGGCGACGAGATGATCGACGAGGCCAGCCGCAAGATGGCCCTGGTCATCGCCGGCAAGGGCCGGGCCGCCGGCATGCAGCGCACCACCAAGTTCGAGATCCCGGAAAGCTGAGGCCCGAGCCATGCAGTTCGGACGCACCTACGAGGAGTTCGAGGTCGGCGCGGTCTACAAGCACTGGCCCGGGAAGACCGTCACCGAGTACGACGACCACCTCTTCTGCCTGCTCACCATGAACCACCACCCGCTCCACCTGGACACCCACTACGCCGAGAACACCACCGACTTCGGCCGGAACGTGGTGGTGGGCAACTACGTCTACTCGCTGCTGCTCGGCATGTCCGTCCCGGACGTCTCCGGCAAGGCGATCGCCAACCTGGAGATCGAGTCGCTGCGCCACATCGCGCCGACCTTCCACGGCGACACCCTGTACGGCGAGACCACCGTCCTGGACAAGTGGCCGTCCAAGTCCAAGGACGACCGCGGCATCGTCCACGTCGAGACCAAGGGCTACAAGCAGGACGGCACGGTCGTCTGCGTCTTCCGCCGCAAGGTGATGGTGCCGACCGCGACGTACGTCAAGGAGCGCGGCGGCGAGCAGCCCGGCCGCCCCGAGCCGCTCGCCTGAGCCGCTCCCCCGTCCGCGGAGGCCGCACCCCTTGATAGGGCGACCGCCTCCGCCGATACCCCGGACGGGAAGGCCGCCGTCATCGGCCGACCCCCACCCGGTCGGGGGCCCTGCTGCCGCAGCCACGCCGGCAGGGCCCCCGAAAATCCCCCCCCCCCGCCCTTTTTCAGACATTCCGGAGCCGCACGATGGGACGCCTCGCACAGACCGACGGCCTCACCGAGATCCAGCGGGACATCCTCGCCACCGTGCGGGATTTCGTCGACAAGGAGATCATCCCGGTCGCGACCGAGCTGGAGCACCGGGACGAGTACCCGACCGCCATCGTCGAGGGCATGAAGCAACTCGGCCTCTTCGGCCTCACCATCCCCGAGGAGTACGGCGGCCTGGGCGAGTCCCTGCTCACCTACGCCCTAGTGGTCGAGGAGATCGCCCGCGGCTGGATGTCGGTCTCCGGCATCGTCAACACCCACTTCATCGTGGCGCACATGATCAACGCCCACGGCACCCAGGAACAGAAGGACCACTTCCTGCCGAGGATGGCCGCCGGCGAAATCCGCGGCGCCTTCTCGATGTCCGAGCCCGGCCTCGGCTCCGACGTCGCCGCCATCTCCACCAAGGGCGTCCGGGACGGGGATTCCTACGTCCTCAACGGCCAGAAGATGTGGCTCACCAACGGCGGCACCTCCACCCTGGTCGCGGTCCTCTGCAAGACCGACGAGGGCGCCGACACCCCGTACCGGAACATGACCACCTTCCTGATCGAGAAGACGGCCGGATTCGGCCCGAACCCGACCGTCCCCGGCCTCACCGTGCCCGGGAAGATCGAGAAGATGGGCTACAAGGGCGTCGACACCACCGAGTTGGTGCTCCAGGACGTGCGGATTCCGGCCAACCGCGTCCTCGGCGGCGTCCCGGGCCGCGGTTTCTACCAGATGATGGACGGCGTCGAGGTCGGCCGGGTCAACGTCGCCGCCCGCGGCTGCGGGGTCGCCCGCCGCGCCTTCGAGCTCGGCATCTCCTACGCCCAGCAGCGCTCCACCTTCGGCAAGCGGATCGCCGAGCACCAGGCGATCCAGTTCAAGCTCGCCGAGATGGCCACCAAGGTCGAGGCCGCCCACCAGATGATGGTGATGGCCGCCCGCAAGAAGGACGGCGGCGAGCGCAACGACCTCGAGGCCGGCATGGCGAAGTACCTGGCCTCGGAGTACTGCAAGGAGGTCGTGGAGGACGCCTTCCGGATCCACGGCGGCTACGGCTTCTCCAAGGAGTACGAGATCGAGCGGCTCTACCGCGAGGCCCCGATGCTGCTCATCGGTGAAGGAACTGCGGAGATCCAGAAGATGATCGTCGGACGCCGTCTCCTGGAGGAGTACAAGATCGCCGAATGACCGCCCGGCCTCCCGGTCGAGCACCGGGGGGTCGGAGTGATCACGGGGCCGTCCGGATTGACGGGCGGGCCCCCTCCGAACCGCCGGTCGACGGGCGTGCGGGCCCGTCCCGGCAGAGCGCCGTGCCCACCACGGACCCGGCCTGGTCCGCCGGGTCCGGCACGGCCTCCGGACAGCGGCCGCAGGGCGTACAGCTGCAGCGACGCGCCCTGCGGCCGCTTCCGTGCACCCACGTCCACCCGGTACGGCCCGTGTCCCCCTTCGGGTTCCGTCCACCACCCGGCTGAGACAAGAGTCACCAGCCGCGTCCGGTCCCTTGGGAACCGGACCGGGGCGAGCTACGGTCGTAGAGGTGGGGCGCGTGTACGCGCTCCCGCCGGACACATGAACGAGCAGGCGGGTTGCCCACCCACCGTGTGCTCCCGATAGCATCCACCGGGACAGCAAGCCGTCCCTCTATTACCGATTCCGCGGTGGCCCCCGTCCAGCGGCCATGATCCCCCGCGACAAAGGTCTTCGATGCCCATCAGCCCGTCCCCTCACACCTCCGTCACGGACCGCGATGCCCTCGCCGCCCCGACGGCCGGTCGGCGACCCCGCGTGACCATCGCGCGCGGAGCCACCCCCTGGTTCGTCCCCACCCTCGCCACGGCCGCCGTGACCACCGCCCTCACCCGGCGCAACGGCAAGTGGGCCCTGGCGGCGGTACCGGCCTGCGCGCTGAGCGCGGGCATGCTGTGGTTCTTCCGCGACCCCGAGCGTGAGATCGGCACGGGCAGAGTGATCTCCCCCGCCGACGGCGTGGTCCAGAGCATCGACGCGTGGCCGGACGGCCGCACCCGCGTCGCGATCTTCATGAGCCCGCTGAACGTCCACGTCAACCGGGCGCCCCTGCCGGGCACGGTGACGTCGGTCGAGCACGTCGCGGGCGGCTTCGTGCCCGCGTTCAACAAGGACAGCGACCAGAACGAGCGGGTCGTCTGGCACTTCGACACCGAGCTCGGCGACATCGAGATGGTGCAGATCGCGGGGGCCGTGGCCCGTCGCATCGTGCCGTACACGGCCGCCGGAACCAAGGTCGAGCAGGGCGAACGGATCGGTCTGATCCGGTTCGGGTCCCGGGTCGACACCTACCTGCCGGCCGGCGTCGAGGTCGGCGTCGAGGTCGGCCAGAAGACCACAGCCGGGGTGACGCGCCTTGACCGTGACTGATCCTGAAACAATCGTCGGCCTGGACGACGAGGAGACGGCCCTGCGCCGTCGCCGCTGGGCGCGCGACCGCGAGCTGCGGGCACCGCGCTCCCCCCAGCACCTGTCCACCGCCGACTTCCTGACCCTGGGGAACGCCGTCTGCGGCTTCCTGGCGATCTACTCGATCACCACCGGGGTCCTGGTCCCGCACATCACCAATCCGGACGCCGCTCCGGACCGGCACAGCGCCGCCACCGCGGTGACGCTGCTGCTGATCGGCTCGATGTGCGACCTCTTCGACGGCCTGGTGGCGCGGAAGCTCCGCTCCTCCGCCCTCGGAGCGGAACTGGACAACCTGGCCGACCTGATCAGCTTCGGCATCGCGCCGGCCTACTTCGTCGCGGTCTGGGGCATGGTCTCCCAGGGCTCCAACACCAAGCTCTCGGCGCTGATCGCGCTGACCGTGCTGCTCGCGGTGGTGCTGCGGCTGGCCCGCTTCTCGGCCGTCAAGATGCGGCCCGGGGTGTTCCAGGGCATGCCGTGTCCGATGGGCGCGATGACGGTCATCGCCATCGTGCTGCTCGACCCGCCGTTCCTGCCCGGTCTGCTCGCCATCTTCGGCGCCGCGTACCTCATGGTCAGCCGGATCGAGTACCCGAAGCCGCAGGGGCTGCTGGCCACCGCCACGCTCTGCTGGGTCGTCGTGGCGATCGGCTGCCTGGCCGCCTGGGCGACCGGGCTGCCCGGCGGCGACACGCTGATGCACGTCGGCGCCTTCGCCCAGATCACGCTCGCCGCGATGGCGCCGCTGCTGGTCATCCGGCGCAAGGTCGGGCAGAAGGTCGGCGACGTCCGCGCCCGGCGGGCGGAGTCGCGGCTCGGCTGAGCCCCGTTCGGTACGCGGAAGGGCCCGGAACCTGACGGTTCCGGGCCCTTCCGTTTCCGCTTCCCGTCACGCCCCGCCGGTGTGCACGCTGAAGGCCGACCGGCGGGCCGCCCGGGCCACGCCCGGGTCCGGGTGCACCCCGGAGACCGCCGTCAGCACCGAGGCCGCCCGCGGGTGCCCCGACTGCCGGGCCCGGGCGAACAGCCGCACCGGGTCGCCCGCCGAGGCGCCCTCGACGTGACCCACCAGCAGCTCCGTCTCGCCGTGGTCCAGCACCGCGGCCGCGGTGTCCACCCACAGCCACGCCGCGTCCTCGGCGCCCAGCACGTCCGCCGGGGCGACCCCCTCGTCGGCCCGCTCGGCCAGCCACAGCAGCGCGTACGGGCGCAGCACCTTCTCGTCCACCGCGGCCCGCACCGCCTGCTCGGCCGGACCGCCGGCCACCCGCAGCGCCTCGAAGGCCAGGCCGCGCACCAGTGCGTCGTCGCCCTGGGCGGCGTCCAGCAGCTCGGCCACCGCGCGGTCCGCCGGACGGGCCGCCACCCAGGCGCGGAACTCCGCCCGGGCCGGGCCCGGCGAGTAGTCCGCGCAGGCGTTCAGCAGCTCGTAGGCGCTCTGCTCGATGTGCCCGGCCGCGGTCTGGGCGACCGTGCAGATCTCCTCCAGCTTCGCCCGCACCGCCCAGTGCCCCAGCGGGGACAGCTCGGCGGCGTCGTCCCGGCGCAGCACGGCGCCCACGGCCGCCAGGCCGTCCAGCATCCAGTCCAGGACGGCGGCCACGTCGGAGGGCGCGGGCGGGGTGTCGATCTGCGGCGCCCGGCAGGTGCCGCGCACCGCGGACACCGCCGAGGCGGCGTGCGGCACCGGCGACAGCCCCGGGGTGCCCAGGCCCGCGCCGACCCGGCGCTCGTCCAGACCGCGGCGCAGCAGCTCCAGCAGCTCGCTCTCGGCGACCGGGCCGTCCACCAGGTGCAGGAAGGAGAGCAGTTGCGGAGCCTGGTCCACGGCCTGGCCGGCCAGCACGGCGAACACCCCGCGCAGCGCGGCCGGCGGCACCGGGGCGAGCAGCGTCCAGGCGTCGAACAGCCCGGACCAGCCGCGCACCACGGCCTCGTCGTCGTGCTCCCAGGCGTGCAGGCGCCAGCCGGGGCCGGCTCCGCCGTCCCGGGCCTCGACCAGGCCCACCAGCAGCGCCTGGCCCCAGGCCTTGGCCGCGGCGCCGACCGTCATGGCCAGCGCCCGGCCGGCCGCCCGGGCGTCCTCGGGGAGCAGTTCGCCGCGCTTGTCGACCTCGGCGAGCTCCCCGGCCCAGCGGGCGATCCGGACGGCGTCCACCAGCATCCGACGTGCCAGCGGCGCCAGTTCGGCCGGCGCGGGGAACCCCTCCGGCACCGGAACCCGGCCCCGGCCGGGCGCCGGCGCGGGCCCTCGTCGCCGGGGTACACCGGCCCCACCCGGCCTGCCACCGGCGGGCCGGTGGGCCGTACCGGGGAGACGGGTCACCGTCGCACCGGTACCGATCGTCGGCGGGAGCGGGGCATCACGGTCGCGCGGGTTCCGAGACGTCACGTCGAGCAGTCTTCCCCTTGTACCGGCCTTCTGTCACATCCGGTTGTCCGTACGACCGCTCGACCCGTCACGGCGCCCCGGCGAGACCCAGGCAAGATCGGGCAACAGAGGCAAACCGCCTGGCCGGAAACGTGTGGCGGGACCATGCCAGGGTGGCGGTCGGGCGTCGCGCTGCCCGTCCGAACGGTCACGTTCCGTGCCGGGGCGGCGTCCTGCGGGGCGCCGGGCGGGCGGGCGCGACGGAAGCGGAACGTCGGGATCCGGCCAGATGGCATGTGCCTGCCGGGGCACGGCGGCGCACCGGAAGTCGGCCGGTCCGACTTCCGGTGCGGCGGGAGCAGGGTGGTGCCAGGGGGCGGGGCGGGCTCGCTGGGGCGAGACAAGGGGCCAAATTGTGCCCCTTTACTTTACCTCGGGGCAGAACTCGGGGCGGAACTCGGGGCGGAAGAGGTCAGAGCAACGGGGTGAGCCAGCGCCGCAGGAGTTCGGTGTAGTGGTCCGGCGCGGAGTTCCAGAGGGCGGCGTGCTCGGCGCCCGGGAACCGTCGGAGGGTCACCAGGTCGTGGCGGGCCGTCGCCAGCCGCTGCACCGTGTCGATGGGCGCGAGCCGGTCGTCCGGGCTGTGCAGCACCAGGGTCGGGACGCGCAGGTCCGTGCCCTCGGCGAGGCGGGAGAAGTCCGCGAGGTCGACACCGGTGCGGCCCTCCGCCGCCAGCGCGCCCAGCTCGGCGGCGACCCCGGTGTAGCCCGCCCGGGCGGCGTCCCGGCGGGCGGAGCCGGGCAGGTCCAGGACCACCGAGTCGAGGACGATCCCGCGGATCGCGTGGGCCCAGGCGGAGCGGGCCGCCGTCTGGAGGACCATGGTCGCGCCCGTCGACCAGCCGTAGAGGATCACCCGGCCGGCGCCGCTGTCGAGCGCCAGCCGCATCGCCGCCTCGATGTCGCGCCACTCCGTCTCGCCGAAGTGGCTGTAGCCGTCCGGCGAGGCCGGGGCACCCTCGTCGCCCCGGTAGGTGACGGCCAGCACGGGCAGGCCCAGGCGGTGCAGCGCCGGCAGCACCGGGAGGGTCTGCTGGCGATCGGCCTCGGGGCCGTGCACCAGGATCGCCCAGGTGCCGCGCGAGCCGGCGAGCCGCCAGGCGGGCAGCGGACCGAGCTCGCCGTCGGCGGCGGCGTCGGTGAAGGCCAGGCCGAGCGCCCCGGTCGGGTCGCCCAGGTACACCCGCGGGGTGAAGCGGACCTCGGTGCCGGGGGCGAGGGTGCCCCGGTCGGCCCGGACCAGCCGCCGGGTGACGCCCTGCTCGTCGCTGTGCAGGACCTCCTCGACCACCGCGTGCCCGCCGTCCGCCCACTCCACGGCCCAACGGCCGGGCCGCAGGCTGTCGGGGCGCCGGTTGAAGGTGACCCGGCCGGCCGCCAGGCTCTGCACCAGTACCGGCTCGGAGTCCGACCCTCCGGCCCCCGGCACCGCCCCCGGCCGGACCATCCGCTCGGAGGCCCGGCGGCCGACCACCAGCACGGCGGCCCCCGCGGCGGCGGCGGCCGCCACGACGGCTGCGGTTCCCCAACGCATTTCGATCCCCGCTCTGTTTCACGGACCGGACGGTTTTCGAGCACCAGTCCACCGGCGCACCGCACCCCCGGCCACCGGGCTGGCCCGTCCGGGGGACGGCGTGGGACCGGTGGGACCGGTGGCGCCGGAGCGGTCAGACGGGGATGGCGAGGGCACGGGTGCTGAGGAGGTGCCAGAAGCGGGGGGTGAGGGGCGGGGCGGCGGTGCGCGGGTGGGCGGTGGTGCCCCAGTGGGTGGGGACGTGGTGTTCCTGGTGGAGGACGGGGAGGACGGCGGCGAGGTCCGCCTCGGAGACGGGGACGAGGCGGGCGATGGGCCGCAACTGGGGTTGCCAGCGGCCGGAGACGCACTGGCGCAGCAGCCGGTCGAGGGCCTCGCCGCGGCCGGTGGCCTCGACCAGTTCGGTCAGCCGCAGGCCGAGCACCTGGGCGAGGGCGTGGGTCCGGTCCGGGTCGCCGTCCCACTCGCCGGTCAGTTCGGCCCGCCGGTAGTCGGGCAGCGCCATGCCGACCCGTTCGGCCACGGTCTCCGGGCCCAGCTCCCGGGCGAGCCGGTGGTCGCGCAGGCTCGCCGGGCGGCCGTCCATCAGTCCGGCGACGGGGCACCACAGGGCGCGGGCCAGCGCGACCAGCTCGGCCTCCCCCGGGTGCAGCACCCCGTCCTCCCAGGCCGAGACGTGGCCGGGGAGCAGCCGCACGCCGTGCGCGGCCATCCCCTCGGCGACCTGTTCGGGGGTCAGCCCGAGGCCGGCCCGGTGGGCGCGGGCGGCGCCCGGCGAGAACGGCACCGGGGCGGGGGCGACGGCGGCTGGCTTTCTGCGGCGCATGGCCCGAACCGTAGGCGCGGCCGGCGGCGCCTCCCCAGCCTCCGAACGCACGAAGCGGGGCCGTCCGGTCCGGCGCGGTACCGGACGATCGCACAGGCCCGGAGCGGGCCCTTCCTGTGACCAAACCCTCCGTGACCTCGGTTGACTCCCGGAACGGGCGCGTGATGGGATCCTGTGGCCAAACGGAGGCATGGAGAGGAAGCCGGTGCGAGTCCGGCGCGGTCCCGCCACTGTCACCGGGGAGCACGCTCGGAATTGCCACGGCGGGCCGTCAGGAGCCGCTGGAAGGCCCGGGGGTGCGTCGGACCCGGAAGCCAGGAGACTCTCGCCGCCGGTACGTCGATCCAGGGCGCGGACCCTGAGTGAGGACACCCACGCGATGCAGGCTGCCCCGCCCCGTCGGACTCCGAGCTGCCCGTCGCCGTGCGCCCGCTGACCCGGGCCGCCGCCTTCGCGCTGGGCGCGGTCGCGGGCTACGCCGCCGACACCCGGTTCGGCGACCCGCGCCGCGGCCATCCGGTCGCCCTGTTCGGCAGTGCCGCGGGCCGGCTGGAGCGGCGCCTGTGGCGCGACGACCGGACGGCCGGGACGGCGTACACGGCGCTGTGCGTGGGCGCGGTCGCGGCCGGCGCGGTGGCCCTGGACCGTACGGTCGGACGCCGTCCGGCGGGCCGGGCGGCGCTGGCGGCCGCGGCGACCTGGACGGTGCTCGGCGGCACCTCGCTGACCCGGGAGGCGCGCACCGTCGGACGGTCGCTCGCCGCGGGCGACCTGACGGCCGCCCGGGAGCGGCTGCCGCACCTGTGCGGGCGGGATCCGAGCGCGCTGGACGGGCAGCAGATCGCCCGGGCGGTGGTCGAGTCGGTGGCCGAGAACACCGCCGACGCCGTGGTGAACGCGCTGGCCTGGGGCGCCCTGGCGGGCACGCCGGGGCTGCTGGCCTTCCGCGCGGTGAACACCCTGGACGCCATGGTGGGCCACCGCTCCCCCCGGTACGCCCGGTTCGGCTGGGCCTCGGCCCGGCTGGACGACGTGGCGGGCTGGCCGGGTGCCCGGCTGACGGCGCTGCTGACGGTGGCCGCCGCGCCCGAGCCGCGCACCGCCTGGCGGGTCTGGCGCCGGGACGGCTCCGCGCACCCGAGCCCGAACGCGGGCCAGGCCGAGTCGGCCTTCGCGGGCGCGGTGGGCGTCCGGCTGGGCGGGACGCTGCAGTACGGGGAGCGGGTGGAGCACCGGCCGGTGCTGGGCGCGGAGCTGCGGCCGGTGACGGTGGACGACATCGAGCGGGCCTGCACGCTGTCCCGGCGGGTGGGCGTGCTGGCGCTGGGTACGACGGTCGCGGGGCACGTCCTGCTGCGGGCGTTGTGGAAGAGGAGGGGTGGGGCATGAGCAACGCGCTGCTGGTCGCGGGGACGACCTCGGACGCGGGCAAGAGCGTGGTGACGGCCGGGATCTGCCGCTGGCTGGTCCGCCAGGGCGTGCGGGTCGCGCCGTTCAAGGCGCAGAACATGTCGCTGAACTCCTTCGTCACCGCCGACGGTGCCGAGATCGGCCGGGCCCAGGCGATGCAGGCGCAGGCCGCCCGGGTGGAGCCGGAGGCGGCGATGAACCCGGTGCTGCTGAAGCCCGGCGCCAACGGCCGCAGTCAGGTGGTGCTGCTGGGCCGGCCGGTCGCCGAGGTGGGCGCGCTGGACTACCGCGAGCGCAAGCCGGTCCTGCTGGAGCGCGCCCTGGAGTGCCTGGCGGACCTGCGCGACCGCTACGACGTGGTGGTCTGCGAGGGCGCCGGCTCGCCCGCCGAGATCAACCTGCGCGACCGGGACATCGCCAACATGGGCCTGGCCACGGCCGCCGCGCTGCCGGTGGTGGTGGTCGGGGACATCGACCGCGGCGGGGTCTTCGCGGCGATGTACGGGACGCTGGCGCTGCTGTCGGCGGAGGACCAGCGGCACGTGGCGGGCTGGTTCGTCAACAAGTTCCGCGGCGACGCCCGGCTGCTGGCGCCCGGGCTGGAGATGCTGCACGAGCTGACCGGCCGTCCGGTGCTGGGCACCCTGCCGATGCTGCCGGGCCTGTGGCTGGACGCCGAGGACTCGTTGGACCTGTCGACCGTGGTGGACCGGGTGGACGGGCCCGGGCCGTACGGGGCCGACGTGCTGCGGGTGGCCGTGGTGCGCTTCCCCCGCCTGTCCAACTTCACCGACCTGGACGCGCTGGCGCAGGAGCCGGGCGTGCTGGTGCGCTGGGCGACCCGGCCGGAGGAGCTGGCCGACGCCGACCTGGTGGTGCTGCCCGGCACCCGGGCCACCGTCGCCGACCTCGCCTGGCTGCGCGAGCGCGGCCTGGAACCGGCCCTGAAGGCACGGGCGGCGGCCGGGCTGCCGATCCTCGGGGTGTGCGGCGGCTACCAGATGCTGGCGCGCTCGATCGAGGACGAGGTGGAGTCCGGGGCGGGCGTCGTGGCCGGGCTCGGACTGCTGCCGGCCGTGGTCCGCTTCGGCGTCGAGAAGGTGCTGGCGCGGCCGGTCGGCGAGGCGTACGGGCAGCGGGTCGAGGGCTACGAGATCCACCACGGGGTGGTGACGGTCGACGGCGGTGAAGCGTTCCTGGACGGCTGCCGGGTCGGCTCGGTACGGGGCACCACCTGGCACGGCGCGCTGGAGAACGACGGCTTCCGCCGCGAACTCCTGCGCGAGGTCGCCGAGTCGGCCGGGCGGGCGTTCGTCCCGGCGCCGGACACCTCGTTCGCCGCGGCGCGCGAGGCCCGGCTGGACCGGCTGGGCGACCTGATCGAGGAGCACGCGGACACCGACGCGCTGTGGAAGCTGATCGAGGGCGGGGTGCCGGCGGCGGGAACGCTGCCGTTCCTCCCGCCCGGGGCACCTGGGAGTGACGCATGAGTGACGTCCGCTATCCGTTCACCGCGATCGTCGGCATGTCCGACCTGCGGCTCGGGCTGCTGCTGAACGCGGTCTCACCGGCCGTGGGCGGCGTGCTGGTGCGCGGCGAGAAGGGCACCGCCAAGTCGACCATGGTGCGCGCGCTGGCCGGGCTGCTGCCCTCCATCGCCGCCGTGGACGGCTGCCGCTTCGCCTGCGACCCGGCCGCGCCGGACCCGCAGTGCCCGGACGGGCCGCACGACGCCCCGACGAGCCATGAACGCCCGTCCCAGCTGGTCGAGTTGCCGGTCGGCGTGGCCGAGGACCGGATCGTCGGCTCGCTCGACCTGGAGCGCGCGCTGGCCGAGGGCGTCAAGGCCTACGAGCCGGGACTGCTGGCCAGGGCGCACCGCGGCGTGCTGTACATCGACGAGGTCAACCTGCTCCAGGACCACGTGGTGGACCTGCTGCTGGACGCCGCCGCGATGGGCCGCTCGTACGTCGAGCGTGAGGGCGTGTCGGTGCGGCACGCGGCCCGGTTCCTGCTGGTCGGCACGATGAACCCGGAGGAGGGCGAGCTGCGGCCGCAGCTGCTCGACCGCTTCGGCCTGACCGTCGAGATCGCCGCCACCCGGGACCCGGCCGAGCGCGCCGAGGTGGTCCGGCGGCGGCTGGCGTACGACGCGGACCCGTCCTCGTTCGCCGCACGGTTCGCCGCGGAGGAGCGGGAGCTCGCCGAACACATCACCGCGGCACGGGAGTTGCTGCCCAAGGTCGAGCTGACCGATGTGGCGCTGCGTCAGATCACCGCGGTCTGCGCGGCATTCGAGGTGGACGGGCTGCGCGCGGACATCGTGATGGCCCGCACCGCGGTCGCGCTGGCCGCCTGGGCGGGGCGGACGGAGGTGCTGGAGGAGGACGTCCGCAAGGCCGCCCAGCTGGCCCTGCCGCACCGGCGCCGGCGCAACCCGTTCGACGCCCCGGGGCTGGACGAGGAGCAGTTGGACCGGACGCTGGAGGAGCACGCGCAGCCGGACGACCCGGAGCCGGAGCCCGAGGGTGAGGGCGACGGTCCGGACGGGAACGACGGGCCCGACGACGGCCCCGACGGCGGCGGTCCGGACGGTGGACCGGACGGCGGGCCGGACGGCGGCGGCGCGCCCGAGCCGTCGGCTCCCGAGGACACCGGCACCGCGGCTCCCGAGGAGCCCGCTCCGCAGCCCGTCCCGGCCCAACACCCCTCCCCCGCCCGGGAGTCGGCGCCGGTCGCGGCCGGGGACCCGTACCGGACCAAGCTGTTCACCGTGCAGGGCACCGGCCACGGCGCCCAGGGGCGCCGCTCCCCCGCCGAGACCACCGGCGGACACACCGTCCGGGCCCGCCGCCCGCAGGGCACGCTGAGCCGGCTGCACCTGACCGCGACCCTCCAGGCCGCCGCGCCGCACCAGGTGGCGCGCGGGCGGGCCGGCCGGGCGCTGGTGCTGCACAAGGACGACTTCCGCGAACAGGTGCGCCAGGGCCGGGAGTCCAACCTGGTCCTGTTCGTGGTGGACGCCTCCGGCTCGATGGCCGCCCGGCAGCGGATGACCGCCGTCAAGGGCGCGGTGCTGTCGCTGCTGATGGACGCCTACCAGCGCCGGGACAAGATCGGCATGATCACCTTCCGCGGCACGGGCGCCGAGCTGGCGCTGCCGCCCACCTCCTCGGTCGAGGTCGGCGCCGCCCGTCTGGAGACGCTGCCCACCGGCGGGCGCACCCCGCTGGCGGCCGGCCTGCTGCGCGCCCACGAGGTGCTGCGGGTGGAACGGCTGCGCGATCCGAACCGGCGCCCGCTGCTGGTCGTGGTGACCGACGGCCGGGCCACCGGTGGACGCGACGCGCTCGCCCGCTCGCACCGCGCGGCCGCGCTGTTCGCCGCCCAGGGCACCGCGAGCGTGGTGCTGGACTGCGAGTCCGGGCCGGTCCGGCTGGGCCTGGCCCGCACCCTCGCCGGGCTGCTCGGCGGCAGCGCCGTCAGCCTGGACGAGCTGCGCGCGGAGGGCGTGGCCTCGCTCGTCCGTGCCAACCGCGCTGCGACCCACACGACTTCGATGCGAAAGGCGGCCTGAGCCGACATGCCCAAGGGTGTCCCCGAGAGCGTTCCCGACGACGGCCTGACCACCCGCCAGCGCCGCACCCAGCCGATCACCGCCGTGCACACCGGCCCCGGGAAGGGCAAGTCCACGGCGGCCTTCGGGATGGCCCTGCGGGCCTGGAACCAGGGCTGGTCGGTCGGGGTGTTCCAGTTCGTGAAGTCCGCCAAGTGGAAGGTCGGCGAGGAGAACGCGCTGCGCGTGCTCGGCGCCTCCGGCGAGGGCGGCAGCGTCGACTGGCACAAGATGGGCTCCGGCTGGTCCTGGATCCAGCGCTCGGCCGAGCAGGAGATGACCAGCGAGGAGGCGGCCAAGGAGGGCTGGGAGCAGGTCAAGCGTGACCTCGCGGCCGAGACCTACCGCTTCTACGTGCTGGACGAGTTCACCTACCCGATGCACTGGGGGTGGATCGATCCGGCGGAGGTCGTCGCCGTGCTCCGGGACCGCCCGGGCAGCCAGCACGTGGTGATCACCGGCCGGTACGCGCCCGAGGCGCTGACCGAAGCCGCCGACCTGGTCACCGAGATGACCAAGGTCAAGCACCCGATGGACGCCGGCCGCAAGGGCCAGCGCGGCATCGAGTGGTAGTCCGTCGGGCGGCGTTCCGTCGAGCGCTGGTCCGTCGAGTGGTAGTCCTGAGCCCGGAGTCCTGAGTCCTTGAGCAGCATCCCCCGCCTCGTCGTCGCCGCGCCCTCCTCCGGCGCCGGCAAGACCACCGTCGCCACCGGCCTGATCGCGGCGCTCGCCGGGCGCGGGCTGGCGGTGTCGCCGCACAAGGTCGGCCCGGACTACATCGACCCGGGCTACCACGCGCTCGCCGCCGGGCGTCCGGGCCGCAACCTGGACGCCTTCATGTGCGGGCCGGAGCGGATCGCGCCGCTGTTCCTGCACGGCGCGGCGGGGGCGGACGTCGCGGTGGTCGAGGGCGTCATGGGCCTGTTCGACGGGGCCTCCGGGCGCGGGGAACTGGCGTCCACCGCGCACGTCGCCAAGCTGCTGCGGGCGCCCGTGGTGCTGGTCGTGGACGGTTCCTCGCAGTCCCGCTCGGTGGCCGCGCTGGTGCACGGCTTCGCCTCCTGGGACCCGCAGGTGCGGCTGGCCGGGGTGATCCTCAACCGGGTCGCCTCGGACCGGCACGAGCACCTGCTGCGCGAGGCCCTGGAGGAGGGCTCCGGGGTGCCCGTGCTGGGCGCGCTGCGGCGCTCGGCGGCCGTGGCCACGCCGTCCCGGCACCTCGGGCTGATTCCGGCGGTGGAGCGCTCGGAACAGGCGCTGCGGGCCGTCGCGGACATGGGCGACCTGGTCGGCTCCTCGGTGGACCTGGACGCCCTGCTCGAACTCGCGCGCACCGCACCGGACCTGGACGCCGAACCGTGGGACCCGACAGCCGAGGTGACACCGGTCGCCGGACGGCCGCGGATCGCGGTGGCGGGCGGTGCGGCGTTCTCCTTCTCGTACGCCGAGAACGCCGAACTGCTCGGCGCGGCGGGCGCGGAGGTGGTCCCGTTCGACCCGCTGCACGCCTCCGCGCTGCCGACGGGCACCACCGGGCTGGTCGTCGGCGGCGGCTTCCCGGAGCTGTACGTACGGGAGTTGAGCGGGAACGCCGCGCTGCGCGCCGCGATCGCCTCGTTCGCCGCCGCGGGCGGGCCGATCGCCGCCGAGTGCGCCGGGCTGCTGTACCTGGGGCGGGAGTTGGACGGCCTGCCGATGTGCGGGGTGCTGGACACCACCGCCCGGATGACCGAACGGCTCACCCTCGGCTACCGGGAGGCCGTCGCCCTGCACGACTCCCCGCTCGCCCCGGCCGGCACCCGGCTGCGCGGGCACGAGTTCCACCGCACGGTCTGCGAGCCGGGCGCCGGTGAACTCCCCGCCTGGGGCTGGCGACTGCCGACCGGGCCGCACACCGAGGGCTTCGTCGCGGGCCGGGTGCACGCCTCCTACCTGCACCTGCACTGGGCCGGGGCGCCCGGGCTGGCCGCCTCCTTCGCGGCGGCCGCGGCGGCGTTCGGCGCGGGGCGCTGAGAGCGCCGGGGCCGGGGCGCTGAGGCGCCGGGGGCTGAACGCCAGGCGTCGGCGCGGGCCGTCACATGCCGGGGCCGGGTGTGGTGCGCGCCTCTAGGATGCGCCCATGCACGTGATCGTCCTCAACGGCGGCTCCAGTTCAGGAAAGTCCAGCCTCGCCCGGCGGCTCCAGGAGCTGCTGCCGGAGCCCTGGCTGCACCTCGGCACGGACACCCTGGTGGCCGCGCTGCCGCCGTGGCTGCTCGGCGGCGACGACGGCATCGGCGGGCTGACCGGTGGGGACGGCACGGTGGAGGTCGGCCCGGCCTTCGCCCGGCTGGACGCCGCCTGGACGCTGGGCGTCGCGGCGATGGCCCGGGCCGGGGCCCGGATCGTGGTGGACGAGGTGTTCCTCGGCGGCGCCGCCTCGCAGCAGCGGTGGCGCGCGGCGCTGGACGGCCTGGACGTGCTCTGGGTCGGCGTCCGCTGCGACCCGGCGGTGGCCGCCGCCCGGGAGGCCGCGCGCGGTGACCGGGTCGGCGGAATGGCCGCCGCGCAGGCCGAGTCGGTGCACGAGGGCGTCGGGTACGACCTGGTGGTCGACAGCTCGACGGCCTCGGTGGAGGACTGCGCGGGGCTCGTCCTGGCGCGGGTGGCGGCCGGGGGCTGAGCGGGCGCGCGCCGGGCGGCCGGGCGCGGAGCGGGCCGGGCGAGTGACCCGGCGGGGCCCGGCGGGGCCCCGCTACAGTGCGAGGGTCTGCCAGCCCCGGGTGATCTGCTCGTGGACGGCCGCCGGGTCCGGCGCCGTCGGCTGGGCCGCCGCCAGTGCGGCCAGCAGGGCGGTGCCGTCCGCCGGGCGCTGCGCCGGGTCGACGGCCAGGGCGCGCCGGACGACGGCGGCCAGCACCGGGTCGAGGGCCGCCACCGCCGCCAGCGCGGTCGGCTCGGGGCCGATGTCCACGATCCGGCGGATCACCGCGCCCGTGTTGGTCGCCGCGAACGGGCTGGCACCGTGCGCCGCGCACACCACGCAGCACGCCCAGGCCCACACGTCGGCCGCCGCGCCGACCCGCTCGTCGCCGAACTGCTCGGGCGCCATGTACGTCAGGGTGCCCGGGCCGCCGCCGGTGGCGGTCAGCCGGGTGCCGTCCACGATCGCCGCGATGCCGAAGTCCAGCAGGCGCGGGCCGGCCGTGGTCAGCATGATGTTGGCGGGCTTGAGGTCCCGGTGGACAAGCCCGAGCCGGTGCACCCCCGACAGCGCCACGGCGAGCGCCAGCCCGAGGGCGCGCAGCGCCTCGGCGGAGCGGATCGGTCCCTGCTCGCGCAGGTGGGCGTCCAGCGGGCGGCCGTCCAGCAACTCCATGGCCAGGTACGGGCGTCCGGCGTCCACACCGGTGTCGAGCACCCGGGCGGTGTAGGCGCCGGGGACCATCGCCAGCACCTCCGACTCGCGTTGGAAGCGGCGCAACAGGTCGGCGTCGTCGAGGAGTTCGAGGTTGATGGTCTTGAGCGCGACCTGGGTGGCGGAGCCCTGGCGTCGGGCCAGGTAGACCGTGCCCATGCCGCCGGAGCCGATCCGGCCGAGCAACTGGTAGCCGCCGATCGTGCGCGGCTCGTGGGCGCTGAGCGGGCTGCCGACGGGCGGGTGACCGGCGGCGGGGTGGCCGGCCGACGGGTGGCCGGCCGACGGGCCCGAGTCCACGGGCGGGCCGGGAGGAGCGGGCTGCGTCGGGACGTACGGCGCCTGCGGCGGGGCCGTGGGCGGATACGGCGAGGGCCCGGCCAGCAGGGCCTCGAAGGCCCGGGCCGCCTCGCCGTCCCGGGCGCCCGTCGCGCCCCCGCCGACCGGCTTGGGCCTGCGGCTCGCCAGGACGGCGACCAGTTGGTAGACCGTCGCGGCGAACAGCAGACCGACCGGCAGGAGGAACAGCCCGAGCGCCGCGCGCAGCACGAGCAGGCCGATGACCCGGGCCCGGGTCGGACTGGCGGACCAGGCCTGCGGGGGCAGGCCGACGGTGAGCAGGCGGCGCTGGGTCAGGTAGCAGAACAGCAGCCAGAGCAGCAGGGAGCCGACGAAGGTGGCGAGGTACCAGGTCCGCGCCAGGTGGAGGGGCAGATGGGCGGGGATGGCCAGGTACTTCACGTTGTCGAGGTCGAACGCTCCGGCCAGTCCCCGGGCGGCGCGATTGCCCGGGGTGGCGACGAACAGGAAGGCCGTCAGCCCCGCCGCGCCCAGCAGGCCCACCGCCAACTCGCCGACGGTCGCAGCGGTGCCACCCGGCGCACCCGCGGTCGCGTCCGCGCCGGTGGCCGCCAACGCCCGTCGCCGGGTGGCGGTCTGCGAGCGCAGCAGCACCGGCAGGGTCGCCAGCCGGAGCAGCAGTGCCGCGCCGGTGATGGTCAGTACGGTCACGTCCAACGTGCTCAGCATGCTTCCCCCTGGCCGATCGAGCACACGGAGTATAGGCGGCGGCCCGTCAGCCGGCCCCACCCAGGAGCACGACGAGGTAGCCGTCGATCTCCTCGCGCAGTTCCTCCGGCATCGGCAGCCGCCAATGCCCGCTGCCGGCCGTCGCGTTGAACAGCACGCCGTCGCACCAGCGGATCAGCCGGCGGGCGTCGCGCTCCGGGTCGGTGGAGCCGGCCCGGGCGAGCAGGTCGGCGGCGAGGTCGGCGAAGCGCGCGCCCAAACGGTCGTAGACGGACCGCAGTTCGGGGCGGCGGGTGGCCTCCAGGGCGAGTTCGAGTCGGGCCAGGGTGAGCCGCCGGCCACCGGTGAGCGCCTGGAAGAGCGCCTCGGCGGCGACCCCGGCGAGCAGGTCGCGCGGTGCGGCGGTGACCTCCGACAGGCCGCGGTCGGCGAGGACCGGGTAGTCGGCGGTCTCCCGTTCGACGATCCGGGTGAGCACCAGCTCCAGCAGGGCGGCCCTGGTCCGGGCGAGGTTGGAGGTCGAGCCGGCCGGCAGGCCGGCGGCGTCGTCGACGGCGCGGTGGGTGAGGCCGCGCAGGCCTGCCTCGGCGATCAGGTCGATGGCGGCGTCGGCGATCAGGGTCGGGCGCGGGGGCGTCATGGGTCCGATCATGGCCTCTCGCCGCGGGCTCCCCCAAGTCACCACAGCACGTCACTACGGCCGTAGTTTACGGCCCACTACATGTGTAGTACCGTGCTGGAGCAGCGGGCACTACAGCCGTAGTGCGCCAGGTCGTGCCAGCTCGCACGAGAAGAGGAGCCCTCATGGGCCTGCACCAGGCGATCGTCATCGGCGGCGGCATCGGCGGCCTCACCGCCGCCCTCGCCCTCCACCGGCAGGGCATCCCCGTCACCGTCCACGAACGCGCCGCCTCCCTGGAGCCCGTCGGCGCCGGACTCGCCCTCGCCCCCAACGCGCTGCGCGCCCTCGACCGGCTCGGCGTCGGCCCCCGGCTGCGCGCCCTCGCCGCCCCGCACCCGGCCATCGGGGTGCGCCACCCCTCCGGCCGCTGGCTCGTCCGGACCAGCACCGCCGCCGTCGAGGCCCACTTCGGCGACCCGATCGCCGCCGTCGCCCGCGCCGACGTCATCGCCGCCCTGGTCGACGCCCTGCCGGCGGGCACCGTCCGCACCGGCTCCCCCGCCACGGTGGTCGACCCGGGCGGCCCGCAGCACCCCGCCGTGGTCCGCAGCGCCGACGGGGACCGGCCCGCCGGACTCGTCGTCGCCGCCGACGGCATCCACTCCGCCACCCGCGCCCTGCTGTTCCCCCGGCACCCCGGCCCCCGCTACAGCGGCTTCACCACCTGGCGCGCCATCGTCACCCCGGACCGCCGCCCGGCCGCCGCCGGCGAGGTCTGGGGCCGCGGCGGGCTCACCGGGATCGTCCCGCTCGCCGACGGCCGGGTCTACGTCTACGCCGCCGCCCTCGCCCCGGCCGACACCCGGGCCGCCGACGAGCGGGCCGAACTCCTGCGGCGCTACGGCGACTGGTGCGCGCCCGTCCCCGAGCTGTTCGCCCTCGCCGAACCCGGGCGGGTGCTCCGCAACGACGTCCGGGAACTCGCCGATCCGCTGCCCGCCCACCACCACGGCCGGGTCGCCCTGCTCGGCGACGCCGCCCACGCCATGTGCCCGTTCCTCGGCCAGGGCGCCTGCCAGGCGATCGAGGACGCCGTCGTCCTCGCCGCTCCGCTCACCCCCGCCGCCGACCTCGCCGCCGGCCTCCCCGACTACACCGCCGCCCGGCTCCCCCGCACCACCGCCGTGGTCACCGCCTCCCGCCGCGCCGGCGCCCTGATCGCCCTGCACACCCCCGCCGCCACCGGGCTGCGCACCGCCGCCCTCACCCTGGCCGGCCTGCTCCCCGCCCGCACCCTGCTGCGCCGCTCCGCGCCCGTCTACGACTGGCGGCCGCCCACGCCGCACCACGGCACCTGACGCGACGGCACGGCGGCGCGACGGCACGACGGCTGAGCTACCCCTCGGTGTCCTTCGCCGCCCCGCTCGTCCCGAAGCGCAACCGCCATTCGGCGCCGACCGGGGGCGACGCGACGTCGTCACCGCGCTTCGGGCTCACGGCTCGAACACCTCGCCGTGATCGTCGCCGGGGAGGGGCCCGGTGAGCTCCGCAGTGAGCCCCGGGTCCGCGAGGATTCTGGCGGTGGCGCGCCAGTCCGCTATCACGCGGTGCAGATTGGTGTGCACGTCGAGGTCCACGACGTCACGGGTCGCGTCGACGAGGTCGACGACGAACTCCCGCACCTCCCCCGGAGCGAGGTGCCTGACCCACGGGAAGACGGCGGGGAGGGCCAGGAGCACGGCGCGCGCGCCCTCGTCGCTGCCGATCAAGGCGGTGAACAGCCTGGCCGTGACATCCGCGGTCTCCTCGCGCTGCCGGTCATGGCGCTCGGTCGTCAGGTAGAGGTCCTCACCGTCCCGCCGCGTCACGTGCACCCGCTGGGCGCGCTCCACGGTGTCCGCGACGCGCTTGGAGTTCTTCGACAGGTCGGAGAAGGAGACGACGGCAGCACTCATACCTCGACGCTAGTTCGGAACACGTTCCGAAGTCAATCGCGATCTGCGCCTCCGGGTGGCGGCGCCGCCGGGCCGGAGGTGTCGGTGGCGGCTGCGAGGATGCCCGGCATGACGGACTCCAGGCGGGCCATCGGGGAGTACTGGGACGCGGCCGCGGCGTGCTTCGACGACGAGCCGGACCACGGGCTGCGGGCGGCGGAGACGCGGGAGGCCTGGGCCCGGCGGGTCCGGAAGTGGCTGCCGGCGGGGTCGGCGGAGGTGCTCGACGTGGGCTGCGGGACGGGTTCGTTGGCGGAGCTGGTCGCGGCGGACGGCCACCGGGTGACCGGGGTGGACCTGGCGCCGCGGATGGTGGCGCGGGCCCGGGCGAAGCTCGCGGCGGCCGGACTGACGGGGCGGTTCCTGGTGGGCGACGCGGGTGCGCCGCCGGTGCGGGAGGGCGGTTTCGACGTGCTGCTCTGCCGGCACCTGCTCTGGACCCTGCCCGAACCGGAGCGCTCCCTGGGCGCCTGGGTGCGGCTGCTCCGGCCCGGCGGGCGGCTGGTGCTGGTCGAGGGGCGGTGGGGCGGGGCCGACGAGCGGGCGGCACCGTACGTCGTGGGCGCGGGGCGGCTGCCCTGGGGCGGGGGCGTCAGTGCGGAGCAACTCGCCGCGGCGGTGGGCCCGTTGGTGACGCGGCTGCGGATCGAGCCGCTCAGCGGGGCGGCGGAGCTGTGGGGCGGCCCGGTGACGGACGAGCGCTACGCACTGGTCGCCGACCGGTAGCGGGCGTCAGGACGGGCTGCCGAAAGTCCCGTTGACCGGATCGACACGGAAGCAGGCGGCGCAGCGGAGCCGGGTGTAGATCGCCACCGTGCCCATGCAGACGTCCTCCCGGCCGTCCAGGGGCGACGTCGAGTCGGCCGGCCGCCCGCAGTCCAGGCAGCGCCGGTGCGGCCGGGCGGCGACGGAGCAGGCGCGGCAGACCAGGTGGGTCGGGTGCTCGGCGTGCACCACGACGGGCTGCGGGCCGCCGTGCAGCAGGTGGTCGCACCAGGTGCAGGACCCGTCCTGCTGCGAGGCCAGCATCCGGTCCCGGGTGTCCCGCTGCCACCGGGCCGCGTTCTGCAGCGGCACCTTCACCGGCGGGCCCCAACCGGCGGCGGCGAGCCACTGGGCGCCTTCGGCCCCGGCCGCCCGCAACTGGTCGTCGACCGCGATGTCCCTGGGGGTCCTGCGCTTCATCGGCCCTCTCCTCCGGCGCGGCGCCCCCTCCGGTGCGGCGTCGCACCGGGATAACGCGGCCGGGCGGGTGGTGGACACGCGAACCACCGCGCCGTGCCGTCCCGCGTCGCAGGGGCCGCGGCGGCGGCTCAGCCGAGCGGCTCGGTGTCGCCGTGGGCGAGCAGGAGTTTGCGCAACAGGGCGTCGAGCCGGGCGCGTTCGTCGGCGTCGAGGGCGGAGAGGATGCGCTCCTCGTTGCGGATGTGGCCGGGCAGCGCGGCGTCGATCAGCTCCTTGCCGGCCGGGGTGAGGCGGACCAGGACGGCGCGCCGGTCGTTCGGGCAGGGGTTGCGCTCGACCAACCCCTTGGCGGAGAGCCGGTCGACGCGGTTGGTGATGGCGCCGGAGGTGACCATCGCGGACTTGAGCAGGGCGCGGGCGTTGAGCTCGTAGGGCTCGCCGGCGCGGCGCAGGGTGGCGAGGACGTCGAACTCGGAGGAGTCCAGGCCGCAGGTGAGGAAGTACTCGCGCAGGGCGCTGTCGACCCGGACGTTCAGCCGCCGCAGCCGGCCGATCAGGGCCATCGCCTCCAGCGGGAGGTCCGGGCGGTTCCTGGCCCACTGGTCGGCGATCTCGTCGACGGTGTCGCGCTGCCGCATGGCCCGCTCCTCGTGTCCCTGGCGGCGCCGCCCGTCGGCTGCCGGTCGCAGATATCTTAACATTCACATACTTGACGTTCACGGATCTCGGCGCGTAGAAATATCTCAACGTTCAGATAGTCAACGTTGAGGAGATCGGGACCGCCATGGACCGCAAGCGCGCGGGGATCGCCGCGACCGCCGCACTCGCCCCGGCCGCCTGGGGCACCACCTACCTGGTCACCACCCAGCTGCTGCCCGACGGCCGGCCACTGCTGCTCGCCGCACTGCGGGCCCTGCCCGCCGGCCTGCTCCTGCTGCTGATCGGCCGACGGCTCCCGAAGGGGCGCTGGTGGGGGCGCGCGGCGGTGCTCGGGATGCTCAACATCGGGCTGTTCTTCCCGCTCACCTTCGTCGGCGCCTACCGCCTGCCCGGCGGTGTCGCCGCGACCATCGGGGCGATCCAGCCGCTGCTGGTCGCCGGACTCTCGATCGGCGTGCTCCGGGTCCGGCCCGGGCGGCGGGCCCTGCTCGCCGGACTGGCCGGGGTCGGCGGGGTGGCCCTGCTGGTCCTCAAGAGCGGGGCCGCACTGGACGGCCTCGGGATCGCCGCGATGGTCACCGCGATCGCACTGATGGCCCTCGGGACCGTCCTCACCCGCCGCTGGGGCCGTCCGGAGGGCGCCACCATGGTCGACCTCACCGCGTGGCAGCTGCTCGCGGGCTCGGTCTTCCTGGTCCCGCTCGCGGCACTGGTCGAGGGCGCGCCGCCGACCCTGACCGCCGCCAACCTGGCGGGCTTCGCCTACCTCGGGCTGTTCAGCACCGCGCTCGGGTACGTCCTGTGGTTCCGCGGCATCGAGCGGCTCGGTGCCGGGCCGGCGTCCTTCCTCGGGCTGATCAACCCGGTGGTGGCCACGGTCGGCGGGCTGGTCGTGCTCGGCCAGACCCTCACCCCGTGGCAGGTGCTCGGCCTGGTGCTGGCCCTCGGGGCCATGCTCCTCGGGCAGGCCCCGGCGCGGCGGACCCCCGCCGCGGACCCGGAAGCCCCGGCGGACTCGGCGGACCCGGCTCCGGACCCGGCTCCGGAGCTTGCGACCACGGGCGCCGGGGCCGCGCAGCCCGGGGCGGGTCAGCCGGTGGCGCGGATGTAGATGTCGGCGGCGCCGGGCAGTCCGCCGGGGATGGTGGCGACGTAGATCCGGCGTGCGGTCGGCGGATGGGTGGGGACGGCGGACGGCGTCACGGTGGGCGAGGGCGTCCAGGTCGGCGTGGGGGCCGGACCGGCCCCGCCCGCCTCGGGACCGCCGTCCCCGGTCACCCCCGGGCCCGCCGCGCCGAAGGCCCCGCCGTCCGCGGCGGCGTCCGGGTCGGGATCGGCCGGGGACGGCTCGGCTTCGTCGGCGCCCGACCCGGCGGTGGACTCGGCGATCGACTCGGGGCCGGGGGTCGCGGCGGGCGTCGCGACCGGGGCCGGGGCGACGCTCGCGGTGGGCTCCGGGGAGGCCTGGGCGGCCGGGCCGGTCGGGGAACCGGTCGGAGAACCGGTCGGGGCCGTTTCCGGGAGCTCCGGCGCCTCGGCCGGCTCGTCGCCCCCGAGGGCGGCGGCGAGGTCCGGCGGCAGCGGGGCGGCCGGTCCGGGCTCGGGGAGGTCGTAGGCGCGCAGGAAGTCGCCGAGGCCGGGCTCCTTGCCGCCGCCGAGCCGGTAGTGCAGGTAGGCGACCGGCGCGCCGTCCGAGGTACGGGTGTAGACCGCGCCGACCGGGACGTAGTAGCGGTCCGCGCCCGGGTGCTGGGAGGGGTGGAGGCCGGCCAGCCGCTCGGCGCGGTCCCGGTCGGTCTCCCGGCCGACCTGGCCGACGGTCAGCGCGTTGACCCCGCGCACCAGCAGGGCCGCGCCGGCGGACACGCACAGCACCAGCCCGACGGCGACGGTGCGCCGCAGCACCGGCCGGCCGTGCAGGGCGGGCCAGGAGTCGGTGACCACGCGCTCGGGCGGGATGCCGTCCACGGTTTGCTCGCTCCCCCGTCTGGGTCAGGACGTCCGCTCGAGACGATCGTCTCACGCACTCGTCTCGCACATTCGTCTCGCACGAACGTCTCGGACGGCCGTCCCGGACGGTCGGCCGTCCGGGACGTTCGTCCGAGTCCGCCGTCCGGGACGAGCGTCCGGGACCTTCATCAGGACGTCACACTCTGCTCGACGTGGGACCGTAGCGGAGAGTTCCTCAGCCCAGGTAGGCGGGGGCCACCGCAGCCTTGGTGACCAGCCGCGGCGCACCGGAGCCGTCGGCCGGGACGGTCCACAGGTCGGCGCCGTAGTCCCCGGGCAGGGCGTAGAGCAGCGTGCCGGTGTCGGACCAGAGGGCCTGGTCGTCGATGTTGCGCCGCTCGGCGGTGGCGGTCTCGGTCCCGCTCGCGAGATCGAGCACGTAGAGCCGCCACGGGGAGTCGGCGGGCAGCCCGGGGACGCGCTTCTTGTACGCGATGCGGCTGCCGTCCGGCGAGAGCGAGGGGCACTCGACGTTGTCGTGCAGGGTGGTGAGGGTGCGGGCGGCGAGGTCGCCGCGGACCAGGTGGGTCTGCCCGGCGCTGGCCAGGGTGGCGTAGAAGGTGTCGTCGTCGGCGAAGGTGACGCCCCAGATGTTGATGTCGTGCGCCTGGTACGGGTGGCCGTCCTTGACGACCGCGAAGTCCTCCAGGTTCTCCCGCAGGTTCCAGTCCCGCACGTCCACGATCGACGTGCGGGTGGAGAAGGCGCTGCCCGCGTAGGAGTCGCCGCTGACGAACACCGTCCAGGCCGCGAGGTGCCCGGACGGGGAGACCCGGGCCCGGGTGGGGATGCCGGCGGCGGGGAAGGCGCGGCGCTCGTGGAGGTGGTCGTCCAGGACGACGGCGCGGTAGGTGTCGTCCAGCGCTCCGTGCTGGGCCTGGAGGCAGATGCCGGTGCCGGCGGCGGCGTGGAAGCGCAGGCACTGGGTGCCGGAGGCGGTGCGCGGGCCGTCCGGCCGGTCGGCCGGCACGGTGGTGATCTCGTCCCGGTGCGGCCCCCAGGCCATGTTGCGGAACAGCAACTGGCGTCCGCTCGACGGGACTCGGAGGGACACCGGCCCCGGGGCGACGGGCGGGCCGCCGGCCTGGGTGCGGTCGCGCTCGGCGGTGCGGTCAGCCGCGTAGAGGACGGCGCCGGTGCCGACCGCGCCGAGCACCAGGACGGCCAGCAGCAGCACGATCACCCGGCTGCGGTTGTTCTGCAGGTTCACGGACTCTCCAGGTTCACGAGCGCTCCGACTTCACGAGCGCTCCGACTTCACGGACGCTCCGGGTTCACGGGTGCTCCCGGTTCACGGACGCTTCTCGATGGGGACCGGCGTCGCGGGCGCCGGCTCGGCCGCCCCGGACCCGGGGGCCCGGATCCGCGCAGCACCACCGCCGCACCCGCCACGCACAGCGCCAGCGCGCCCGCCGACCAGGCCAGCGCCGTCGGGCCGCCCACCACGCTCCACAGCGCGCCGAACAGCAGCGAGCAGGCGAACCGGGCCAGCGCCTGCCCGGTGCCGACCAGGGCGAGCCCGGCGCCGCGCTGTTCGACCGGGACGGCGTCGGCCGCGGCCGCGGCGAGCACCCCGTCCGTGGCGGCGTAGAACGAGCCGTGCAGCACCAGCACGCAGACCACCGCGGGCAGTCCGCGCAGCGGCGAGAGCAGCAGCCCGTACGCGAGCAGCAGCACCCCGTGCCCGAGCAGGAAGAGCCGGCGGCGCCCGATCCGGTCGGCGAGCGAGCCGAGCGGGACGGCGAGCAGCAGGAAGGCCGCGGCGGTCCCGAGCGGCAGCAGCGGGAACAGGTTGACGGACAGGCCGAGTCGGCGCTGGATCAGCAGGTAGAGGAAGGAGTCGCTGACGGTGGTGAGGCCGAGCAGCACGGCGCACAGGGTGAGCCGCCGCAGCCCGGGCAGCCGGAGCAGGGTGAGGCTGTTGCGCAGGGTGGGCGCGGTGGTGGACCCCGCGTCAGCACGTTGCCGGTTCGGCACGAACAGCAGCAGGATCAGCACGCCGAGCGCCGCGACACAGGCGCTGACGGCGAACACCGCGTCGTAGCCGTGCCGTTCGCCGCCGTCGGCGAGCAGCGGGCCGCCGGCCAGCCGCAGCACCAGGAAGGCGGTGAGCGGGCCGAGCAGGGCGCCGGCCGTGTCCATCGCCCGGTGCACGCCGAACGCCCGTCCGCGGTGGGCGGGTTCGGTGGCCAGCGAGATCATCGCGTCCCGGGGTGCGGTGCGCAGCCCCTTGCCGGTGCGGTCGACGGCGATGACGGCGCCGATCAGCGGCACGGTGTGGACGAGGAGCAGCAGCGGCCGGCAGAGCGCGGAGAGCCCGTACCCGACGGCCGCGACGGCCTTGTGGCGGGCGGACCCGTCACGGCCGCGGCGGTCGGCGAGGTAGCCGCCGGCCAGTTGGACCACGGCGCTGAAGCCGTTCTGGATGCCGTCGAGCAGCCCGAAGCCGAGCGGGGAGAGGCCGAGTCCGGTGAGCAGGTAGAGCGGTAGGACGGCGTTGACCATCTCGGAGGAGATGTCGGTGATCATGCTGACGGTGCCGAGGGCGAGGACCACCCCCGGCACGGAGCGCAGGGCGGCGCCCCGCCGCACCGGGCCGGGGGCCGGTGCGACGGGGGCCTTCGAGCTGCGGGAGTCCGCGACGTACACGGGCGTCAGTTCCAGATGCCGGTGATGTCGGAGGCGTTGGCGGCGTTGCCCGCGTGGGCGTTGACGCCGGCCAGGTCCTCCAGGGTGTGCAGCACGTCGTAGTGGTTGTAGGTGGTGGCGGTGGAGCTGCCGGGGGCGACGTGGGCGCCGTAGACCAGGGTCGGGATGCGGTTGCCCGAGAGCTTGTTGTCCTCGTCGAAGGTCACGACCAGCAGGCTGTTGTGGCTCTTGGCCCACTGCGCGTAGCCGTCGAGGTTGCTCTGCAGCCAGGAGTCGCCGGTGCCGACGGAACAGTCGTGCATGTCGTCGCACAGGTCGGGGACGACGAAGGAGACCTTGGGCAGGGTGGTGTAGTCGGTCGGGAAGGCGTCCATGCCGTAGGCGCTGGAGGTGGGCACGTTGCCGAAGCCGAACCACGGGTTGTGCTTCTGGGCGTAGTTGCCGCTGCTGCAGTCGGTGGCGCCGACGCTCGGCAGGCCCTCGTTGTAGCTGGCCCAGGTCTGGTTGGCGGCGAGCAGCTCGGAGGCCAGGTTGGGCTGCTGGAACGCGCCGACGTCCACGCAGCCGTCGTCGTCGATGCCCTGGGTGCTGCCGGAGAAGATCATGTAGTAGTTGGGCTGGCTGGGGTGGGTGAGCGCGAACGACTGGGTCAGCGTCGCACCGCCGGCGGCCAGGGTGTTGTTGAAGTACGGCGCGTTGGAGCTGCCGACGACCTGTGAGTACGCGTGGTTCTCCATCATCACGACGATGATGTGGTCGGGCGAGGGCAGGCCGGCCGCGGTGTCGGCGGACGCGTTGCCGCTCGCGGCCCACAGGCCGAGCGAGCCGGCGACCAGGCCGAGGCCGGCGGCGAGGGCGGTGATCGGGCGGAGCTTGCGACCACGGGCGGGGCGCGGGTCGGTGGTGGGGGCGGCGGTGGGGGTGCCGTGTTTGCGGAGTCGTGCGAAGGCCATGGGGTCCTCCGGTTGTCGGGGCTCCCAGGACGGGAGCGCCGAGAACAGTAGGATCGCGTCAGTGACGTGTACCGCACAAGGGAAGTGAAGAACAGGCGAACAGCTGCGAGGCCGTCCCCGTACGGAGCGACCGGACACGAAGCGACCTGCGGGAACCCCCGGCCGCACACCCCCTCCGGCCCCGGCGGTCCGGGGCGGAGCGGTCCGGCGGCGGAGGTCACACCCGTCGCGATTGACCCGTTTCGGCCGGGCGTGGTGGGATCACGGGGGCCCGCGACCGCAGGTCCGGGAACGGCAAGGAGCGCGGGACGTGATCGGACTGGTCGCCCTCTACGGGCCGGGCCGCCCGCTGACCGACGAGCTGCGGACCCTCTGGCCGGAGAGCACCCACGCCTACCGGGCCTCGCACGGCAACTGCTTCCAGGCGCCGGAGGCGATGCGGCTCGCGCTCGACCGGCACCGGCAGGTGATCGCCGTCGGCTCGCTCCCCGCCGTCGTCGGACTGCTGACCGGCGGGCTGGTCGACCTCCCGCGCGGCGCCGAGCTGCTCTGCCTGGACCCCGGACGGCGCTGGATCGTCCCGCTGGCCCGCACGGACGCGGCCGAGGAACTCGCCCGCGAGGTGGCGGCCGCCCTCGGCGTCACCCCGGTGCTCACCGGACCGCCGCCCGCCCCCGAGGACCCGCTGGACGTGCTGACCCCGCACGCCGTCCGCTCCTCCCGGGCGGGCGCCGACGCCACCGCGCGGGCGGCGGCGGAGGGGCGCCCGGTCCGACTGGTCGGCGACGTACCGTACCCGCTGCCCGCGCTGCCCCCGAACGTCCGGCCGGACGCGCCGGAGGACGCCCCCGTACTGCGGATCACCGACCGGGAGGACCCGGACGGCGACGGCCTGCTGGTCGTCCCGCGCACCCTCGTCGTCGGCATCGGCGCCGGCAGCGGCGCCGAACCGGCCGACGCCATGCGGCTGTTGACGGAGGTCCTGGCGGAGACCGGCCACCTGCGCCCGGCGATCGCCCGGGTGGCCACGGTGGCGGGCAAGGGCGACCACCCGGCGGTGCGCTGGGCCGCGCGCTGCCTGAACGTGCCGGTGGACGAGCACCCGGCGGCGGAGCTGGCCGGGATCACCGTGCCGAACCCGTCCGAGGCCGTCGGTGCGGCGGTCGGCACCGCGAGCGTCGCCGAGGCGGCTGCGCTGGCGAGCGCGGACGGCGGCGAACTCGTCGTCCCCAAAAGGAAGTCGGCGACGGCGACGGTGGCGATCGCCCGGGCCGCGGTGCGCGGGCGGCTGGCACTGGTCGGGCTCGGGCCGGGCGCGCACGACCTGCTGGTGCCGCGTGCGCTGACCGAACTGCGGCGCGCCTCCGTGGTGGTGGGCCGCCCGGCGGCGGTCGAGGCGGTGGCCGCGCTGCTCCGGCCGGGGACCCGGCGGGTCGCGGTGCCGGAGCCGGGGTCGGTCCGGAACACCCGCGGCGAGGTGCTGGACCGGGCCGGAGTCGCCACGGACGGCGCCGGGGAGCCGGTCGACCACGTCGGGGCGGCCGTCACGCTGGCCACGCACGGGCACGCCGTCGCCCTGGTCGCCCTCGGCGACGGCGCGGGGCTCACCGCGCCGCCCGGCGCGTACGACCTCCACCGGGTGCCCGGCCTGCCGGACGACGGGGCCCGCGCATGACCGCCCGCGCCCCCCGCACGACGGCGCACCAGGTCGACCCGACGGCATCCGAGCCCGGCCTGACGGCACCCGACCCCGACCCGGCGGCGCACGAGCCCGACCTGCGCCATCACGGCGACGCCGAGGTGCGGGCCGACGGGCGCGACCTGGTCGACCTCGCCGTCAACGTCCGCACCGGTACACCCCCGGCCTGGCTGCGCGAGCACCTGGCCGCCACCCTCGGCACCCTCGCCGCCTACCCCGACCAGACCGCCGCCCGCGCCGCGGTGGCCGCCCGGCACGGGCGCCCGGTCGAGGAGGTGCTGCTCACCGCCGGGGCGGCGGAGGCCTTCGTGCTGCTCGCCCGCGTTCTGACGGCCCGTCATGTCACCGTGGTGCACCCGCAGTTCACCGAGCCGGAGGCCGCCCTGCGGGACGCCGGACACCGGGTGCACCGGGTGCTGCTCTCCCCCGGGGAGGGGTTCCGGCTGGCCGCCGTCCCCGCCGAGGCGGACCTGGTGGTGCTCGGCAACCCGACCAACCCGACCTCCGTCCTGCACCCGGCCGAGGCCGTGGCCGCACTCGCCCGTCCCGGGCGCACCCTGGTGGTGGACGAGGCCTTCATGGACACCGTGCCGGGCGAGCGGGAGTCCCTCGCGGCCGTCCGGGACCTGCCCGGGCAGGTCGTCGTCCTGCGCAGCCTCACCAAGACCTGGGGCCTGGCCGGGCTGCGGATCGGCTACGTGCTCGGCCCGGCACCGCTGATCGCCGCCCTGGGCACCGCCCAGCCGCTCTGGCCGGTCTCCACCCCGGCCCTGGCCGCCGCCGAGGCCTGCAGCGGCCCATCGGCGCTGGCCGAGGCGGACCGGGCCGCCGTCGAACTCGCCGGGTGGCGGGCCTACCTGGTGAAGGGCCTGACCGCCTTCCCGGCGCTGCGACTGTACGGGGAGCCGGCCGCGTCCTTCGTCCTGGTCCGGCTGCCGGGCGCGGCGGCGGTCCGGGAGCGGCTGCGCGAGCACGGCTTCGCCGTCCGGCGCGGGGACACCTTCCCCGGGCTCGGCGAGGACTGGCTGCGGATCGCCGTCCGGGACGAGGCGACCACCGACCGGTTCCTCGACGCCCTGGCGACGGTCCTCGGTCCGGCCTGAGCCGGCACCGGACCGTCCGGGCCCGGACGGGCCCGCTTCACCCGGGCCCGAGTCGTCCCGGCCCGCTTCACCCCGGGCCGAGTCGTCCCGGGCCGAGTCACCCCGGGCCGAGCAGCCGGACCGTGTCGCCGGCGCCGACCCGCCCGGGGGCCAGCACCTGCGCGTACACCCCGGCGCAGGGCAGCGCCGGCATCCCCGCCAGCGGCACGATCCGGTTGCGCTCGGCCGGCACCCGCAGCGCCTCCGTCCGGCGGGGCAGCGGGCCGTGCCGCAGCGTGGGCACGGCGCACCGCGGGGTGGGCGCCACGATGCGCAGCCGCAGCGCCTCCCCGATCGCCAACTCCCGCCCCACCCAGGCGTTCTCGACGAACCCCTCGCCCTCGGTGCGGATCACCAGGTTCGGCCGGTAGCGTTCCGCGTCGACGCCGACCGCCGCCAGTGTGGAACTGGTGATCAGGTGCAGCGGGGCGAAGTCGAAGAAGCCGCCCGCTTCGGCGGCCCGCCCCAACTCGGTGAGCGTCACCGGGACTTCCGCGTCGATCCCGCGCGCCAGCACCTCCTCCGGAACGGCCCGCTCGACCGTGGCGCCGGGCGGGCGTTCGGCGATCAGGGTGAGCTCCCGGCCGAACGCCCGCGACAGCTCGGCCTCGTCCACCGGGCGCCCGTCCGGGCCGGCGATCGCCACCCGGCCGTCCGCCGCGGTCGTCGCCGAGTAGTCGAGCAGTCCGGCCCAGCGGCGGGGGTTCTTGGCGCTGGCCACCCGGCCGCTCGCCACGTCCAGCAGGGCCCGGCCGCGGTCCCCGGCGAGGCCGCGGCCGTCCACCGCCACCGACGGGAGCTCCTCCCCCAGCAGCGACTTGACCGGATAGCGGCGCACCCGCTCGACGCGGCCCACCGGTTCTCCGCCAAGCCCGGGAACACCCGGCCCGGGGACACTTGGTTCAGGGACACCCGCAACAGGCACGCCCGGCCCGGGGACGCTCAGCACGGGAAGTCCTCCGCCCACTCCCGCAGCACCGCGAAGTGCAGCTCCCGCAGCCCGGCCCGGGGGTCCACCCAGAGCGGCAGCGCCTCCCCCGGGTGGTTGGCCGCTATCCACGCGATGTCCGGCGACCCGATCTCGTCGTCCAGCCAGACGAACGGCCGCCCGGCCGCCCAGGCCACCACCTCCCTGGTCTTCCAGTACAGCCCGTCCGGGTCCTCGCCGAACAGGTTGCTCCAGCGGATGTACGGAAGCGCGGGCAGCCCGAGACGCGGGCCGATGAAGGTGTTCGCCTCGTCCATCCAGGTGGACGGGTCACCCTTGCACCTCCAGGATGCAGGCCCGTTCCGCTGACTGGAGAGTGGAACCATGGCCCGCAAGCCCGCCGAGCCGGTGAAGTATCTCGACCTGCTTCTCAGGAAGTCGCAGGTCGTGAGGGGCACGGCTGCCCGGGACATCCTGTCGCTGAAGGCGCAGGAGGTGCGGGGCCGGGCGTGGGGTAAGGCCAATGGCTACACGATCCGCCGGATCTACCGCGAGAACCTTTCGGCGTACAAGCTGACCGTCAAGCGCCCGGACTTCGACGCGGCGGTTCACGCGCTGCTCGAAGGCGAGTCCGACTGTCTGTGGGCGTACGACTCCTCGCGGTACAGCCGCAAGGGTGCGGGCGACGTCCTGAAGATCCTGGACAGCCCCGGCAAGCGGCTCGTTTTCGATATCAACGGGCTCGACACTGAGCGGCCGGAGGACCGCCGCCGGATCATTGAGGACGCGGAGCGGGACCGCGAGTACTGCCGCGTGCTGTCGCAGAAGGTGAGGGACACCAAGGCCCAGCAGCGCGACGAAGGCAAGTGGCTGTCGGGGCCCCCGATCGGCTGCAAGGTCACGAAGAAGCGCAAGCTCAAGCCCGGCAAGCTCTGGCCGATGATCGTGCGTATCCACAATGAGGCTGCGGAAGGCCTGTCGAACCGGAAGATCGCGTTGGGCTTGACCGCTGACGGGTACAGGTCGCCCAGGGGCGGGCCGTTCCGGTCGAACACGGTCGGCATCATCTTGCGCAACCCGGTGTACCTGGGATGGCAGATCGTGACGGTGAACGGGCACCACCAGCTCTACCTGAACGCCAAGGGCAAGCCGGTGCGGGTGTTCGCGAAGGGGGCGGAGACCATCCCGCAGGCCACGTTCGACAAGCACCGCCGGATGGCGGCCGGGATCGACCGGCGCAAGAATCTGCCAAGCGTGGAAGAGCAGCAGAAGACCCCCGAGCGCTCGCCCGCCTCGGGGCTCATGTGGTGCGACGGCGGGGGCCGGGACCCGAAGAAGGGCCACACGGCGACGATCCACGGCCAGTCGTTCCGGTGCGGGCGGCTCAACCTCGGGATGACCGACTGCCCCGGCCCGGTGAGCGGCATGCGGACCACGGTGGAACGCGTCCTCGCCCAGGAGTGGCACAAGAAGCTGACCACCACGGGCCCGCTGGACCCCGTCATGCTGGCCGTCGCGCAGGGCTGGGTGGCCCTCTCGCAGCCGGAGGAGACCCAGAAGGAGTCCGAGGCCCGGGGGCAGATCAAGCTGGCGGAGGAGGCAGTGGCCCGCCTGGACCGGCTGAACGCGGGCGGGGCCTACACCGGCCGCGACGGCGAGGAGACGTTCATCAAGCTGCGCCGGGCGGCGGTGGAGGACGTGGAGACCGCTCAGGCGGAGTGGGAGGCGGTGGCCAAGCCGATGGCGGACATCTCGGTGCTGACCGATCCGAAGCGGTGCCTGGAGCTGTGGGAGTCCGGTGACAGCCACTACCGGGGTCAGCTGCTGCGGCTGGCGATAGAGCGGGTGTACCTGCTGAAGGCCCCGTACTCGGGGGCGCGGCTCAAGGCGGACCGGCTGGACATCGTGTGGAAGACGCCGCGCGGGTGGAAGCCCCCGAAGCCGGCGGCCGAAGAGCGGAGCTGTTAACCGACCCGGCTTAATACCTATGAGACCTCCTCTCGTGGGGAGTTGAGGGTTCGGTGTTAACCGCTTCCTCTCAATACAGGTGGGCAGGTGCGCGCACTCGAACGTGCGTGGCGGCTTCGCGGGAGACCCTGGCACTGCGCCGGGGTCTTACTCATTTGCTCCGGGATTCGTCCGCAGGCGAGAGCGAGCGTTGCGCCTGCGCCTTGTTCAAGATCACCGCGTTTCGTCTGGGGGAGGGGTGCCGGACATGAAGACCACCACGGCCTGGTGCCGAGTGTGCGGGGTGCGGCCCCGGGCCCGGGACGGCCCACACCCGCTCTGCGGAGACGAGCGCTGCCGCAGGGCCTTCGCCCTGGCGCAGGAGTCCCAGCGCGCGGCCCTGAGAGAGCTTGCGGCCCCCGCGCTGTGCGGCCAGTGCGGCGAGCCGTCGGGCAGGCGGCCCGCCCGGACCGGGCAGGTCACCTACTGCGAACGGTGCGCGGCCGACCGCCGGGCGCGCCGCTGTGAGGACGCCCGCCGCGCCGAGCTGCGGGAGCGCACCGCACACGGCCCCCGGCCGTGCCACAACCCCCGGTGCACGGGCATCGTGGACGCGTCAGCCGACCCCCGCAGGCGCTACTGCTCCGACAAGTGTTCCCGCGCGGCCGAGCACGCCCGCCGCAAGGCCAGGCAGGCCGGTAGGGACCGCGACGAGAAGCCCCGCCCGTGCCGACGCTGCCGCTTCCGCAAGGAGGTGATGCAGTTCCCGGACGGCGTGTGCCGCGCCTGCCAGGCCGAGCAGCGCCGCCGCCTCAAGGACCGCAAGGAGTCGATCCGGCGGAAGGTGTCCGAGCGCCACGGCGACCGCTGCGCGTACTGCCCGCCCGCAGTTGCCACGCCGGGTGAAGTCCTGGACCACGTCCGGCCGGTGGCGCGCGGCGGGCTCACCGAGATCGCCAATCTCCGCTGGGCCTGCCGGGACTGCAACACCGACAAGGGCGACATGCTGCCCACCGAGTGGATCTCTCCGCGCGAACGCCTGACCCCACCTCAGATTCGGGGGGATGTCGTGACGTGCGCAAACCCCCCGACCCCCTGACCCCAGGGAGGGGGCCGCACCCCGCCCCACCCCCGCCGAGCCCCTTGCCAGCACGGGCCGAGACCTCTCCCGACCCCCGGCCATGATCACCAGTTTCGGGGCCGATGGGGCGGCCAGCGTGCCGTTTCATCCCGAACCCCCTGGTGATCATGAACCCCGTCACCCGACCGAATGGAACCCCCGCATGATCCACCCGTTCTCCCTCTCCGCCCGCCGCAGGGCCGTTGAGCTGTCCGTGGCCGAGGTCGCCGACCGCGTCGGCGTCCACCTCGCCACCGTCTACGCCTGGGAGGCCGAGGACAAGACCCCGACCCCCGCCCACTACCTCAAGTGGTGCAACGCGCTCTCGCTGACCTACCGCGACGTGGTCAACCACGAAGCGTGGGACGGCGACCCGGACGCCGAGTACACGTTCCTGTCCGCGCTGCTCACCCTGCGCCGGTCGGCGGGCGCCCACTTCATGAGCGGTGAGGCGCGGCTGTTCCGTGCCCCCGGCGGCTACCGTCCGCCGACCTTCGCCGACCTGTTCGACGGGCTTCCCGCAGCTTCGGCCGGCTGACCGCCCCGACACCCGAACTCCCCAGCCCCGTGCCGCAGATGGCCGGGGCTTCTCTGTTCCCGCCGCAGCAGCGGGAACCCCGAGGAAAGGCGCCACCCCGTATGACTGGCAACACCTTCGAGATCACCGACGTCGTGGCCGTGAGCCTGGCCCTGATGCGCTCGAACTCCGTCCTGGGCGAGTGCGTGATGCGCGACGCCGAAGCGAGCTTCACCGGCGGCCGGGGCGACTCGGTACGGGTGCGCACCCCCAAGCGCCGCGTCGCGCAGAACTTCAACGGCACCACCGTCTACACCAAGGTGGAGGAGGGCCACGTGCAGGTGAAGCTGACCGACGAGCCGACGGATGCCGCCGCCTTCACCACCAAGGACATGACGCTCAACATCGAGAGCTTCGGTGAGCAGGTCCTCAAGCCCCAGATGGACGCCGTGTCCACCTATGTCGAGAAGTCCGCCGCCGCCCTGCTGAACGCCGCGAGCAAGGCCGCCGGAGCCCGCGTCATCAAGGCCGACGCCAAGCCGGGCGAGCCGGGGCACGTCGTGAAGATGCTCACCGCCGCAGCAGCCGACTTCACCCGCCGCGAGATCCCCGCAACTGACCGGTTCCTGGCCATCGGCCCGGACGTGCAGAACATCCTGCTGGACGTCGAACAGCTCCAGAAGGTCAACGAGGCTGGAGACTCCCACGCGCTGCGCAACGCGACCATGGGCGAGCTGTTCGGCTTCCGCGTAGTCGTCTCCTCGCACCTGGACGGCGCGGTCGCCTTCCACAAGACCGCGTTCGCCCTGGCCGTGCGCGCCCCCTCCGAGGTGCAGGGCGGGGCCCGCTCCGTCTCCGCCGCCGACAACGGATACGCGCTGCGCGTGACCATGGACTTCGACCCGTCCGTGAAGTCCGAGGTGTCCATCGTGGACACGCTGTGCGGCGTGGCGACCATCGACGCCACCCGCGCGATCGCCTTCACGGTCACCCCGCCCGCCAAGGCGTGACCCGAAGCGGTCCGGGGTTCATGTCAGATCTGACATGAACCCCGGTCGACCGGCCGGGGCTCGGCCAAGTGTCAGAAATGACACTTGGCCCTGCTCGCCTCGTGCAGGTATCCCAACGCCCGAATGGACATTGGGCGTTCCAACTCCCCCACTCGAAGCCCCCCGGAGATGCCCGTGTCCACGGACCACACCACGCCCGCCGACCACCCCACTCCCGCCGAGGCCGTCCCCGGGGGTATCGTCCACCCCGACACCCCCGCCCAGCGCGACGCCGCACCGATCCCCGCACCCGAGGCTGAGCCCGGCAGCCGGCCGGAGCCCGAACCCGACCCGCGAGACGCCCGAATCGCCTACCTGGAAGCCGAGTTGGCCGGTCTGGGCGACCGCCACAACCTCGCCGCTATCGAGGCGGACGAGCTACGCCACCAGGCCGCCGAGGACGCCCGCCGCGCCGAGGCCGAACAGGTCATCTCCGGGTACTCGCTACCGCCATTCGCCGCCGACGCGGCCCGCGCCGCTGGCCCCTTCGTAGACCTGGACGCGCTGTGCCGCAACCTGGCCGAGGCCACCACCCCGCGCCCCCTGTTCGGCTCTGGTGGACTCGATCCGACCGTTCCGGCCAAGCCCGATCACCAGGCCATCGCCGAGCGGCTGATGCGCCGGGCGTGGTGACCGCGCCGTTTTGAGATGTTGGGGATCAACATCTCAAAACGGCGCGGGTTTGAGGGGGACAGGGGGACAGGGTGTCCCTTTCAAACGGCGTCGGAGGCCTTGTCCGGACGGTTCGGGGACACCATGTCCCCGAACCGTCCGGGCACCCCGGGGCCACAGGGCGACATGGTGTCGCCCGGTTCGCTCTCAGTCGGGCGTGGTGACCTGGCCGAAGGAATGGCGGGTACAGGCTGCACCCGCAAGGAGGGGCGGCCCTGAACACGGGGTGGCAGAGTGCTCCCCCTTTGCTTGGACTGCGATAGGGGCATAGGCCGGGCCCCTATCGGCTCGGCCCTAGGCGCCCGCACAGCGGCTATCCGCAGCCCCGCCGAACCCCGGGGCCAGGCATGTCCCGAGAGGCTGTAGAGCGGGCGCACAGCGGCTTCTATGGGGCGGACGCGGCAGGCGCACGGATTGGTGGACATCGTGTCCGCCAATCTGGACTCCACCCAGTTGCCCCTGCCGAGTCGAACTGCGGAGAATTCCGCAGTTGTCCGCTCCCTCATCTCCGTTTGGATATGAGGCACACGGCGTGCCTCAAAGCGAGGCAGGAACTCAAAGCGTCGAACACTCTTCATCGCTAACGTCGTTGCAGAGAAAGCGAATTGCGCGCAGTACATACAGACTCGAAGCGCGCGCGACTCGATCTGACGGAACGATTCAGTGCGCGTCGCACTTGACGACGATCACACCACCCCGGGGGGTGACTCCCTCGTGCGCTCTCTTCTTCTCCGGGGCGTCATAGCAGCCCAGCATCGATGCGCATGGGCATGGACCAACCCTCATGCGCAAAGCGTTACATCTATCCACCAAGAGTAGTGAGGGGTTCCCTTGAACGAGGTCATCACCGACCTTCGCGCCGGATTCGCCGCCCTGGAGGTCGAGTTGGACCCCCAGGAGGACGCCGCGCTCCGCCTCGCCGAACACCACCTGCGCGACGCCGCGTACTGCGACGAACAGGTTCGCGCGGACGGCCGCCTGATCGCCGGAGGCACCCGCCACGGCGTCATGGTCGCTCACCCGCTGATCGCCGAGGCCCGCCAGCTTCGCGCCGAAGCGGGCCGCCTGATCGCCCGCGTCCGCCTCCCCGCCGACGAGCCCGCAGCGGGCCGTTCCAGCGCCGCCCGCAGCCTCGCCGCCCACCGCTGGGGCAACCGCACCTGAGCCCCGAGCACACCGGCCCCGGCCGCCCAACGAACTGGGCAGCCGGGGCCTTTCGTGCGTTCTGGGCCGGTTACTCCCCGCTCGGCCGGCGGTGGTCGCTGCATGATTCTGGCGGGGCGTCATGTCGCAGGGGCTCCGCCGGGGGCTGAGACTTCACTGGCACCCTTGACGCACGTCACGCTGTCGGGTGATGGTCGTGCACGCCAGTGCAACTGACTCGACAGGGGTGGGGACCGTGGAGCTAACGTTCGTCGGCATTGATCCCAACACGGACACGGACGAGAGCCCTACCGTGTGGGTGGACGAGGAGGCCGAAGACCTGGTGTTTCAGTCGTACGTGGCCGATGCCGAGACCGTTGCCACGTGCGCTGAGACCCACATCCCCGGCCACTCGTCCGGATGCCCTCAGGGTGAGGGCATCTTCCGTGTCCCGTTCCGCATGGTGCCGATGATCCGAGAGGCTTGTGATGTCGCAGAGCGTGCCCACCGTCGCCGACTTGCTCAGGGCGGCGAAGACGTCAGCGGTACATCTTGAGCTGAGGGACAGCTACGGGATCACCCGCGAGTCGGAGGCGCTCAGGGCATGGCGTGAGACCGGCACGCGGAACGTGGACCCCGAGTCGGACCACTGGCGATCGTGGGTGGAGCTGATCCAGGACGCGACTCGCCGGGGTGTGGTCGTCCGCCGTGCCCGGGTGGTGTCCGAGCCCGTCTCGGAGTACATCCGGTACGAGCATGCTGGTACCTCGGTGATCGTGGGCGCTGGCGAGCAGGTTCGTTGGATGCCCCGCCGGTTGGCGTCCTCGCTGGCTCTGCCGGGTAACGACTTCTGGCTGTTCGACGGCCAGTTGGTGCGCTTCAATCACTTCACCGGTGAGGGTGCGTCGGCCGCACCCGAGTACACCGAGAACCCTGCCGTTGCAGAGCTGTGTGCCTCTGCGTTCGAGGCCGTCTGGGAGCGTGGCACCCCGCACGCCGATTACGCGGTCTGAGAGGCCCTGAGAGCACCGCTGATGCCCGCTTCACCGCTCTCCAGTGCCCAAGAGGCACGGAAGGCCATTGCTGACCGGCTGGGAGGCATTCGCAGGGATGCTGAGCTGACCGGCCTTGAACTTGCTCAGCGCTGCGGCTGGCACGCGTCCAAGTCCTCTCGGATCGAGAATGCCCGCACCATGCCGTCGGATACCGATATCCGGGCATGGTGCGAGGCGTGTGGCGTTCCTGAGCGGGCTGCCGACCTGATCGCTGCCTCTCGGTCGGCTGACTCGATGTACACCGAGTGGAAGCGCATCCACCGCACGGGGATGAGGCAGACTCAGGAAGCGATCACCCCGCTGTTCGAGCGAACACGCCACATGCGCGTCTACTGCTCCGCCGTGGTCCCCGGCCTACTCCAGACGCCCGCCTATGCCACGGGGCTACTCGAAGCCATCACGGAGTTCCGGGGCATCCCCAACGACGTGCCGGAGGCTGTAGCGGCCCGCATGGCGCGGTCGAACGTGATCCGCGAGGGGAACCACCGGTTCGCCTTGCTGGTCGAGGAAGACGTGTTGCGGCATCAGCTTGCCGACGATGAGGGGATGGCCGGACAGCTCGGCTACCTGCTGACCGTGATTTCCCTCCCCAACGTCTCTCTCGGCGTGGTGCCGTTCAAGGGCCGTCGGAAGATGTGGCCCGTCGAGTCCTTTTCGATCTTCGATGACACACGGGTGCAGGTAGAGCTGTTGTCGGCTCGCGTGGTTGTGACGGCCCCTGGTGAGATCAGCACGTACGCCAAGGCGTTTCAGGAGATGTCCCGGATGGCCGTCTACGGCGCGCATGCGCGGGCGCTGATCACCGAGGCCATTGCCGCTCTGGGGTGACGATCTGCAATGCGGTGCAACTTGCTCGCGGCGCGGCCTGCCCGGTCCCTACCGTCTTGCTGACGGGATTGCAGGTGCACTTGCACCGGCAGGACTAGGAGGCCGAGAGATGAGCGCAGCAGCGTTGAGGGAGCAGCCGAACCCGAGGAAGCGGCAGCGGGCCCGGGGGGTCATGGACCTCCCCACCGGGTGGAACCCGTTGGACGACTACGACCCCGACGTGTCGGAGCGCGCGGCCCGGTCGCCCAGGGACACGGGGTTCCCCGCCTGTGAGTGCGGCATCGCCGGTTGCCCGGACGCGAGCCAGGGCTGATGGCCTACTTGCCCGGTGCGGCCAAGGCCGCCGCGACGGCCCCGACCTGCAAGACGTGCGACGGGCTGACGGCCCTCCTCCTGGAGGACGGCGAGCGCTTCCCCGCCTTGAATGTCGCGGTCCAGCGGGTGCGAGCCATCCACGCCCCTCGGTGCCCGCTGCGGACGAGGACGGCCCGCCGTGCCCGACGAGCCGCCTGACCTCCAGGCCGACGACCGCCGGCCGACGGATGACCCGTCGCCAGAGTCCGCTGAGTCGCCCACCGGCCCGCAGGCTCTGGAGCCCGTCGAGTCCGGCACCACGGCCCGCCTGCGAAAGGCTGTCGCGCAGCTGAACCAGCGCGCACTTCAGGGGAGTCGCTGATTCCCCACCACAGACCACCCGCCCTTCCACTAGGGAAGGTCAGGGGCGGGAGTACCACCCGGTAGGCAACACTGCCGGTTCCAACCAGCACGGAGGTACTGAGATGGGCAAGCGCGGAGGCGGCACCGGTTCCGGTGACGGCGGCAAGCAGCAGGACGACAGCAACAAGGGCTCCGGCCACGGCGGGGGCGGCTCGGACGAGGGCGGCAACACCTCGGACGGCCAGAACCCCGCTGGCGGCAGCGGCCAGTGAGCAGCGAGACGCACAGGGAGGCGGGCCCTCAGGGGCTCGCCTCCGCGCTGGTGGCCAGCGGCGCACTCAGTTCGGACTGGCTTCCCTCCTTCGAGGCCGTGCCGCGCGAGCGGTTCGTCCCTGACCGCATCTGGCCGGGCATCGCGGACGGCACGAAACAGAACCCCGTGGTGTACCGGTCGAAGGACCCCGAGGCGTGGCGCAGCGCGGTCTACTCGGACATTCCACTGACGACACAGTGGGACGACGGCGACCACGAGGGGGACGGGCTCGGGAGGACACCGAGTTCGTCCAACTCCATGCCGACGATGGTGGCTTCCATGCTCCGCACGCTGGACGTGAGGGCGGGTGACCGGGTGCTGGAGATCGGCACGGGCACGGGCTGGAACGCGGGTCTGCTGGCCCGGCGGCTCGGGGACGCGAACGTGGTGAGCGTTGAGTACGACCCGGACGTCGCCCGGGGGGCGCGGGAGAACCTGGGCCGGGCCGGACTTGCTCCGACCGTGGTTGAGGGCGACGGGCGGGCGGGGTGGCCGCAGGGCGCTCCCTACGATCGGATCATCGCCACGTGCTCCGTACTGGAGATCCCTGTGGCGTGGCTGGAGCAGTCGGCCCCCGGCGCGGTCATCGTAGCCCCGTTCGGCACCGAGTACGGCGGCGAGCAGATCGTCCGCCTGACCGTGGGCGGCGACGGGACGCGGGCGGTCGGCACCTTCACCGGCGGCTCCGCGTTCATGAGGCTGCGTCAACAGCGCACCGATCGGCCGCTGTTCGAGGAGTACCTGCACGGGGTGCCCTGGCCGGCCGACGGCGTGAAGAGCACCACCACGCTGTCTCCGTGGGACACCGGCGAGTGGTTCCAGCAGTTCGTCATCGGCCTCGGGGTGCCCGGCGCGTTCTGGCGCGCGGAGCGCTACGACAACGGCGCGTACACGCTGTGGATCTACAGCCGCGACAAGCGGTCGTGGGCGTCCGCCGACTACGAGCCGGGCCGCACCGAGTACGAGGTGTACCAGTCCGGGCCGCGCAACCTGTGGGACGAGGTGGAGGCCGCCTACCGCTGGTGGGACGATCACGGAGGCCCCGGCTACGAGCGGTTCGGTTTGACCGTGACCCGGGAGGGTCAGACGGCCTGGCTCGACTCCCCGGACACCCCGGTCCCGCAGCAGAGCTGACCGCTAGCCCCGCCGAGTAGGAGGGCCCGCCGCCGCCAGGTGGCAGGGCCCTCCGCAGGGTCGTGCCCCCTTGCACCTCAGCCTATTTCCGCAGGTCGGGAACAAGGTGCAAGGTCGGCGCGTTCTTCCAGGTGCTCGCCCAGACCAACTCGTACGGCAGGGAGAGCAGTTCCGGCCCGTGCGCCGGGTTCAGCCAGACCCGCAGCGGTTCGACCTCCGCCCTGGGCAGGGGCGCGTGGCGGGCCACCCAGGACTCGGGCAGCAGCCGGTGGGTGCCGTAGCCCTCGGGGCAGTCCGTGTCCTGGGCGGCGTAGGGGTTGAGCGGTCCGTCCACGTCGATCAGGAGCAGCGGCCGCCCGGTCACGCCGCGGCCGCCCAGTCCCGCAGGGTCGCGAAGTGCTCGGCGAGCAGGCCGATCCGGGGGTTGACGTGCAGGGTCAGCGCGGGGGCCGGGTGGTGGGCGGAGATCCAGGCGGCGTCCTGCGGGCCGAGCTCGTCGTCCACCCAGACGAAGGGCCGCCCGGCCGCCCAGGCCACCACGTCGCGGGTCTTCCAGTGCAGCCCGTCCGGGTCCTCGCCGAACAGCTCCGTCCACGGGATGTACGGAAGCGCGGGCAGGCCGAGGTTGGGGCCGATGAGCGCGTTCGCCTCGTCCATCCAGGTCGTCGCCCACACCAGCTCGTACGGCAGCGCCAGCAGTTCCGGCCCGTGCGCCGGGTTCAGCCACACCCGCAGCGGCTTCGGCTCGCCCTCCGCCCGCCGGGTCTGCCGCTGGGCCCACCAGCTGGGCATCAGGTCGTGGCTGTCGTAGCCGGCCGGGCGGCGCAGTCGGGGCGCGGCGTAGGGGTTGAGCGGTCCGTCCACGTCGAGGAGGAGCAGGGGCTGCTGGGTCATGCCGTGAATTCTCCGGTGGCCGAGCGGAATTGACCAGCGGTTTGCACGCCGTCCGCGCCCGCCCGACGGATCGGGCGCCCGACACCGATCGGGCCCGGGCGGCCCCGCGCGGCCCGGTCACGGTCGGCTCCACAGGCCGCGCGCGGCCAGCAGCGGCAGGACCCCCTCACCGAACCAGTAGGCCTCCTCCAGGTGGGGCATCCCCGACAGCACGAACTCGTCGATCCCCAGCTCGTGGTACTCGGTGACCAGGTCGGCGACCTCCCGGTGGCTCCCCACCAGCGCCGTGCCCGCGCCGCCGCGCAGCAGCCCGATGCCGGCCCAGAGCCCCGGGTGCACCTCCAGGCGCTCCGTCGAGCCGCCGTGCAGCGCGAGCATCCGCCGCTGGCCCTCCGACTCGCTCTCGGCCAGGGCCCGTTGGGTCTCCCGGATCCGCCGCGGGTCCATGCCGGCGAGCAGCCGCTCGGTCTCCGCCCAGGCCCGGGCCGAGGTGTCCCGGGTGATCACGTGCAGCCGGATCCCGAACCGCACCGACCGGCCCCGGGCGGCGGCCAGTTCGCGGATCCGACCGAGCTTCTCCCGGACCTGGGCGGGCGGTTCGCCCCAGGTCAGGTAGACGTCCGCGTGGCGGGCGGCGACCTCCCCGGCCGCCGGGGAGGAGCCGCCGAAGTACACCGTCGGCACCGGGTCGGGCAGCCGGTTCAACCGCGCCCGCTCGACCCGCAGATGGGGACCGTCGTGGTCGACCGTCTCCCCCGCCCAGAGCCGTCGGGTGATGTCCAGGAACTCCCCGGTGCGGGCGTAGCGGGCGTCCTTGTCCAGGAAGTCCCCGTACGCCCGCTGCTCCGCCGACTCCCCGCCGGTCACCACGTTGAGCAACAGCCGCCCGCCGGACTGCCGTTGGTAGGTCGCCGCCATCTGCGCCGCCAGCGTCGGGCTGATCTGCCCGGGCCGGAAGGCCACCAGGTACTTCAGCCGCTCGGTCACCTGGGTCAGCATCGCGGTGGTCAGCCAGGCGTCCTCGCACCACGCACCGGTCGGGGTCAGCACCCCTTCGAAGCCCAACTGCTCGGCGCTGCGGGCGATCTGGCCCAGGTAGGCGACGGACGGCGGCCGGTCGGACCCGGCGGCGCCGGGCGTGGACCCGTGCCCGCCGCCGACGATCGCCCGGCTGTCGCCGTTGGTGGGGAGGAACCAGTGGAAGGTGAGGGCCATGGCGGGACACACTCCTGCGGTCGGTGCAGCCTGAGGTCGGTCGGTGCGGGGGAACTCACCGACGGCGACAACCGGCCGCCCAGACCCGCCCCAGGTCCACGTGCAGGCGGCGCACGAGGAGGGGGAGGCCCGGAGTGGTCATGGACCGATTCTCCGGGACTCCCCCTCCTCGTTCAAGGGACGTCTCCTCGTTCAAGGGGCGCCTCCTCGTTCAAGGGACGTCTCCTCGTTCACGGGACGTCCGAGCGCCCCGGCCCCGGTGGCCCCGGGCGACCGGCCGCTACGCCCGCGAGCCCCAGGCGGACCAGTTGCCGTTGGTGTCCCGGACCCGGGACCACCACCGGCCGTCGGTGCCGTGCACGTCGAAGCGGAAGGTGCCGTTCAGGGACTGCGCGCTGATGCCCAGCCCGCCGTCCATGCTGCCGCCGAGGGACTTCCAGGCGGTCAGCTTGGTGGAGTTGGCGATCGTCGACCGGGTGTACACCTGGTGGTTGGTGCCGATCACCAGGATCAGCCGGCTGCCGTCGCGGAAGTCGAAGAAGGTCGCGCCGGTGGGGCCGTAGTAGCCGCCGCACAGGAAGTTTCCGCCGAACACCGGGTCGCTGCAGGTCAGGGGGGACACGGGGACCGGAGCGGCGGTGGCGCCGTCGACCTCGACGTCGGCGGCGCGCACCACACCGGGCTTGCCCGGCTTCACCGGCACGCCCGGCGAGATCGGCACCCCGGTGGGCTTCGGAACGCCCGGGACCACACCGGGCTTGCCCGGCTTCACGGGCACACCCGGCGTGATCGGCACGCTGGTGGGCTTCGGAACACCCGGCACCGTGGTCCGCGGACCGGACGAGGCCGAGCTGGCGGCGGAGGCCGTGAGGGGGGCCGCGGCCAGTCCGATGCCCGCGAGGACGGCGGTGGACACGAGAGCCACCTGGAACTTCTTCATGCGCGCTCCTGAGTGAACGGTTCGGGCCCCGGCAGCCGACGGTCGGCGGGGAAGCTCCCCGACGGTCGTTCCGGACGACCCTCACCGGTAGCAACGGGAGCCCGGGGCAACCGAGTTCAACCCGCTTTCGGGCGCTCCCCCGGGGCCGGACGCAGCGAACCGCCGGACCTCCCCTCACCTGGAGGGGAGGCCCGGCGGGCGCTCAGGAGGCGGTCGCGGATCAGACCTGGCCGGCCTTCTCCAGGGCCTCGCAGCAGGTGTTGATCAGGAGCCGGGTGACGACGTAGGGGTCGACGTTGGCGTTCGGGCGGCGGTCCTCGATGTAGCCCTTCTGCTCCACCTCGACCTGCCACGGGATGCGGACCGAGGCGCCGCGGTTGGAGACGCCGTAGCTGTAGACGTTCCACGGGGCGGTCTCGTGCTTGCCGGTCAGGCGGGACTGGATGTCGTCGCCGTACTGGCTGACGTGCTCCAGGACGATGTCCTGGGAGGCGCCGAGCGACTCGCAGGCGGTGATGATGGCGTCGTAGCCCTCGCGCATCGCCTTGGTGGAGAAGTTGGTGTGGGCACCCGCGCCGTTCCAGTCGCCCCGGGCCGGCTTGGCGTCCAGGGTGGCGTCGATGCCGAACTCCTCGGCGGTGCGGTAGAGCAGGTAGCGGGCGATCCACAGGTCGTCGGAGACGGTCAGCGCGTCGACCGGGCCGATCTGGAACTCCCACTGGCCGGGCATGACCTCGGCGTTGATCCCGCAGATGGCCAGGCCGGCGTCGATGCAGCGGTCCAGGTGCAGCTCGACGATGTCGCGGCCGAAGACCTCCTCGGCGCCGACGCCGCAGTAGTAGCCGCCCTGCGGGGCCGGGAAGCCGCCCTCCGGGAAGCCGAGCGGGCGGGAGCCCTTGAAGAAGGTGTACTCCTGCTCGATGCCGAAGATCGACTCCTGCGCGGTGTACTTCTCCTCGACCTCGCGCAGCAGGGCGCGGGTGTTGGACTCGTGCGGGGTGCCGTTCGTCTCCAGCACCTCGCAGAGGACGAGGATGTGGTCGCCGCCGCGGATCGGGTCCTTGACGACCTTCACCGGCTCCAGCACGCGGTCCGAGGCGTGGCCCTCGGCCTGGTTGGTCGAGGAACCGTCGAAGCCCCAGGTCGGGATCTTGTCGGCGTTGGGCAGGACGCGAGTCTTGGAACGGAGCTTCGCGGTCGGCTTGGTGCCGTCGATCCAGATGTACTCGGCCTTGATTGCCACGGCGTTTCCCTCGATTGCTGGGTGGTGGGTGCCCGCGTAGCGTCGCAAGCCGCCGTTTCCCGGTTGTTCCTCTCGTGTAACGCGCATGTGAACCAACCGTCCGCATCGGCACGGTCACGGTGCGGGAGTGCCGGGGATGGCACTCCCGCCGTTCCGGGTGACGCGCGGAGCGCCCGGCGCGGTCGCCGGGGCGACGGCCTACGCGACCGCCGACGCGGTCGCCGACACGATCGCCGGGGCCGTGCCTAGCCGCGGCGGGCGTGCCCGGCGCGGCGGCGCCGGGTGGCCCACAGGGCGGCCGCACCGCCGGCGACCAGGGCGGCCGCACCGGCGGCCAGCGGGCCGGTGGCGCTGCTGCCGCCGGTGCTGGCGAGCCGCTCCGGCTGCCCCGACGGCTTCTCCACCGCCGCCCGCGGCACCGCGGCCCGCGAGGTGGTGGTGTCGGCGACCGGCTGGGCGGCGGGCGCGCTCGTCGGTGCCGCGCTCGGGGTGCCCGTGGGGGCGGCCGGCACGGGCTTCTCGCAGCTCACCGAGGCGACGGTGATCTTCCCGGTGACCTTGGCGACGTTCAGGTTCAGCGGGTTCACCTCGACCTGCACCTCCAGGGCCGAGGCCGCGGCGGTGGTCGAGGTGGTGGTCTTCTTGGAGAACTCCACCGACACGCTGCCGACCAGCGGGACGTCCACCTTGGTCGGGCCGTACAGCCCGACCGTCACAGGCTTGCCCAGCACGGTCAGCCTGGCGGGCGCCACCACGTCCGCGGCCGGCTGCCCGTCGACCGGGCAGGTGGCCTCGGCGCTCATCGCCTCCAGGCCGAGCAGCGCGGTGGCGGGCAGCCCGGGGGCGTGCACGTCGGCGTTGACCAGCTTGACGGAGGCGGCGGCGCCCTTGGCGTCGACCCGGGTGACGGACTTCCCGACGTCGGCCTTGACCAGCTCGACCGGGCCGGTCTGGTCGACGCCCGCCACCGTGGCGGTCAGCACCGAACCGTCCCGCTGCGCGGGGGACTCCACCTTGTTGAGCGCGATGTCCACCGGAACGTCCACCGCCTTGTTCAGCAGGCTGACGTCCAGGGCGAGTTCGGCGGTGACGGCCCGCGCCTTGCCCGGCGACGGGGCCGACGGGGAGGCCGGCACCGGCGTGGCCTGGACGGGTCCGGCGGCGAGCGCGGTGCTCGCCACCACGACGGCGGTGGCGGAAACGATTCGGCGAGCGGACAAGCGAGTAGACAAGGCGGTACCCCCACGCAGATGAAACGATGAGCCGCCAGTCTTCTCGAACGATCCGTCACATGAGCAACACGGAACGTCATTTCACTCGTAGGAGTGAGATTGACGTTCCGCGCTGACCCGGATCTGCTACGGGGGCCAACTCCCCTACGGCAGGCGCCAGTCCACCGGCTGGGCCCCCTGCCGCACCAGCAGCTCGTTCGCCCGGCTGAACGGCCGCGAGCCGAAGAAGCCGCTGCTCGCCGAGTACGGGCTCGGGTGCGCCGACTCGATCGCCGGGACGTCCCCCAGCAGCGGCCGCAGGTTGCGGGCGTCCCGCCCCCAGAGGATCGCCACCAGCGGCCCGCCGCGCGCCACCAGCGCCCGGATCGCCTGCTCGGTGACGTCCTCCCAGCCCTTGCCGCGGTGCGCGGCGGGCTTGCGCGGCGCCGTCGTCAGCGCCCGGTTGAGCAGCAGCACGCCCTGGTCCGTCCACGGCGTGAGGTCCCCGTTGGACGGCTGGGGCAGGCCGAGGTCGTTGCCGTACTCCTGGAAGATGTTGATCAGGCTCGCCGGGATCGGCCGCACCTCCGGCCCCACCGAGAAGCTGAGCCCGACCGCGTGGCCGGGGGTCGGGTACGGGTCCTGCCCGACGATCAGCACCCGCACGTCGGCCAGCGGCTGCTGGAACGCCCGCAGCACGTTCGGCCCGGACGGCAGGTAGCTGCGGCCGGCCGCAATCTCGGCCCGGAGGAAGTCGCCCATCGCGGCGACCTTCCCGGCGACGGGCTCCAGGGCGGTGGCCCAACCGGGCTCGACGATCTCATTCAGTGGACGCGGTGCCATGGGCGTCACCCTATCGGCCCCTACCGACAGGGCGTCACCACGGACGATCACCCCGGCGGCCGCCCGCAGCACGGCCCCGGACCACCCGGACGACCGCCCGCGCGACGGCGCCGGCCGCCCGCGCGACGGCCCCGGGGATCACCCCACCGGCCGCCCGCGCAGCACCACCAGCCGCGGGTCCGCGAGCACCCGGACGTCCGCCCGGGGGTCCGCGTCGTACACCACGAAGTCGGCCGGCGCGCCCTCCTCCAGCCCCTGCCGCCCGAGCCAGGCCCGGGCGCCCCAACTGGCCGCCGACAGCGCCTCGGCCGGGCGCAGCCCCGCCTTCACCAGCTCCGCCACCTCCGCCGCGACCAGCCCGTGCGCGAGCGAGCCGCCCGCGTCCGTGCCCACGAACACCGGGATACCGGCCTCGTGCGCGGCGCCGACGGTGTCGTACCGGCGCTCGTGCAGCCGCCGCATGTGCGCCGCCCAGGCCGGGAACTTGCCCTCCCCGCCGGCCGCGAGGTCAGGGAAGGTGGCGATGTTGACCAGCGTCGGGACGATGGCCACCCCGCGTTCGGCGAACGCCGGGATCAACTCCTCGGTCAGTCCGGTGGCGTGCTCGACGCAGTCGATCCCGGCCGCCAGGAGGTCCGGCAGCGACTCCGCCGCGAAGCAGTGCGCGGTGACCCGCGCGCCCTCCTCGTGCGCCGCCGCGATCGCCTCGGCCAGCGCGTCACCGGGCCAGCAGGCGGCGAGGTCGCCGCGGTCGCGGTCGATCCAGTCGCCGACCAGCTTCACCCAGCCGTCGCCGCGCCGGGCCTCGGCCCGGACGTAGGCGGCCAGGTCGCCGGGCTCGATCTCATGGGCGTAGTTGCGGATGTAGCGGCGGGTGCGGGCGATGTGCCGCCCGGCCCGGATGATCCGCGGCAGGTCCTCGCGCTCGTCGATCCAGCGGGTGTCGGCGGCCGATCCGGCGTCGCGGATCAGCAGGGTGCCGGCGTCACGGTCGGTGACCGCCTGCTTCTCGCTGGTCTCGGCGTCCACCGCGCCGTGCGCGTCCAGGCCGACGTGGCAGTGCGCGTCCACCAGGCCGGGCAGCACCCAGCCGGTCACCGTCCGGACGTCCCCGGCGGTCGGCGGGCGGGAGAAGCTCACCCGGCCGTCCACCACCCAGAGTTCGTCCCGGACCTCCTCCGGGCCGACCAGTACCCGCCCCCGGACGTGCAGCACCGCGCCATCGCTCATGGCCGCACTCTACCGACGCGACCGTGACCTGTGAGCAGTGAAAATGCGGCACACTCGTTCCGGCACCCACCACCCGCCCCGCGAAAGGCCGTGACCCCGTGAGCCCCTTCCTCGACCTCCCCCCGCTCAGCGCCGCCGGGTTCGCGGCGATCGAGGACCAGGTGGCCGCGCTGCTGCACACCCGCGCCGACGTCATCGTCACCCAGGGCGAGGCCCTGCTCCCGCTGGAGGCCGCCATCCGCGGCGCCGCGCACCCGGGCTCCACCGCCCTCAACATCGTCACCGGCCCGTACGGCCAGACCTTCGGCAACTGGCTGCGCTCCTGCGGGGCGACGGTGGTCGACCTCGCGGTGCCCTTCGACAGCGCGGTGGGCGCCGACCAGGTCGCCGAGGCCCTCGCGAGCCGCCCGGAGATCGACTTCGTCTCCCTGGTGCACGCCGAGGCCGCCACCGGCAACACCAACCCGGTCGCGGAGATCGCCGCCGTGGTGCGCGCGCACGGCGCGCTGCTGATGCTCGACGCGGTCGCCTCGGTCGCCGCCGAGCCGCTGCTCACCGACGAGTGGGGCGTCGACCTGTGCGTCATCGGCGGCCAGAAGGCGATGGGCGGCCCGGCCGGGGTCTCCGCCGTCTCCGTCTCCGAGCGCGCCTGGGAGCGGATCGCCGCCAACCCGGCCGCCCCGCGCCGCTCCTACCTCTCCCTGCTCGACTGGAAGGAGCGCTGGACGGACGCCGGCCGCACCGTACTCCCGCACGCCCCGGCCCAGTTGGAGATGCTCGCGCTCGGCGCCTGCCTGGACCGGATCGCCGCCGACGGCCTGGCCACCGTGATCGGCCGCCACCGCGCCGCCTCCGCCGCCACCCGGGCCGGCGCCCGGGCGCTCGGCACGGTCAGCCCGTACGTCCACCAGGACGCCCACGCGGCCCCGGTCGCCACCACGCTGCGCACCCCGGCCGGCCTGCACGCGGCCGAGCTCGCCGCCGCCCTCGACCCGGCGCTGCCCGTCCAGCCCGGTGGCGGGGCGCTGGCCGCCGAGCTGCTGCGGGTCAACCACTACGGCCCGGCGGCCTCGCTGGACACCGTCCGCGCCTGCCTGACCGCCCTCGCCGACGCCACCGGGGCCGACGCCGCCCCGGCCCTGGCCGCCGCCGGGAGCGCCTGGGCCGCGACCGTCTGAGCGCGTCCGGGCGGGGTGCGGTCGGGCGCCCCGCCCGGAGGGGCCCACCCGGACGAACCCGGACCAGAGCCGCACAACACCCGCCGCCGCACCCCGTTTCGAACACATCGGGCGCTCCGCGTGCAACCTTTCTCCACGCCCGGGCCGTCTCCATGATGTGGAATCACATCGCCCTCCCATACCGAACTCCGCCGACACCGCGGACTCCCGCCCGTCCCGCACCTCGCCGCTCCGGCTGGCCCGCTTCGGCGCGACCTTCCTCGGGGTGAGCGTCGTGTCCGGCGTCCTGGTGGCAGGCCTGGCCCTGCCCGTCGCCGGCGGCATCGGGCTGACCGCCAAGGACACGGCCGAGGGCTTCGACGACATCCCCGGCGACTTCAAGACCCCGCCGCTGACCCAGGCGACGCAGATCTTCGACGCCAAGGGCGGGCTGATCGCCAAGGTCTACGAGCGCGACCGGACGGTCATCCCGGCCGACCAGATGTCGCCCTTCATGCGGCACGCCCAGGTCGACATCGAGGACGCCCGGTTCTACGAGCACGGGGCCGTCGACCTCAAGGGCATCGCCCGCGCGGTCGGCAAGAACGCCGAGAGCGGCACCGCCTCCCAGGGCGCCTCCACGCTGACCCAGCAGTACGTGAAGAACGTCAACGTGGAGAAGGCCGGCGACGACAAGGACGCCGTCCAGGAGGCGCAGCGCAAGACCCTGGGCCGCAAGATCCAGGAACTGAAGATCGCCGTCAAGCTGGAGGAGGAGCTGTCCAAGGACCAGATCCTCACCAACTACCTCAACATCACCTACTACGGGAACGGCGCCTACGGGGTCGAGGCCGCCTCCCAGCGCTACTTCAGCAAGAGCAACAAGGACCTGACCGTCGCGGAGGCGGCCACCCTGGCCGGCCTGGTCCAGAACCCGTCCCAGTACGACCCCAAGCTGCACCCGAGCGCCGCCCAGAAGCGGCGGGACACCGTCATCGACAAGATGCTGGAGAACAAGCACATCACCGCCGACCAGGCGAAGGAGGCGAAGGCCGCCCCGCTGGGTCTGAACTACAAGGACCCGCAGAACGGCTGCATCACCGCCAGGACGATGGGCTTCTTCTGCGACTACGTCCGCCACGTGATCAAGCAGGACCCGGCCTTCGGCAAGAGCAGCGAGGACCGCAAGGGCTTCTGGGACCGGGGCGGCCTGAACATCTACACCACCCTGGACCCGGACAAGCAGCTCGCCGCCCAGAACGCGGTGACGAGCAACGTGAAGGTCACCGACTCCGTCTCCGCGGCCGCCACCATGGTCGAGCCCGGCACCGGCAAGATCCTCGCGATGGCCCAGACCCGCCCGTACGGTCTGGACACGACGAAGAACCAGACCGTGGTCAACCTGAACGTCGACGCCGCGATGGGCGGCGGCAACGGCTTCCAGCCCGGGTCCACGTTCAAGCCGATCGTCGCGGCCGCGGCCCTGGAGGCGGGCCTGCCGCCGAACCAGGAGTACCAGGCGCCGAACTCGATGCCGTACCCGAACATGAAGACCTGCGAGGGGACCTGGCGCAACGACGCCAAGCCCAAGACCGTGGTGCCCAACGAGTCCGCGAGCGAGAAGGGCCCCTACCAGCTGAAGATGGCGATGGCCCTCTCGGTGAACACCTACTTCGTGCAGATGGAGCAGGAGATCGGCCTCTGCGCGGTCAAACAGATGGCCAACAAGCTCGGCATCACCGCCAAGGCCAGCGGCAAGCCGCTCGAGGAGGTCCCCGCGATGGCGCTGGGCGTCGAGGAGATGAGCCCGCTGACCATGGCGAACGTCTACGCGACCTTCGCCGCCCAGGGCAACCACTGCGACCCGCTCGCCATCAACCGGATCACCACCGTGGACGGCAAGGACGTGCCCGTCCCGGCCGCCCACTGCGAGAAGGCCTTCTCCGACGACACGGCGCGGGCGATGAACACCGTGCTGAACGGCGTGACCGAGAACAAGGGCACCGCCGCCTCGCTCAGCCTGGACGACAACCGGCAGATCGCCGGCAAGACCGGCACCTCGGACCACAAGAAGGCCGCCTGGTTCAGCGGCTACACCCCTCAACTCGCCACCTCCGTCTGGCTCGGCGGCCCGGCCGGCGGTGTCGAGATGCGCAACATCACCATCAACGGCCGCTACCACACCGAGGTGTTCGGCGCCGACGGCCCCGGCCCGATCTGGCAGGACGCCATGAACGACGCCCTGCGCGGCACGCCCAGGCGGTCCCTGCCGATGGCCGACATCCCCGACCCGGTCACCAAGCCGGCCCCGGGCAGCACCTCGACCGGCACCGGGACCGGCGCACCGGCCACCACCCCGACCGACCAGCAGCCGTGACGACGCCGCCCCGCCGAGCCGTGCGCTCGGCGGGGCGATGTGCCGTGCGGGCCCGTCCGTTCAGAACCCGCCGGCGTCCACCACCTCGGCCCCGCGGATGTTCCGCTCGATCTCCTCGGCCGGCAGCGCCACCGCCAGCGCCCAGTAGTAGACGACCAGCGAGAGCAGCACCACCGCCGCGATGTCCCACCACAGCGGCAGGTTGCCCCGGGCGCCCACGCCGAAGGTGCCCTGCCAGGAGACGACCCCCATCCCGACCAGGTAGGCCGGCAGCCACTGCCCGGCCCGGAAGTGCATCCGCGGCGCGTTCGGCACCCCCTTCGCGGCGGCGTAGGCGGAGTACCCGCCGAGCAGCAGGTACCCGATCAGGATCGCGAGGCCCAGTCGCCACAGGGTGTCCCAGCCGGACCAGTAGATGACCAGGCTCGCCACCGCGAAGGCGACCGGCGAGAGGACCGCGCCGCCGGGCAGACGGTACGAACGCTCCATCCCCGGCAGCCGCTTGCGCAGCACCCCGAAGGACAGCGGGGCGCCCGCGTACATCAGCACCACGGCCGAGGTGATGAAGCCGACCAGCCGCTGCCAGCTCGGGAACGGCAGGAAGCAGAGCACCCCGGCGACCCAGGCGATCAGCAGGCCCGGCCACGGCACCGCGCGCTTGTCGGTGGACTGGAGGGCCTGCGGCGCGTAGCCGTTGCGGCTCAGGCCGTAGGTGATGCGGGAGCTGGAGGTGATGTAGACCAGGCCGGTGCCGGCCGGTGAGATCACCGCGTCGATGAACAGGATCGTCGCCAGCCAGCCGAGGCCGATCAGGGTGGCAAGGCCCGCGAACGGGCCGCTGATCCCGGGGTAGTAGAGCTTCGCCCAGCCGCCGGCGAAGGTCTCCGGCGGCAGGGCTCCGATGAAGACCACCTGGAGCACCAGGTAGACGACCGTGCCGATCAGCACCGAACCGATCACCGCCCGGGGGATGTCCCGGCCGGGATCGCGGCTCTCCCCCGCCCACTGGATGGCCTGCTCGAAGCCCAGCAGGGCGAAGATCACGCCGCTGGTGCTGATCGCCGCCAGCACGCCCTTGGCACCGTCCGGCGCGAAGCCGTGGACGTCGAAGTTGGAGCCGTGGAACTCGGTGAGCCCGAGGGCGAAGACGGTCAGGACCGGAATGGCCACCTTCCACACGGTGGCCGCGCTGTTGGTGTGGGCGAGCAGCCGGACGCCCAGGAAGTTGAGGGCGACGAAGACCCCGAGCAGGGCGGCCGCGACGAGGAACCCGGAGCCGGTGAGCGTGAGGTTCCGGTTCAGCAGGCCGTCCGCCCAATGCCAGTGCTGGGCGTAGTTGATCATCGCTTGCACCTCGATCGGCGCGGTGGACGCGGCCTGCAGCCAGGTGAACCAGCCGAAGGACATCCCGGCGAACCCGCCGAAGGCGTAGTGCGGGTACCGCGCGGTGCCGCCCGCGACAGGGAACAGCCCGCCCAACTCGGCGTGGATCAGGGCCAGCAGGACGATCGCCACCGCTCCGATCCCCCACGACAGCATCGCCGCGGGCCCGGCGGCGACGGCGGCCTTCTGCGCCCCGAACAGCCAGCCCGAGCCGATGATGGCCCCGACCGAGGCCCACAGCAGCCCGGCGAGCCCGACCTCGCGCCTGAGGCCGGTGCGGCCCGCGGCCGCCGGTCCCGTGTTCGTCCTGTGCGCCATCCGGCCACCTCTCACGTCGGGGGGAAATCCCCCCGACAGTGCCGCAGCCCCGGCCGCCCCTCTCCGCGGAAACGCCCTCCGACCTGCGCCCCCACCCGAACGGACGCGTCAGGGGTTGGCGCGCAGCAGGTCGAGCAGGCCGGGGAAGCAGGCGTCCAGGTCCTCCGTCCGCAGGGTGGCCGCGCGGTTGTTGCCGCGGTCGACCTGGCGCACCAGACCGGCCTCCCGCAGCACCCGGAAGTGGTGCGTGAGCGTGGACTTGGAGACCGGGAGGTTGAAGGAGGCGCAGGTGCGTGCCGTTCCCTCCGCCTCCCGCAGCAGGGCCGAGACCACGCCGTAGCGCAGTGGATCGGCCAGCGCGTTCAGGACCGTCCGCAGGTCCATTTCCTCGCGGGTGGGATGGCCTTCGACGTCCGGCATCGGATCCTCCTTCTTGAGGTATGGGTTGCATCGTACCTCGTCGGCATGGCACCTTAAGGTTCGATCAAATCCATACCTGGTCGTCCAACGGCCGGGCCGAGCCTGGAGTTGTGCCCCATGAGTACGCAGACCACGCCGTCTGCCACGACTGCCGTCGCAACGGAAGGGCAGACGCCCGGCCGGACGCTGACCCTGGCAGCAGTTCTCCTCGCGGTGTTCGTCGTGCCCATGTCCATCTCTGGCACCGCGGTCGCCCTCCCCGACATCGGCACCAGCACCCACGCCGACCTGGCGCCGCTGCAGTGGGTGGTGAACGCCTTCAACGTGGCGTTCGCCTGCTTCACCCTGGTCTGGGGCTCCATCGCCGACGTGATCGGCCGGGTCAAGGCCTTCGCCGCCGGCGTCGCCGTCTACGCCGTCGCCTCGCTGGCCAGCGCCCTGGCCACCGACGTGCTCTGGCTGGACGCCGCCCGCGCCCTGACCGGGATCGGCGGGGCCGCGATCTTCTCCTGCGGCGCGGCCATCGTCTCCACCGTGTTCGACGGCCCGGCCCGCGCCAAGGCCTTCGCGATGTTCGGCACCATCGCCGGCATCGGCGTGGCCATCGGCCCGTCCCTGGCCGGCGTGCTGGTGCAGGGCCTCGGCTGGCGCTGGGTGTTCGCGGTGCACGCCGTCGCCCTCGCGGTGGTGCTGCTCGCGGTGCCCGCCATCTCCCGCGCGATGCCCGCGGACGGCGGCAGCGGCGGCCGGATCGACGTCCCCGGCAGCGCGCTGTTCGTGGTCGCGATGGTGCTGCTGACCACCGCCATCGTGCAGGGCTCGCAGTGGGGTTGGGGCAGCGCCGGGGTGATCGGCCTGTTCGTCGGCGCGGTCCTGGTGCTCGCCGTCTTCGCCGCCGTCGAGACCCGCAGCGCCCACCCGATGCTCGACCTGAGCGTGCTGCGCAACCGCCGCTTCGTCGGCCTGTGCCTGGTCCCGGTGGCCGCCTCCTTCGGCTTCGTCACCATGCTCACCTACCTGCCCAGCTACCTGACCAGCGTGACCGGCCGCGACACCGGCGCCGCCGGCGTGCTCATGCTGCTGCTGACCGCCCCGGTGCTGGTCTGCCCGATGCTGGCCGCCAAGCTGGTCGACCGCGGCGTCTCCGCGCTCACCCTGATCTACCTGAGCCTCGCCTGCCTCGTCCTCGGCGACGTCGCCCTCACCCTGCTCTCCCCCTCCGTCACCGTCCTCGTGCTGGTCGCCCCGATGCTGGTCACCGGCGCCGGCATGGGCCTGTCCGCCGGACTGGTCGACGGCCAGGCGCTCGCCATGGTCGACCCGGCCAAGGCCGGCATGGCGGCCGGCTTCCTCAACACCCTGCGCCTGGGCAGCGAGGCCGTCGCCGTCGCGGTGTACGGCTCCGCCCTGGCGACCGTGCTCGGCAACCGGGTCGGCGACGGCATCGGCGAGCACGCCGGCGCCTCGCAGGCCGCCCGGGTCGCCGAGAAGGCGGCCGGCGGCGACCTCTCCGGCGCGGCCGACCTCTCCGGCGCCACCGACCACCAGGGCTTCGTCGACTTCCTCGCGCACGCCTACGACTCAGCCTTCCACTCCGTCCTGTGGGGCCTCGCCGCCGTCGGCGTGGTGCTGGGCGTCGTGATCGCGGTGATGCTCCGCGGCGGCGAGCAGCAGGCCGCCGAGCCCGCCGCCTGACCCAGCCCCCGAGCCGCGGGAGGGCGGCCACCCCCGTACCGCCCTCCCACACCCTTCGCGCCGCCCCACCGCGCGCCACCCCGGAACCGGCCCGGCACCGCCTCCCCGAGCGGTGCCGGGCCCTCTTCCGTCACCTCCGCACCGGCCATCCCGGCACCAGCCGCCCCAGCCGCAGTCACCCCAGCGACAGTCACCGCTGGGCCAGTCGAAGGACGCCACACCATGCGCAAGCAGACCACCGCGGGCGAGCCCAGCACCGCCCGGGTCATCGTCGTCGGGGGCGGCCCCGTGGGCATGCTCGTCGCCGCCGAGCTGGGCCACCACGGCATCTCCACCATCGTCCTGGAGAGCAACCCGGAGACCGTCGACCAGCCCAAGGCCGGCACCCTGCACGCCCGTACCGTCCAGGGCCTGGCCCGCCGCGGCCACCTGCGCGCACCCCTGGGCACCGACCGGGCCCTGGCCCGGCCGGCCGCCGACGCCTTCCACTTCGCCGGCCTGCCCGGCCTGGTCATCACCGCCCCCGGTACCGAACCGGCCCCGATCTTCGGGCGCTCCCAGGCCGACCTGGAACGGGACTTCGAGCAGCGCGCCCGCGCCCGCGGCGTCACCGTGCTGCGCGGCCACCAGGTCACCGAGCTGGACCAGGACCCGGACACGGTCCGGGTCACCGCCCAGGGGCCGGACGGCGTACGGGAGTTCACCGCCGAGTACGTGGTCGGCGCGGACGGCGCCCGCAGCACCGTCCGGGACCGGCTCGGCTACGCCTCCGAGACCCACCCCGCGACCGTCTCCGCCCTGCTCGGCCTGGTCCGGCTGACCGACCCCCACCGGGTGCCCTCCGGCTGGAACCGCACCCCGCGCGGCTGGACCATCGCGGGCGTCAACCCGTACGGGCACAGCCGCTTCTTCACCATCGACTTCCGCGGCCCGCACCCCGACCGGCACGCCCCGCTCACCCTCGCCGAACTGCGCGCCGAGGCCGAGCGCATCCTCGGCCGCCCGGTGCCGATGACCGACCCGGTGTTCTTCTCCAAGTTCAACGACTTCGCCCGGGTGGTGTGCGACTACCGCAAGGGCCGGGTGTTCCTGGCCGGCGACGCCGCCCACGTGCACTTCCCGGTCGGCGGCCAGGGCCTCAACCTCGGCCTCCAGGACGCGCTCAACCTCACCTGGAAGCTCGCCCACACCCTGCACGGCACCGCGGGCAAGGACCTGCTGGACACCTACAGCACCGAGCGCCGCCCGGTGGCCCGCCGGGTCGTGGACAACACCCGCGCCCAACTCGCCCTGATGCAGCCCGATCCCGGGCTCGACCCGCTGCGCGAACTGTTCACCGGGCTGCTCGGCGTCGCCGAGGCGAACGACCACCTCGGCAACATGATCAGCGCCCAGGACACCGCCTACCCCGCGCGCACCTCGGACGGCTCGCCCTGGGAGGGCCAGTTCCTGCCCAACCTCCCGCTCACCACCGACGAGGGCCCCACCGACGTCACCCGGCTGCTGCTGGACGGCCGCCCGGTGCTGCTGCTCGGCGCCGACGAACGGGCGCACCGGAAGCAGGCCGAGGGCTGGTCCCGCGTCCTGCGCACCGTCCGGGCCACCAGCAGCCGTCAACTCCCCTGGGACGCGGTCCTGCTGCGCCCGGACGGCTACATCGCCTGGGCCTCCGACGGCGGCCCGCTGGCGGGCGCCCTGCGGGAGTGGTTCGGCGAGCTCTGACGGCCGCCACGCCGAAGGGCGGGTACGGATCGCCCGTACCCGCCCTTCCGCGTGCCCCGGATCAGCCGGTGCTCACCACCGGACCGGCAGCGCGGTGGGCCGCCGCAGCACGGTGCCGTCGTCCCACGGCACCGAGGCCGGGTCGGTGGCCAGCGCCAGCGTCGGGAACTCCCGCGCCAGCCTGGTGAGCACCGCCACGATCTCCATCCGGGCCAGCGCAGAGCCCATGCAGTGGTGCATGCCGTAGCCGAACTGGAGGTGGCGCTTGGCCGGTTGACGGTCGGGGTCGATCGTCAGCGGGTCCGGGAACACCTCCGGGTCGCGGTTGGCCGCGAAGGCGTCCGGGTAGACCACGGTGCCCTTCGGCACCAGGCCCACGCCGGTCTCCAGGTCGCGGCCCGCGATCCGCGGGAAGGCGGAGATGTTGCCGAGCGGGATGAGCCGGATCAGCTCCTCCGCCAGCTGCGGCGCGATCTCCGGCTCCTCCGCGAGGCGGCGCCACAGCGCCGGGGCGGACAGCAGCACGTACAGCGACTTGGTGAGCACGGACACGATGTTCTGGTCCGCCCCGAGCAGCGACCCGAAGAAGAGCCCCGTCAACTCAGCTTCTTCCAGCGGGGGTTCGGCCCGGTCGCGCTCGGACCGGAACTTCTCGATCAGTCCGCCGGCCAGCACCGGGCGGGCTCCGGTGACCAGTTCCTGGACGTAGCCGTAGACCCGGTAGAAGTGCTGGACGAGGTCCGGCACGTTCTCGTGCGAGGCGATCTGGACGACCCGCGAGGACGGCCGGAAGTACGCCACGTCCTCCAGCGGCACCCCGAGGAAGTGGCAGTTGACGGTCACCGGGACGCGGTCCACCAGGTCGGCGAAGAGGTCCGGGGCCTGGGCGGCCCGGAGTCTCGCGATCCCCTCGTCGATCACCCGGTCCAGCACCGGGCGCAGCCGCTCCACGCCCGCCACGCTGTAGTCGGCGGTGACGAAGTTGCGCACCCGGGCGTGGTGCGGGGCGTCCAGGTTGAGCAGCAGTTCCTTCGGCATCACCGTCGGCAGGAAGCTCGGCCCGCCCTCGACGTTGGTCTCGGTGCGGCCGGAGGTCGGGTCGGTGAGCAGCTTGTGCACGTCGGCGTAGCGGGTGAGGTGGACCGCCGAGTGCCCGCTGGGGAGCTGGATCAGCGGCAGGCCGCCCGGGCCGGGCTCGGCGATCGGGGTGAAGGTCGGGACGGGGTCGAGGTTGGGGATGTCGGCGGTGGTGACGGTCGCGGGCGAGGCGACGGTGGTCATGTGTTCTCCGGGAGGTTCGACGGCCGGTCGGGCTCGGGTGAGGGCGGGCGGGCCGGTCGGGCTCAGGTGAGGGCGGGCAGGCCGGTCAGGCCGCTGAGTTCGCGCACCGCCTGGGTGCTGTTGCGGAAGTGCACGGCGCGCCAGCCGCAGCGGCGGGCGGCGACGCAGTTCTCCGGCAGGTCGTCGACCAGCACGCACTCCTCGGGCGTCACCCCCGCCTGCTGCTCGGCCAGCCGGAAGATCTCCGGGTCCGGCTTGCGGAAGCCGACCTTGCAGGAGTCGACGACGCAGTCGACCTCACCGGCCGGCGCCACGATGGCCTTCCAGTACGGCTCCCACTCGACCACGTTGTTGCTGAGGATGCCGACCCGGAAGCCCTGCTCCTTGGCGTGCCGGACGGTCGCGGCGATCACCGGATTGACGCCGACCCCCTCGAACCACTGCTCGCCGAAGCGCTCGAAGCGGGCCCGGGACAGGTCGATCCCGGGGTTGGCGTCCCGCAGGACGCGGACCATGGCCTCGCCCCACTCGGCCTCGGTGAGCATGGCCAGCTCGATCGGGGCGAGCGGCTCCACGCCCAGTTCCCCGGCGACGGTGCCGAGGGCGCTCTTCAGCTGGCGCGGGGTGATGCCGGTGCGGGCGTGGTACGAGTCGAAGAGGTCGTCCATCGGCGGTGACAGCACGCCGCCGAAGTCGAACCAGATCATGGGCTTGGACATGCGGCGTCTCCTTGTGGTGCCGGAACGGCGGTACGGAATACCCGAGTTCGGCGGTCAGACGCCAGCGGTGGCATAGGCGAAACGATTCTCCAGAGCGCCGGTGATCGGGCTCGTCCGCGCCAGGTGCACCCGGGCCCGGGCGATCTGCTCGTCCTCCTGGACCATGGTGATCTCGAAGGCGACGGTGTCCGGCGCGGGCGACTCCACGACCCGCACCAGGCAGTCGGTCGGCAGCTCGAACTCACCGAAGCGGGTGAAGTCGGTCTCCACCCGGGAGAGCAGCAGGCTGCGCGGCGAGAGCCCGAACAGCTCGTTGGCGGCGAACATCGCGGACTGCCGGAACCCCTCGAAGATCAGCGCGCCCGGGATGTGGTCCAGCGGGTGGTCGAACATCGCCGGGTTCGCCTGGTCGACGACGATCTGGGTCCGGACGGCGTGGTCGCGCACCTCGGCCTCGGCCAGCACGACGTTCTGGGCCGAGGTGCGGCCGACGGAGAACGGCGCCACCCGGCGGCCGGTGTGGTGCGGACGGGCCGGGGCGAGGGCGAGGGCGGCGCGGCCCTTGTCGCGCATCCGGTCCCAGGCCGCGCCCGGCATCCACTGGCAGACGGTGCGCATGGTGGCGGCCTCGCGGCCGTCCACCGACAGGGTCAGGTCGAGGGTGCTGCCGGTGACGACGTCGCCCCGGCGCTTCACGTCGACCTGGCCGGCCCGGATCCCGGCCCGGCCGGGGCGAGCCCCGATCCGCAGCGCCTCCGGGTCGGTGACGACGAGGTCCCCGCTGACGAAGATGAACTTGTTGTCCAGCGGGGCGTCGAGGAAGGTGTGCGCGACGTAGATGGAGGCCTGGCGGAACACCTCGACCAGCAGCATCGGGTCGTAGGCGGCCGGCGCCGTGACGTTGTCGCTGTAGTAGCTGTGCACGCGCGGCAGCTGTGCGGCGATGGAGTACTCGCCCTCGGCGACCCGGGCGGAGTCGGTGAGGAACACCTCGCAGATGGCGGCCCGGTGGACGGTGCCGCGCGAGACGGTGGTCGAGTAGCTGAGATCGCCGTCCAGGATGACAGACATGGTTGAGCTCCCCCTTGTTGCTCTTCCTGCGAAACACATTCAGGTACACCTCTCGTCGGAGGTGCGAGCTGGATCGTACCTTGGCCTCGATCGAAGTTACTGTGGCGTAGGCCACGCGGATGCGAACATTTGTGTTAAGGGTGTGTGAGCACCGAACCGGCCGCACCGCAGCGCCTCCGGAGCCGATCGCGACTCCGCGCCCGAACCGGTCGAATCCACTCTGAACTGCGGCGATGCCGACCATTCAGGCATCCCACGGGGCACTGGAGCGCGCGAACAGGTCTGGACCGGTCCAGTCGGCCGCGCCGCCCGAGATCGCTCCCGGCGCGCCCGTCCGCCGGGAACGCGCCCGCCGTCGAAGGCGGGCCGACTCCGGCCACACGGTGAAGTTGGTCAGACAACTCCACTCTTCGGGCCCGCACACCCGAACGATCGACACCGCCGGAGACACCCGGGCCCGCCCCGGGGACCCCGGGGCGGGCCCGTCAACGAACTCGTTCAGACCGCGCCGAACTCCCCGCTCCGCACGGCGGAGACGAAAGCCGACCAGGCGTCGGCCGGAAGGACCGGAGCGGGACCCTCGGGGCCCTTGCCGTCCCGTATCGGAACCCGGCCAGGGAAGCCGTCCGCAACCTCGACACACTGACCTTCTTGAACGCCATGGCCACTCGTGCGCCCTACGGCGCCCGTCAGGTCATCCATGCTCAGAACCTCTCCGAACTCCGTTCCCCGCAACCGGGTTCAGGACGGGACCTCGGCCTGTCGGCGGAAGTCCCGGGCGTGGTCCACGGCCGCGCCGAGGTCGGGCACGGCGCCCGACTCGGCCTCGGTGTAGGTGCCCCACATGCTGCCGTCCGCCCAGTCGCAGACCGCGAGGTGCTGCCCCTGGAAGACGGTGGTGCCGCACTTCATGGCGCCGCCCCGCTCGCCGGGGTCGACGTCCCGGAAGCCGTCCAGCCTTATGCCGTCGGCGCGTTGGCGGGCGAGGAGGTCGTCGAGTTCGGAGGAGGGCGTGAAGATGTGCCGCTCCTCGACGGTCACGAAGACCGTGCTCCGGTCGCCGTCGCCGAGGTAGGCCGTCGCGGAGACGCCCGACTCCGAGCCCAGGGTCCCGGGTTGCTTGGCCCGGGAGGCCTCCGGGGCGTAGGCGAGTCCGGTGAAGCTCTTCGGCGGGCTGTACCGGTACGCCCCCAGGTTCGCGAAGTTGTCGGCGAAGACCACGCCGAACGTTCCGGCGCCGAGGAGGGCGACGGCACCGAGGGCCGGCCAGAGCCGACGACGGGGGCGCGGGCACGGGGCGGCGGGGGTGACGTCGACCAGGACGTCCTCGGGCTGGGGGTGATCGTTTTCCGGCATCCGCAGATGAGAGCAGGTCCCGACCGCTGCGTGCAACGGCTTTCGGCCAGGTTCTCCCGGGACAGTTCCCACAGCGTTCATCTGCCCGGCACGCGGAACTCACCGGGGGCGGGCAGGCTCCGCACGAGGGAAGTTGGCTATACAACTTCGCCCCGAGGAGCGCCGAGGAGAAGACCGTGACCGAGCAACTGCCGCCCTACTGGCTGCGCGACAACTGCCCCTGCACCGACTGCCGGGACCCGCGCAACGGCCAGAAGCTCTTCCAGATCGACGACCTGCCGCCGGACCTCACCGTCGCCGCGAGCACGGAGATCGACGGCAACCTGGAGGTGCTCTGGTCCGACGGCCACCGCTCCCGCTACCCCCTCGCCTGGCTGGCCGAGGAGGCCGACGGCGACGGCCGCACCGAGCGGGACAAGCGGCTGTGGGCCGCCGCCGACTTCGCCCGCGGGATCCCCGAGGCCGACTGGGCGGCGTACCTCACCGACCCCGCCGAGCAGGCCGCCGTGCTCGGCGCCGTCCACCGCAGCGGCTTCGCCGTGCTGCGCGGGGTGCCGACGGTGGAGCGCCAGGTGCTGCGGGTGGCCGAGAGCTTCGGCTACGTGCGGGTCACCAACTACGGCGAACTGTTCGACGTCCGGGTCGAGCCGGACCCGAACAACCTCGCGTTCACGAACAGGACCATCGCCCCGCACACCGACAACCCGTACCGCGACCCGGTGCCCACCCTCCAACTGCTGCACTGCCTGGAGAACTCGGCGACCGGCGGCGACTCCGGCCTGGTGGACGGCTTCAAGGCGGCGGCCCTGCTCCGGGAGGAGTCGCCCGAGGACTTCGCGACCCTCACCCGCACGCCCGTCCCCTTCGTCTTCCGCGACCGCCGCACCGAACTGCGCGCCGACCGCCCGCTGATCGAGGTGGACCCGCTGGGCCGGATCCGCGAGGTGCGCTTCAACAACCGCTCGATCGGCACCCTGCGCACCGGGGACCTCGGGGCGTTCTACTCCGCCTACCGCCGCTTCGCCGCGATCACCCTGCGCCCCGAGCTCCAGCTCACCTTCCGGCTCGGCCCCGGCGACTGCCTGGTCTTCGACAACACCCGGCTGCTGCACGCCCGGACGGCCTTCCAGCAGGACGGCCACCGGCACCTCCAGGGCTGCTACGCGGACCTCGACTCGCTGGCGAGCACCCTCGCCGTGCTGCACCGCCGCACCGCCGCCCTGGACGAGCTGGCCGAGCTGTTCGCGGGCGAGGGCGCCGGGGAGTACCTGGGCGAGGCGGTCACCATGGCCGAGCACATGCTCCAGGCCGCGGCCGCCGCCGAGGCGGCCGGGGCGCCGGACCACCTGGTCGCCGCCGCCCTGCTGCACGACATCGGCCACTTCCACGGCGACCTGCACGGACGGGACCTGATGGAGGGTCAGGACAACCGGCACAGCCACAGCGGAGCCGACCGGCTGGCCCGCTGGTTCGGCCCGGAGGTCACCGAACCGGTCCGGTTGCACGTGGCCGCCAAGCGCTACCTGTGCGCCGTGGAGCCCGGCTACCGGGCCAAGCTCTCCGAGGCCTCCGAGTACACCCTGACCGTCCAGGGCGGCCCGATGGGCGGGGCCGAGGCCGCCGCCTTCGCCGAACTCCCGGGCGCGGTCGATGCGGTGGCCGTCCGCCGGTGGGACGAGCAGGCCAAGGAGCCCGGCCTGGCGACGCCGGACTTCCAGTACTACCGCCCGCTGCTCGCCTCGCTCATGCACTGAACCCCCGAGCGCGCCCGGGAGTTCAGTCCAGCTCCCGGGCGTGCCGCGAAAGCGCCGAGGTGGCCAGCGAGTTGTGCACGCTGAAGGCCACCGTCCCGGGCAGGTAGCGGTCCTGGGACCACTCCACCGGCGTGCCGGTCGGGTCGGTGGTCCGCCGCCGCTCGCGCAGCAGCGGGCCGCCCCGGCGGCAGCCGAGCAGCCGGGCGTCCTCCGCGTTGGCGGCGACGATGTCGATGGTGTGGTCGGCGTCGGTGAACAGGATGCCGTGCTCGCGCAGCACCTCGGTGTGCGAGACCACGTCCGGCGGCAGTTCGGCGACGATCTCGCCGACCCGCGGCGGGTAGACCGTCCGCTCGACCATCACCGGCGTGCCGGAGAGCGTCCGCAGCCGGACCGTGACGTACACCTCGGCGCCCGGCTCCAGCCGCAGTTGCTCGCGCTCGGCGGCGTCCGCCGGGCGGCGCACCAGGGAGTCCAGGATGCCGCCGGGCTCCTCGCCCATCGAGTACGCCCAGTGCGTGAAGCTGAGCAGTTCGGAGAAGCTCTGCACCCGGGCGCCGCCGAGCACCACCCGCCGGGTGCCCCGGCGGGAGGTGACCAGCCCGTCCGAGCGCAGCACGGCGAGCGCCTGCCGGACGGTGCCGCGGGAGACCCCGTACTGCTCGGCCAGCGCGCCCTCGGCCGGCAGTCGGCCGGCCTCCCCGTACGCGCCGGTGGTGATGGCCTCGCGCAGGTCCGCGGCCACCTTCCGGTAGAGGGCTCCGGCCTCGCGCTCCACGGGGCGCCCGGGCTCCACTGCCACGTCAGTCAATGTCCCTCCTGGGGCGGTGTCCTGCGCAGCCGTACCGGCGCGGACAGCCCGACCTTATCCCGCTGCGCCGTTCGAGCATCGCACCGAACGGATCACGCTCCGATGGCCTGATTCGACCGTTCCCGCAGCCGACCCCGGTTCTGGGCCGTCCGTTCACCTTCCCGTCACCGAACTCCGGGTTACTTACCTCCGTCAGCGAAGTTGGCTAGTCAACTCGGACGGTGCCGAACGGATACCGGACGAACGGCAAGGACCCTCGACGGACGCCGGACGGATCCCCGCCACGGCCACTCGCACGATCGATCCCCCGATCAGATCCGACACCACTCCCTTGCAGCACCCCCCTCGCAGTACACCCGATCAGGAGACTGACCCGTGTCCGTGCACCGTGCCCGTTCCGCCGCCTTCGCGGCCGTCCTGACCGCCGCCGCGCTGTCCCTCACCGCCTGCGGTTCCGCCGGCTCCACCTCCGCGAAGTCGAACGACGCCTCGGGCGGCGCCAAGAACGCCAAGACCGCCACCTCGGTCGCCGACTTCGGCGGCATGGACGGCCTGGTCGCCGCCGCCAAGAAGGAGGGCAAGCTGCACGTCATCACGCTGCCGCGCGACTGGGCGAACTACGGCAAGCTGATGGACGACTTCAAGGCGAAGTACGGCATCGACATCGAGGACGAGAACCCGGACGGCGCCAGCCAGGACGAGATCAACGCGATCACCTCCCGCAAGGGCCAGGACCGCGCCCCCGACGTCGTCGACCTCGGCTCGGCCTTCGCGATCAGCGCCGGCAAGCAGGGCCTGCTGGCCCCCTACAAGGTCGCCGACTTCGACAAGATCCCGGCCACCATGAAGGACGCCAACGGTCTGAGCTACAACGACTACGGCGGCTACATGTCGATCGGCTGCGACGCCAAGAAGGTGTCCGCCTGCCCGAAGACCTTCGCCGACCTGCTGAAGCCCGACTACAAGGGCATGGTCGCCCTGAACGGCAACCCGACCAAGGCCGGTGCCGCCTTCGGCGCCGTGTACGCGGCCGCGCTCGCCAACGGCGGCTCGCTGGACAACATCCAGCCCGGCATCGACTTCTTCGGCAAGGTCAAGCAGGCCGGCAACTTCAACCCGGTCGAGGTCACCCCGGCGACCATCGAGAAGGGCGAGACCCCGATCTCGATCGACTGGTCGTACCTGAACGCCGGCTACGCCGACAAGTTCAAGGACAAGGGCATCGACTGGCAGGTGGCCATCCCCTCGGACGGCTCCTACGCCCAGTACTACAACCAGGCGATCAACAAGGACGCCCCGCACCCGGCCGCCGCGCGCCTGTGGGAGGAGTACCTCTACAGCGCCCAGGGCCAGAACGGCTTCCTCGGCGGCTACGCCACCCCCGCCCTGTTCGACGCCATGAAGGCCGCCGGCACCCTGGACGCCACCGCCGCCGCCAAGCTGCCGGTCGTCGAGAAGCCCTTCACCACCTTCCCGACCCAGGACCAGACGGACGCGGCCAAGAAGACCGTGACCGAGAACTGGGCCAAGGCGATCGCGGGCTGACCTGAGATGACCACGGCTCCCACCCCGGTGCCGGCCACCGCCTCCGCCGCCCAGAGCGGCGGGGGCACCCCCGGCCCCGCCACCACCTCCCCCACCGTCGCCACGGCCCCCGTCGCCACCGCCGCCCCGGCTACCGCGACCACCGCCAAGGCCCCCCGCCCGGCCAAGCGCCGGAGCACCGGCAGCCGGGCCTGGCTCGGCGCCCTCCCCCTGATCCTCTTCTTCGTGATCGGCTTCGGCCTGCCGGCCGTCGCGATCGCCATCGGTGCCTTCACCACCTCGACGGACGCCCCCGACGGCGGCGGCACCTTCACCACCGACAACCTCACCAACTCGCTCCAGGGCGCCTACTGGACGGCCCTGTGGGGCAGCGTGAAGCTCTCCCTGCTGACCGCGCTGATCGCCGCCGTGATCGGTCTGCCGCTGGCCCAGGCCGTGGCGACCTCCCGCTTCCGGGCCTTCCGCGAGGCCGTGATGTCCGCCTCCGGCGTGCTCGCCAACTTCGGCGGCGTGCCGCTGGCCTTCATGTTCGTCGCCACCCTCGGCAACGCCGGCGAGGTGACCAAGAAGTTCGGCCTGACCAAGCACGGCTGGAACCTCTACACCTTCACCGGCCTGTCGGTGGTCTACCTGTACTTCCTCGTGCCGCTGATGGTCATCACCATCACCCCGGCCCTGGAAGGCCTCAAGGCCCAGTGGCGCGAGGCTGCGTACAACAACGGCGCCACCGGCCTCCAGTACTGGCGGCACGTGGCGCTGCCCGTGCTGCTGCCCTCGCTGCTCGGCGGCTTCGTGCTGCTGTTCGGCGCCTCCTTCGCCGCGTACGCCACCGCCGAGGCCATGGTGGGCAGTTCGGTGCCGCTGATCTCGATGCAGATCGGCGACGCGCTGTCCGGCAACGTCCTGGTCGGCCAGGGCAACCTCGCCCTCGCCCTCGGCCTCGACATGATCGTGGTCGCCTGCCTGGTGATGGCCGTGTACCTGCCCCTTCAGCGCCGGAGTGCCAAGTGGCTCGCCTGATCAATCGCATCCGTTTCGGCCGCGGGCTGGTCCTGCTGATCTGCGGGATCTACTTCGCGGTGCCGATGGCCGCCTCGCTGTGGTTCAGCATCGACGACAACAAGGGCGGCACCACCTTCCGGGCCTACACCCAGCTGCTGAACGCCCCCGGCTTCACCGACAGCCTGGTGCTCAGCCTCGAACTGGCCGCCGTCACCGTGGTGGTGCTGCTCCTCCTGCTGGTCCCGGCGGTGCTCGCCGCCCGGCTCGGCGCCCCGAAGCTGCGCCCGGTGATCGAGGTCATGTGCTCGATGCCGCTGGTCGTCCCGGTCGTCGCGCTCACCACCGGCATCATCGGTGTGCTGCGCTGGGGCCCGGACTACCTCCAGGACACCCCGCTGTTCCAGACCATCGTGGCCATCCAGGACCCGAACTTCCCGATCGTCCTGATCATCGCGTACGTGCTGATGGCCCTGCCGTTCGCCTACCGGGCCATCGACGCCGGACTGCGCGGCGTGGACGTGGTCACCCTGGTCGAGGCCGCCCGCAACTGCGGGGCCGGCTGGCTGCGCGCGGTGTTCACCGTCGTCCTGCCGAACCTGCGCAGCTCGCTGCTGAACGCCGCCGTGCTCACCGTCGCCCTGGTGCTCGGCGAGTTCACCACCGCGTCCATCCTCGGCTTCACCCCCTTCTCGGTGTGGATCAACTCCAACGGCAAGAGCGACGGCCAGATGTCCGTCGCGGTGTCGATGCTCAGCCTGCTGATCGTCTGGCTCGTCCTGCTGCTGATGTCCGCCGTCGGCCGGGGCCGCAAGGCCGCCCGGGCCTGATCCGAAACCCCCTTGTTCTCCAGGAGTCACCAGTCATGACCACGGCCACCGCCCTCGCCGACAGCGTCGCGACCGCCCCCGGCAGCGCCACCGTCGAGTTCCGCTCGCTGCGCCGCGCGTTCGGCGCCACCACCGCCCTCGACGGCCTGGACCTGACCGTCAACCCCGGCGAACTGCTCGCCCTGCTCGGCCCGTCCGGCTGCGGCAAGACCACCGCGCTGCGCATCCTGGCCGGCTTCGAGCAGCACGACTCCGGCGAGGTGCTGGTCGACGGCCAGGACATCACCTCGATCCCCGCGCACAAGCGCGACGCGGGCATGGTGTTCCAGTCCTACAGCCTCTTCCCGCACCTGACCGCGCTGGACAACGTCGCCTTCGGGCTGCGGATGCGCGGCACCGGCAAGGCCGAGCGCCGCAAGCGCGCCGGGGAGCTGCTGGACCTGGTCGGCCTGCCGCACCGCGCCGAGCACTACCCGCACCAGATGTCCGGCGGCCAGCAGCAGCGCATCGCGCTCGCCCGCGCGCTCGCCCTCCAGCCGCGCGTGCTGCTGCTGGACGAGCCGCTGTCCGCGCTGGACGCCAAGGTCCGCCTCCAGCTGCGCGAGGAGATCCGCCGGCTCCAGCAGGAGCTGGGCATCACCACCCTGTTCGTCACCCACGACCAGGAGGAGGCGCTGTCCATGGCCGACCGGGTCGCGGTGCTGCGGGCCGGGAAGCTGGAGCAGTGCGCCACCCCGTCCGAGCTGTACGGCCGGCCGGCCACCGCCTTCGTCGCCGAGTTCGTCGGCACCATGAGCCGCATCCCGTGCACCCGCACCGCGGACGGCGTCGAGGTGCTCGGCCGCCGGCACGCGGTCGACGGCGAGGTCCCGGCCGACGGCGAGCTCCAGGTGCTGGTCCGCCCGGAGAACGTCGACCTCACCCCGGCCGCGGACGGCCCGGCACTGGTCGTCACCGCGTCCTTCCTGGGTGCCGTCACCCGGCTCACCGTCCGCCTGGACGACGGCACCGAGGTCAAGGTCGACCTGCCCACCGAGGCCGCCGCCGCCCTGCCGGCCGGCTCGCGCGCCGCGCTCACGCTGCCCGACCGTCCCGTCCTGGTGGACCGCCGCACCGCCTGAATCCCGCCGTCTGAGATTCTCGTACCGCGTCTGCACCGTCTGAAGAACACCCGAAGGTACCGCCATGCCTGAATCCGCACTGCCCGAATCCGCCCTGCCCGCCGCGATCCCGCCCGCCGCGGTCCTGCCCGCCGCCGTCCTCTTCGACATGGACGGCACCCTGGTCGACACCGAGCAGCTCTGGTGGCAGGCCGCCGCCGAACTCGGCGAGGAGCTGGAGCACCCGCTCACCGACCAGGACGCCCCCGAGGTGCTCGGCCAGGCCGTCGAGCACACCGCCGCCCACCTGCACCGGGTCAGCGGCACCGACCGCACCGAGGCCGAACTCGCCGCCCGGCTCGGCGAGTCCTTCGCCGCCAAGGTCGCCGCCGAGACGGTGCCGCGCCCCGGCGCACTGGCCCTGCTGGCCGCCCTGCGGGAGGCCCGGGTGCCCACCGCGCTGGTCTCCGCCTCGCCGCGCCTGGTGGTGGACCTCGTCCTGTCGGCGATCGGCCGCGACTGGTTCGCCATCACCCTGGCCGCCGAGGACACCCCGCGCACCAAGCCCGCGCCGGACCCGTACCTGGCCGCCGCCGAGCGGCTCGGCCTCGACCCGGCCGCCTGTGTCGCCGTCGAGGACACCCCGACCGGGGTCGCCTCCGCCGCCGCGGCCGGCTGCGCGGTGCTCGCGGTGCCGTCCACCGCCGTCCCGATGCCGGACGGCGGGCGGATCACCCTGCTGGGCAGCCTGGAGCAGGTCGACCCCGCGCTGCTGGGGAAGCTCTGCGCCGCCCCGGCCGTTTGACAGCGACATGCCCTACGTTCTGCTCACCCTCGCCATCCTGAGCGAGGTCTGCGCCACCAGCTGCCTCAAACTCACCGAGGGGTTCACCCGCCTCTGGCCCAGCCTCGGGGTGGGGATCGGCTACGCGCTGTCCTTCTACCTGCTCGGCCGGGCGCTCAAGCACATCCCGGTCTCGGTCGCCTACGCGGTCTGGTCGGGCGCCGGGACGGCGGCGGTCGCCGGGATCGGCGTGGTCGCCTTCGGCGAGTCGCTGGGGCGGCTGCAGTGGCTGGGCCTCGCCCTGGTGATCGTCGGGGTGGTCGTGCTCAACCTCAAGGGCGGTCACTGACTCATCGTCAGTTTCCGCTCCCCGGGCCGGGACGGGCCGTCGGACCCACCGACGCCCGCCCCGGCCCGGCCCGTTCCCCCGTTGCACAGGGAACCCGCATCGACCCCGTATCGACCCCGTACGGGATCCGTCAAAGCCCAACCACCCTGCGGGCAGGCGGCGTTAACCTCGCGCCGACAGCAGACCGGCGACAACGGGGGTGCTCCATGGCCGTCCTCACCACCGGGCCCGTCATCCGGGACACCGCCGACCGGCACCACCGCCTCCGGCACGCACTGGCCGTCATCGCCCTGTCCACCGGCCTGATCCTCGGCGTCATCGCCGTGGACGTCTACCTCGACGGCCGCCTCGCCATCGCCCTGGGCTGCGTCTACCCCGTCACCCTGGTCGCCGTGTTCACGCTGCGCCGGGACTCCCTCGGGAACCCCGCGTTCCAGAAGGCCATGACCGGCTGCATCGCCCTGATGGCCTTCACCGGCCTGTTCGCCTACCTGCTCGGGGCCAACGCCTGGCGCGGCCTGATCCTGCGCTCGGGCGACGAGGTCACCGCCGTGGTCCGCAGCGAACGGATCGAGAAGTCCGGCCGGGGCGCGGCCGCCCGCTCCTACACCCTGGCCGAGCGCGACGGCACAGCCGTCCCCGGCGGCGAACTCCGCCCCGACTCGGCCCGGTTCCGGCCCGGCGACGTCCTCACCGTCCGGGTCGACCCGACCGGCCGGGTCGCCCCCGAACTCCCCGGCGAGACCGACTCCCCCGCCCCCGCCCTGGGCTTCCTCGCCCTCAACGCCGTCCTCGACGGCATCATCCTCTGGTCCGTCCGCCGCCCCACCGACCGTCGGGGCACGTGACGCGCATCACTCCGTCGCGCTGAAACCCCGTCCGTCCACCGGCCGTCCTGTTCTTCGCACCATCTCTGATGGACGGACAGTGCGGGGGGATCAGCCGTGGGTGATGACGCAGCCAAGGCCGGCGGACCGGAGTTCAAGATCCGGCCGGGCGATCTGACGGACGCCGCACCGACCTTCGAGAACCAGGGCAAGGCGCTCAAGGACGCGCTGGACAACCTCCGCAAGAGCCTCACCGCGGCCGGCAGCCCCTGGGGCGGCGACAAGCAGGGCAACGAGTTCGCGGCCGCCTACAACACTCCGCACGACCACGTGCTCTCCGCGCTCGACGTCCTGGTCACCGGCCTCGGCAGCATCGGCCCCACCCTGAGGGCCCACGCCGACAACCACACCGGCGCCGACGACCACGCCAAGCGGAACCTGCTGTGACCCGCCGCAGCCCCGGCGGAGGGCCGTCCCGTGGGTGAGTCCACCGTCGCCAAGGCCGTCCAGAAGGTCACCGGCATGTGGTGGCCCGACGCCGACCCCGACAAGCTCCGCACGGTCGCCGACGCCTGGGACACGATGGCCACCGCCATCGACAACGTCACCGCCCCCACCCACCAGGCCGCCGCCGCCATCGTCGCCAACAACCACGGGCCCGCGATCGACGCCTTCGGCAAGTTCTGGGGCCAGTACTACGGCGGCAAGGACGGCGCCGGCCAGGGCAAGGGCTGGCTCCCCGACACCGCCGCCGCCTGCCGCGCCCTCGCCAAGGCCCTGCGCGACTTCGCCGCCGAGGTCGACAAGGCGATCAAGAAGCTGGAGGAGGAGGCCGCCATCGTCGGCGGCACCCTGGTCGTCGGCGCCGCCCTCGCCTTCGTCACCTTCAGCATCTCGGCCGACGTCGCCGCCGCCACCAGCGCGAGCATCGTCGCCGCCGCCGCGTCGATCGGCGTCACCGTCTCCGAGACCATCGCCACCATCGCCGCCACCGTGCTGACCGGCGCCGCCTTCGGCGCCGTCGAGGCGATCGCCGTCGACGTCGCCGTGGCCCAGCCGATCCGGGTCGAGTTCTTCGACGACGGCGGCTACAGCTTCTCCGAGGCGGCCGACGCCGCCAAGACCGGCGGCATCATGGGCGGCGCCGGCTCCGGCCTCGGCGCCGGCGCCCGGGTCCTCTCCACCGCCGCCGAGGTCTCCGACAGCGCGTCCGTCACCCTCGCCGCCGCCGCGAAGGTCGCCAACGCCTCGGACACCGTCCCCGGCCGCATGCTCACCGGCGCCGCCCTCACCGCCGGCTACGACTACACCTTCCAGACCGGCCCGGTCCTGCCCCTCGACGTGGCCCTCGGCGCCGTCGGCAGCGCCGCCGGCCCGAGCGGCGAGGGAGTCGCCACCACCCGGCGCATCGGCCAACTCGGCGGCGAGGGCCACGCCCCCGGCCGCCACGTGAAGGCGGACGACGCCGCCCTCCAGACCCGCCTGGGCACCACGATCACCAACCAGGACGGCACTCCCAAGGTCTACGGACCGACCTCGGGGAACGCCGGCCACGTCAAGTCACGGGACCACATCGACCCGCTGACCGGCACCACGGTCGACGCCGACACCGGCGGCGTGCACAAGTGCGGCCCCTACGCGACCCGCTACGACGACCCCGCGGATCTGGTGACGGTCGACAAGTACATGCGGAAGTTCATCAAGGACAACCTCGAGCCCCCGATCTCCACCCCCATCGAGGACGTGCTCGGCCCGGACGGTCACAAGCGCTTCACCGGCTACTACAAGGACCCGAACGATCCGACCAAGTACCTGCCCGTCGATTTCGAAGGCGGAACTCTGACGACGTACTACGTCCTGGATGCCGACGGGCATTACAATCTCGTGACATCCTACGCAAATCCCGCCCGCGGAAGGCATCCCTGAGGACTCCCATGAACTCCTACCTGGCAGGATTCTTCGAGTCCTATCTCAACATCGAGACCGCACAATATGTGGACCGCCTCAAGCAGACCGTCACAGGCCTGCCGAACTGGGGCGAGCGACTGAGGAAACTGTTCGACGAATTGCTCACGGAGCGGACCGCGACCCGGGGCGAATTCTGCGACTACACCTTCATCGAATTCGAGACCGACGAGGAGATGTACGCGTACCTGGAAGAAGTCCGGGCATATCTCTTCCTCGGCGCCACCGAAATCCCGCTCCCGCCCGACTGAGGACCCCATGGAACCCGAACTCGCCGGATTCATGCGGCAGTACCTCAACGTCGAGATGGCCTTCTCCTCCATGGAGCGCCTGAAGACGACCATCGGCAGGTCCAACCCGGTATGGGGAGACGACCTGCGGAGGTGGTTCACGCAACTCTTCGAGGGGCGGGATCTCACCCGAGGCGAGTACTGCGAGCTCACCTGGGTCGAGTTCGGGACCGACGAGGAGATGTATGCGTATCTGGAGAAGATCCACGCCTTCCTCTTCCTCGACCAGGGGGAATTCCCGCTCCCGCCCGACTGAGGACCCGCGGTCGCCGGCGCCCTGGACACCGTGCTGCCGGCCGCCGTCGCGGGCTCCGGCATGGCCGGGGCCAGCGACGGCCGGCCCTGGCTCAGCCCCGCACCACCCGGGCCCGGAGGTAGTTGCGGCGGCCGAAGTTGGGCTCGTCGACGGCCGTCAGCTCCTCGACCTGGAAGCGGTACAGCGCCGCCGCCCCGCCCCCGGTGAGGTACTGCCGCCGGGTCCCCTCGTCCTGGGCGAAGGCCGGGTAGCGCCCCTGGTAGGCGGCGAACGCGGCCTCCGCCTGCCGCCCCCAGGCCTCGCTCGCGCTGCCGGTGAGCTGGAGGCCGCGCAGTTGTTCGCCGAAGGCCGGTGGCGGCAGGAAGACGGTGGCGGCGGCCCGGGCCTCGTCGGCCAGGTGGTGGCTGTGCCGGGTGGAGCGCTCGCTGACGAAGTACAGGACGAGGTCGTCGTCGTAGGCGAAGAAGGCCAGGTTGGCGTGCGGCCCGTGCTCGTGGCT
>NZ_JBFBGS010000004.1:0-87038 GCF_040684795.1 Kitasatospora sp. NPDC089797 | reverse complement strand
CGGCGGTGGCGAGGGTGAGCACCATGGCCTCGGCGAGCAGTCCTTCGACGCCCTTGTGCAGCAGGTCGCCCGGCCAGTCCCCCTGCGTGATGTCGAGTCGGTACGGCATTCGGCACTCCCCTCCGCTGGCGCCCGGTGCCTTCGCGCCCCGAGCACGACTGAGCCGGGCGGGCGCCCCCGTCAGGGGCACCGCGCCCGGCTCACATGCTCCACCCGCCGTCCGAAACCGGACAAGGGGCCGACAGGTCACGGACTCAGTACTGCCGTGCCCCGGCCGGGGCGTAGCCGCGGCTGACCACCGGCGGCGCGCCCGGGCCCAGCAGGGGGCGCAGCGCGCTCGTCCGCATCCGGTCCACCAGCGGTCCGCAGCGTCCGGCCAGCGGCGACAGCAGCAGCGCCACCACGGTGCCGACGAGGGCGCCGACCGCCACGTCGTGCGGGTAGTGCACGCCGACCCAGACCCGGGAGGCGGCCATCAGTGCCGCGAAGACGGTGGCGACGACGCCGAGCCGGCGGCTGACGAACCAGAGCGAGACCGCGGCGGCGAAGGCGATCACCGAGTGGTTGCTCGGGAAGGACCAGTCCCCGGCGGCCGGGCAGGTCTCCAGCGCGATGCTGCCCTTGATCTGGGCGCACGGCCGGAGTTCCTCGACCATGCCCTTGAGCACGGAGTTGATCCCGTACGCGACGACCACGATCAGCGGCGAGGCCAGCACCCGCGCCATCACGGCGGAGTCGGCGCCGCGCGCCCGCCACCAGGCGTAGAGCATGAACAGCGCGAACAGCCCGAGGCCGAGCGCGGACCAGACCTTGATCACGTCGTCCAGCCAGTGCGGGGCCGACTGCGCCCACCCGTTGACCCGGGTGTAGAGGCCGCCGTCGATGCCGCTGCCGTCGTAGACGGCCAGGGCCCGAGAGGACATCACACGTCACCTCCGTGACGGCGCGCCTTACGGGCGCGGAACAGTTCGAGAACAATGGGGAACACGGAGACAACTACTACCAGACCGATGATCGGCAGCAGATATCGGTCGATGCCGGGAATCGAGGACCCGAGCCCGTACCCGGCCAGCACCACGCCGACCGTCCAGACGGCGCCGCCCGTCACCTGCCAGAAGGTGAACGAGCGGACCGGCACTTCGAGTACGCCGCAGAGCGGATTGAGCACCGTCCGGACCACCGGGATGAACCGGGCCAGCACGATCGCCTTGCCGTGCCCGTACCTGCCGAGGAGTTCCTCGGCCCGGGCGACGCCCTCCAGCAGGCTCCTGCGCCTCGTCCGGGCGAGCAGCGCCCGGCCGCCGCGGCGGCCGATCAGGTAGCCGACCTGGGCCCCGACCAGCGCGCCGACCAGGGCCGCCGGGATCACCTGCCACAGGTGGAGCTGCGGCCCCCGGGTGGCGCCGGGCACGCAGAGCAGGCCCGCGGTGAACAGCAGCGAGTCGCCGGGCAGGAAGAAGCCCACCAGCAGGCCGGTCTCGGCGAACAGCACCACGGCGATGCCCAGTGCGCCGAAGGCGGCGAGCAGCGAGGAGGCGTCCAGCACGTTCACCGCGAGGTGAGCGGCCGGATCGGCAGGGAACTGGAGCAAGGCTGGCGGACCTCCCGTACGTTGGGGGGCGGTTTCGCCGCGGTTCGCCGCAGAACCCGCCTGGACCGTCTACAGTGACGTAGACGGTCTACATGACTGTAGACGATAGCTGGAGGAAGCGCCGCCATGTCCGACGTACCGTCCGCCCGCCGGCCCGCCGGGGAGCTGGAGGCCGAGGTGCTGGCCGCCCTCTGGTCGGCCCGGCAACCGATGACGCCGCAGGACGTCCAGACGGCGCTCGGCCGGGACCTCGCCCGCACCACGATCGCGACGATCCTCGCCCGGCTGCACGACAAGGGGACGGTCGAACGCACCCGCGCCGGCCGGGCCTACGCCTACACCCCGACCGTCCAGGACACCGCGGGCCTCGCCGCCCGCCGGATGCACACCGAGCTGGGCCGCGAGGCCGACCGCTCCACCGTGCTCGCCCGGTTCGTCTCCGACCTCTCCGCCGAGGACGAGCAGCTGCTGCGCGCCCTGCTCGGCGACGGCGCCGCGGAGGGCACCCCGGACGGCCCCCGGGACGGCTCCCCCGGCGGCTCACCGGGCCGCGGCCCGGGAACGGCGGGCGCGCCGTGATGCTCGCCGTCTGGGCGCCGCTGCTGCTGCCCTTCCTGGCCGTCCCGCTGGCCCGCCGCCTCGCCGAGGCGCTGCCGCCCCGGGCCGCCGCCTGGCTGCTGGCCGGCACCGCCGCCGTCCTGGCCGGCGGCACGGTCTGCTCGCTCGGGCTGCTCGCCGCCGCCGGGCTGCTCCAGTTGCCCCCGGTCGCCGCCCTCGGCCACCTCTCGCTGCCCTGGCTCACCGCCGCCGCGCCGAGCGCCCCGCTCGCGGCGGCCGCGGCCGGCCTCGTACTGGCCGCGCTCGCCGCCCTGGCGGTCCGGACCGCCGGCCTCCGCCACCGGGAACTGCGGGCCGCCCGGGCCGCACTGCCCGCACTGCCCGCACCGGGCCCGACGGCCGACGGCCCGCGCTACGGCACCCCGGACTCCGACGTCCCGCGCCCCGACACCCCGCGCCCCGACCTCCCGTTCTCCGATACCGAGACGGCCGGTGACCGCCATCCGGACACGCGCCCGCGGAGCGCCTCCGTGCGCCGGGCGCGCACCCCGCACCGGCTCCGGCAGGCCCTGGAACGGCTGCGGCCGCCCGCCGAGCACCCGCTCACCGTGCTGGACGACGACCGCGCCGACGCCTTCGCCCTCCCCGGCCGCCCGCGCCGCCCCGGCCGGACCGGCGAGCCCGGCCGGATCGTGGTCACCTCGGGCATGCTGCGCGCCCTGAGCGGGCCGGAACGCGCCGCCCTGCTCGCCCACGAACGCGCCCACCTGACCGGCCGCCACCACGTCTTCCTCGCCCTGGCCGAGCACGCCGCCGACCTCCATCCGGCGCTCCGCCCGCTGCGCACGCCGCTCGGGTACCACCTGGAGCGCTGGGCCGACGAGGTGGCCGCCGCCCGGGTCGGCGACCGTGCCGTGACCGCCCGCGCGGTCGGCCGGGCCGCCCTCGCCGCGAGCCGCTCACCCTGGCCCGCCCGCCCCCGGCTGGTCGCCGCCGCCCACTCCGGCCCGGTCCCGCGCCGGGTCGCCGCACTGCTCCAGCCCCGCCCCTCCACCGCCCCGGCCACCCGGCTGCGGGCCGTCGCCCTGGCCCTGGCGGCCTGCCTGGCCCTGACCACCGGCGCCACCCTGGAGGCCACCGCCGACCTCCACCACACCGTCGAGGCCGCCCAGCACGAGCCCGGCACGGAACGCTAGAACGGGAGCGCCCGCCCGACGCTCCGGGCCGGACCGGAGCACCCCCGGACCGGCCCGGAACCCCGCGCCACGGAGCACCGCACCACCTCCGCACCACCTCCGAACGGTTTCCGTACCGACCGGTATGCGGACTTGGCAGACCCCATCCCCACATCCGCACCGCACCCGTACGCTTTCGTCAGCGCGTCGACCCCGACGCGTCCTCGAACGGCGGCGAGGAGCAACGCGAGTGCGGCAGACCGGACGGCAGTCCCGACGACCAGAACGCCGCACCCCGCCGACCGCCGCGGAGCTGGCCAAGGTCCACGAGCGGACCCTCGCCGACGCCGCCGCCCGCGAACTCGCCCTCCCCGAGACCGGCGGCCCGGCCGCGCCGGGCCGCCTCGAACCCCGCCCCGAGATCGGCGACTCCTGGGCCCGGCTGCGCCGCCTCGGCCTCGACCCCGACACCGGCGCCGCCGCCGTCCTGCTCGGCCCCGCCGAACTCGAGCAGCGCCGCCGGTCCAGCGGGCTGGACAACGTCGTGCCGGTGCTGCGCGAGACCCTGCTCGGACCGGTCGGCCAGGCCCCGCTGATCCTCGCCATCGCCGACGCCGAGGGCCATGTGCTCTGGCAGGAGGGCGAGCGCGGCCTGCGCCGCAGCGCCGACCGGATCGGCTTCGTCACCGGCGCCCGCTGGATCGAGGAGAGCGTCGGCACCAACGGGATCGGGGTCGCGCTGCGTGCCCAGCGCCCGATGCACGTCCACTCCGCCGAGCACTACCTGCGCAGCCACCACACCTGGACCTGCGTGGCCGCGCCCGTGCACGACCCGGCCACCGGCCGGCTGGTCGGCGCGATCAACCTCAGCGGCCCGGCCCACAACGTCCGGCCGTACCTGCTCCAGCTCACCGCCACCGCCGCCCGGCTCGCCGAGACCGAACTGCGCGCCCACCGGCTGGAGGCGCTCAACCAGCTGCGCACCCTGGCCGCCCCGCTGCTCGCCCGGGTCGGCGGCCCGGCCCTGGTGGTGGACGCGGCCGGCTGGACCGCCGCCTCGGCCGGGCTGCCGCCGCCCAGCCGGCTGCGCGTCCCCAGCGAGGGCTGGGCCCCGGCCGCGGTGCACTGGGTGCCGGGGCTGGGCGACTGCGTGCTGGAACCGCTCGCCGACGGCTGGCTGGTGCGCCCGGTCCGCCCGGCCGCGGACGGCGGGCCGGACGGCCCGGGCACGGTGAGCGCCGAACGCGCCGAGGGCGCCCGGCTGCGGCTCGACCTGCGCCGGCCGGACCGCCCCGAACTGTCCGTCCGGGGCGCGGCGGACAGCTGGTCGCACCCGGTCAGCCCGCGCCACGCCGAACTCCTGCTGCTGCTCGCCACCACCCGCGAGGGCAGCACCGCGGCGCAGCTCGCCCGGGCGCTGTTCGGCGACGCGGGGCGGACGGTGACGGTGCGCGCCGAACTGTCCCGGCTGCGCCGCTACCTGGGCGGCCTGCTGGCCCACCGGCCGTACCGCTTCGCCGACTCGGTGCTGGTCACCGTGGAGGGGCCGGAGGACCCGCTCGACCTGCTGCCCGCCTCCACCGCGCCGGCGGTGCGGCGGCTGCGGACGGAGCTGGTCGCGGGCCTGGTCCGGCTGCCGGGCGCCGGCGTCCCCGGACCGCCGGACGCCGCCCGGTCCGTACCGCCGCCGCGCACGGCCTCGTCGGCACCGGGCCCGGTGCCGGGCCCGCCGCCGCGCACGGCCGGGGAGCGGGGCGCCGGAGGTCAGCCGCCCGCGAGCAGGGCGGCCAGTTGGGCGTCGGTGGGGCCGCAGTCGCGCTCCGCCTCGGCGGAGACCAGCGCGTAGGTGCGGTCCAGCCAGGCCCGCACCCGGGCCCAGGAGGCCTCCAACAGGGCGCTGCCGTGCGGGGATTCGAGCGCCAGGTGCAGCGTGGAACCGTGGCAGGGGCAGTAGGCCGGCCACAGTTTGACGTCGCCCTGCCCGCTCAGGGCGTGCAGTCCGTCGCGGAGCAGGTCGCGGGAGAACACCCAGTCCGCCTCGTCCGGACGCCCCAGATGGAAGGTCAGCAGCACCTCGTAGGGGCGCGCGGCGTCGAAGCGGAACCGGGTGCGCACCTCGCCGACCACTTCGTCGCCCAGCGAGATCCGCAGCATCAGCACCTCCTCCACCGCCGCCGGGGCGGCGGTGGAGCCGCCCCCATCGCCGCCCGTGGGGGTGGCGGCGAGGGGGGCACTGGAGGCTGCGGACAGCGGGTCGGGCGACATGACGGTCTCTCCGGGAACGGCGCGGGATGCCATCAGCCTGCGCCACCTGCGGCCGGGCGGGCAAGGGTTGCAAGGGGGTTGCAACCGCTCCGGAACGCCCCGGCGGAGCCCCACCAGACCTACCAGACGGTTCGTCAACTTCGTTTCCTCGAACGGATGTCCGGAAACCGGAGGGATCCGGCCCGTGGTCCGTCCGGCCGCTGGTACGCTCTCCCCCTCCCGCGCGCGGGCCCGCGGCGGAACCGGCCCCGGGACGGCCGGATCCGGGCCCGGCGGCGGTGCGTGGGAGAATACGGCGACGCGACGGCGGCTTCGGGGAGGGAGGGGTCCGTTGGCTGTGCGTGGGGAGACCACGCGGGACGTGCAGCACGAGCCCGCACGGCAGGGTCGGCACGGGCGGCCGCGCCCGTTCGGCGGCCGGTTCCGGCTGCCCACCCTGCGCTTCTCCGGTGCCGCGATGGCGATGTCCACCGTGGTCGGCATCAGCATCGCCACCACCCTCCTGTTGAACGAGCAGCAGGGCATCGGCCGACGGGCCGGCGTCGCCCGGGTCGGCACCAGCCCGCCGCCCAGCCCCGGCGACACCGACCAGGCCGAGACGGCCTCGGACCGGACCACCGACGCTCCCCCGCCCTCCGGCCGCCCGCGCGGCCCGAAGGCTCCGGACCACGCCACGGGGCACGCCTCGGCGCACCCGTCCGGCCCGGCGAACGCGGCGGCCACCCCGCCGGCCGGCCTGCCCGCGGGCACGTCCGTCCCGGTCACCCCGTCCACCGGCGGGCAGGCCTCCGCCGACCACGACCCGCACTCCGCGGCCGGCACCCCGGCGGGCGGCCCCGGGGCGGGCGCCACTGCGGCGGGCAGCGCCGCGGCCGGCACCGTCGGGCCGTCCCCGTCGGCCCAACCGCCGAGCCCCGCAGGCCCGTCCGGCCCCACCACCCAGCCCGGCCCGCCCGGCCCCTCCGGCCCGTCCGGTCAGCCCGGCCCCTCCGGGCGGCCCAGCCCGTCCAGCGGGTCGCCCGGCGCCGGAACGGCCGACGCCGACCGGTCCCCGCGCCCGCCCGCGTTCCAGCCCGCCCACCCCGTCGGGCCCGTCGGCTCCGCGCCCGGCCGTCCGGTGCCGCCGCCCGTCCCCGTCACCCCGGACCGGGACACCGACGACCCCACCGACACCGGCACTCCCACCCCCGCCCCCGCTGCGGACGGCGCCGACCAGGAGACCGGTCAGGAGACCGGCCGGGGAGCCGACCGGACGCTGACCGGCACCGGTCTGACCGGCCCGGTCGGCCGGGACGGCCTGCGGCACGCCCTCGACCTCACCGTGACCGAGACGGTCACCGCACTCCAGGCCGAATTCCGCCTCGCCCCGGGCGAGTTGGCCACCGGCGGCGGCGCCGCCTGGACCGACCTTCCGGGCGCCGTGGTGACCACCCAGCAGGAGCGCGGCACCCTGGTCTACCGCTTCACCACCCCGCCCGGCACGGACGTCAGGCCCGGCCGGTACGGCTTCGTGGTGCGCGGCAGCCGCCCGGCCGATCTGGTCGGCCAGACCGGCCCGCTCATCGGCCCGCCGCGCAAGCCCGGCCCGCAGGAGAGCTGGAACGCCGCCGCCTTCGGCATCGACCACCCCCGCGCGGTCGCCGCACTCGGCGGCTTCGGCCCACTGCTGCCGCAGCCCGCCCACCCGTAGCACCGTTCGCCCGCACCGCACGATCCACATCAGCCGATCCGCACCAGGCAATCCGCATCAGGCGATGCACACCGGGCGCTGCACACCGGGCGATCCGATCGTCCGACGATCAGGCAGCTCACCGGGCTCATCCCCGCACCCCCGTTCGTTACTGTGGGCGAACCCCGGCCCGGCGCCCCCACCGGCCCCGGCCCGGGCCGTCGTTCCGGATCCGAGGAGGAGTCGTTGTCCACCGTCCTGACCCAAGGCGGCAATGCACCGCTGACCGCCACGCGGGTGACCGTCGAGGTCACCGCGCCCAAGGCGCTGGACGTCTCCGGCCTGCTGCTGACCGAGACCGGAAAGGTCCGCTCGGACGCCGACTTCGTCTTCTTCAACGCCCCGCACGGGCCCGGCGTCAGTCTGCGCCCGGCCGCCGCCGGGGCGCCGGACGCGATCACCGTCGACACCCCGGCCGTCCCGGCCGACATCAGCAAGGTCGTGGTCACCGCCAGCCCGGCCGACCAGTCCGCGACCTTCGCCGGGATCGAGCCCACCGCCACCGTCCGGGACGCCGACACCGGCGAGGTGCTGGTCACCTTCACCCCGCCCCGGCTGGGCCGGGAGACCGCGCTGATCGTGGTCGAGGTCTACCGGCGCGGCGGCAGCTGGAAGGTGCGCGCGGTCGGCCAGGGCTACGCCGACGGCCTGGCGGGCATCGCCACCGACTTCGGCGTCACCGTCGACGACTCCCCGGCCCCGGTGTCCACCGGTGGGGTGACCGTGCAGTTCACCACCCCGGCCGCCCCGCCGCTGCCGCCCGTTCCTCCGGCACCTCCCGTTCCTCCGGTGCCGCCCGTTCCGCCCGTCCCGCCGCTGCCCCCGCTCGACCCCCGGATCGCCCTCGCCACCACCCCGGCCATGCCCACCGCACCGCCGCCCCCGGCTCCCGTACCGGCCCCGGCCCCGGCTCCGGCTCCGGCCGCCGAGCGCCCCAAGGTCACCCTGGACAAGGGCCGGGTCAGCCTGGTCAAGGGCAGCTCCGTCTCCCTGGTGAAGAACGGCCGCCCCTTCCTCTCCTCGGTCCGGATGGCCCTCGGCTGGGAATCCGCCGCCCGCGGCCGCGACATCGACCTGGACGCCTCCTGCCTCGCCTTCGACGCCCGGCACCAGCGGCTCGAGACGGCCTGGTTCATGAAGCTGACCATCTTCAACGGCGCGATCTCCCACTCCGGCGACAACCTGGTCGGCGGTGACGGCGGCGACGACGAGGCGATCACGGTCCACCTGGAGGGCCTGCCGGCCGAGGTCCAGGCGCTGGTGTTCGTGGTCAACTCCTTCTCCGGCCAGAAGTTCACCGAGCTGCGGAACGCCTACTGCCGCCTGGTGGACGTCCGCACCGAGGAAGAGTTGGTCCGCTTCGACCTCACCCACTCCGAGCCGCGCACCGGTGTGGTGATGTGCAAACTGGTCCGCCGCCCCTCCGGCGAGTGGGAGATGACGGCGCTCGGCGAGTTCGTCGACGGCAAGACCGCCCGGGCGATGATCGAACCCTCCGCCGCCCTGCTGTAGCCCGCACTGTCACCGCCACACCCGCAGCGTCAGCCCTGCGCCCGAGAATTCACCCTCCTGAGGTCTCAAGTCGTCCACGGATCGACTCGATTGTCTCTCCGGGGGGTGAATTCGCATTTCTCCCCCGCACTCCCGCACCCGTGCACCCGTGGAGGAGAGACCGTGCGCCGCTTCCCGTCCCGCCTCGCCGTCGCCGGCACCGCCGTCGCCCTCGCCGTCGGCCTGACCACCCCCACCGCTGCCCAGGCCGCCGCCAAACCCGCCGTCCGGGCCGGCGCGCTGAAGTGGGCCACCCTCGGCGACTCCTACACCGCGGGCCTGATCGCGGCCGCCGGCGCCCTGACCGAGCCCCAGGACGGCTGCGCCCGCACCACCGGCTCCTACCCCGAACTGATCCGCCGCGAGCTCGGCCCCCTGGTCGACCTGCACAACCCCAGCTGCAGCGGCGCCACCACGCTGACCGTCTACGCGGACCAGCAGATCCCGCAGGGCCGCCCGCTCCCCCCGCTCGGCACCGACCCCAACGCCCCCTACCCGGCCGTCCCGCCGCAGCTCGACGCCGTCGACCCGACCGCCGACGTGGTGACCGTCCAGGTCGGCGGCAACGACCTCGGCTTCGCCCAGATCCTCAAGGACTGCATCACACTCGGCGCCACCAACCTCGGCCTGGGCACCCCCTGCAAGGACAAGTACGACGCCCAACTGCCGGGCCGATTCGCCCAGTTGCGCAACAACTACGGCACCATGCTCGGCGCCCTGCAGCAGCAGGCCCCGAAGGCCCGGGTGATCACCGTCGGCTACCCCCACCTGTTCCCCGAGGACGCCGGCCGCTGCCGCTACGGCGACCTGCTGCAGTTCGGCACCTTCACCCTCGGCGACCTCGCCTGGGCCCGCACCAACATCCTGGAGCCGCTCAACCTGGCCATCCAGCAGGTGAGTTCGGCGCAGCAGGACACCTACGTAGACCTCTACCCCGCCTCCGCCGGGCACAGCGTCTGCGACTCCGACCACTGGATCGACGGCCTGCTGAGCAGCGTCGTCCCGATCGAGTACGCCGTGGTGCACCCCAACGCCGAGGGCCAGGCCTTCATGGCCGCCCAGGTCGAGTCCACCGTCCTCAACAGCTGACGGAAAACCGGTGGCGCGGCCGGCAGCTGAGGATCATCCTGGCCCGATGCTCATCCGCGAAGCCACCCCCGAGGACTGGTCGGCCATCTGGCCGTTCTTCCACACCATCGTCGCCGCCGGCGAGACCTTCCCCTACCCCCTCGACATGCCCTCCGAGCTGGGCCGGGAGTGGTGGATGCACTCCGCCCCCGACCGCACGGTGGTCGCGGTGGACGACGACGGCCGGATCCTCGGCACCGCCACCATGAACCGCAACCGCCCCGGCAACGGCGGGCACGTGGCCAGCGCCAGCTACATGGTCGACCCGGCGCAGCACGGCAAGGGCATCGGGCGGGCCCTGGTCGAGGACAGCATCGACTGGGCCCGCCGGGCCGGCTACCGCGCCATGCAGTTCAACGCGGTGGTCGCCAACAACCACCACGCCGTCAAGCTCTACCGGTCACTGGGCTTCGAGATCGTCGGCACCGTCCCCGAGGCCTTCCACCACCCGGTCGACGGCTACGTCGGCCTGCACGTCATGCACCTCCCGCTCTAGGCAGCCGGCCTACTCCTCGATCGCCCCGCCGACCCGCCGCAGGTGCTGCCGGAAGCTGTACGACGGGTCGGCGGCCCGCCCCTCCAGGTACTCCTCGAACCGGGTCTGCTTCCGCAGGGTGTCCCCCGCCGCGATCCGCTCGGCCTGCGCGCGCTCGGTCCGGGCGATCCCCTCCGCCGTCGCCAGCACCTCCTCGACCCGGTCGGCCGGCACGAACAGCACCCCGTCGGCGTCCGCGAACACCACGTCCCCGACACCGACCCGGTGCGGTCCGAACCGCGCCGACTCCAGCGCCTCCGGCTCCTGCCCGTCCAGCCGCAGCGGCCCCAGCGGCAGCGCGCCGTAGCTGAACACCGGCAGCCCGATCTCCACCAGCTCCGGGGTGTCCCGGTGCAGCCCCCACACCACGATCCCGGCCACCCCGGCGGCCCGCGCCTCCAGCACCGCGAGGTCCCCGATGCAGGCCTCGTCGGTCCGCCCGCCGTTGTCGATCACCAGCACGTCCCCGTCGAGCGCCGCCCCGTACGCCTCCAGGAACACGTCCACGCTCCCGTAGTGCCGCACCGGCAGCACCCGCCCCGCCACCCGGGCCCCGGCCACCACCGCCGCCACCCCCACCGGCGCCGCCCGCACCGCCACCCCGAGCCGCACACAGGCATCCGCCACCAACGGCGTGGACAGCTCCGCGAAGGCCTTCAGCATCCCCAACTCCTCCCACCGAAACCGCAGTTGACCAGCACCGGAATCCTACGCCAGAACCGAACTCACACCATCGGGTGATCTTCATCCACCCTCGACCCCGCCTGCGCCCACCTCGCGTACCGTCTCCGACACATCCCGCCGAAAGGTCCTTCTTGAACGCCACGGACAGCGAGATCCTCCTCGAACTCTTCCTCGCCCTCGACACCCCCGAGGGCCTACGAACCGAACTCGTCGAGGGCGAGATCCTCGTCGCACTGCCCTCCGACGGCACGCACTGCCACATCATCAGTTGTCTGGCCGACCAGGTGTACAACGCCTCCGCCACCGACATGCAGATGTCCGGGTTCAAAGGCCTTCGCCTCCGATCCGACGAGCGCCATCCGCCGAACCACGTCATCCCCGATGCCACGTTCCTCCCCGAGGAGCTCGACCTCCTCAGGAACGCCCCTCCCTGGATGGAACCGGACGGCCTCGCCATGGTGACCGAGGTGACGTCCAACAGGCCCGACCAGGACCGCATCGCCAAGCGCCACTGCTACGCCCGGGCCGGCATCCCCCTCTACCTCCTGGTCGACCGCGAGAAGTCCCAGGTCAGCCTCTTCTCCAAGCCCCACCGCGACGAGTACACCGAGGTCCACCTCGCCGCCTTCGGCGAGCCCCTCGCCCTCCCCGCCCCGTTCGGGTTCGAGCTGGACACCAAGGACTTCCTCTGACCGGGCAACGGAACGGCCCGCACCCCCCGTCAGGGGTGCGGGCCGTTCCGTTGCCCGGGCGCCAGGTCAGCTACGGGTGGCCATGGCGCGCAGGAAGAAGGTGAGGTTGGCGGGGCGCTCCGCGAGGCGGCGCATGAAGTAGCCGTACCACTCCTGGCCGTACGGGAGGTAGACCCGCATGGTGTTGCCCTCTTCGGCGAGGCGCAGCTGCTCCTCGGGGCGGATGCCGAACAGCATCTGGTACTCGAAGGAGTCCCGGGTGCGGTTGTTCCACTGGGCCAGCTGGCCGGCGATCTTGATCATGTTGGGGTCGTGCGAGGCGATCATCGGGTAGCCCTCGCCGGCCATCAGGATCTTCAGCGCGCGGACGTACGCGAGGTCGACCTCGTGCTTGCCCTGGAAGGCGACCGACTCGGGCTCCTTGTAGGCGCCCTTGCACAGCCGGACGCGCGAACCGGGGCCGGAGAACTCGCGGCAGTCGGCCTCGGTGCGGCGCAGGTAGGCCTGGAGGACGACGCCCAGCCACGGGTAGTCCGCCCGCAGCTCGCGCGCGATGGCGAGGGTGGAGTCGGTGGTGGTGTGGTCCTCCATGTCGAGGGTCACCGTGGTGCCCGCGTCGGCGGCGGCCTCGCAGATGCGGCGGGCGTTCTCCAGCGCGATCTTCTCGCCGTCCACCGGCAGGAACTGGCCGACGGCCGACAGCTTGACCGAGACCTCGGCGCCGGCCGCGAGGCCGGTCTCCTTGAGGGCCTTGAGCAGGTGCTCGTAGGCCTCGGCGGTGCCGGCGGCCTGGGCCGCGTCCTGGGTGTCCTCACCGAGGTGGTCGAGGGTGACCTTGCGGCCGGTGGCGACCAGGTCGTCGGTCGCCGTGACGGCGTCGTCGAGGACGTCGCCCGCGACGAAGCGCTCGACTATCGCGTGGGTCGGGGGGAACTTCTCGACCACGGTACGGACCTGGGGGGACCGGGAGGCCGCGAGAAGGGCGGAACGGAGCATCGTGACTCCAGGAGCTGGTGTTTCCAAGGGTGGCAGAAAGAGCCGGGGCGGCGGTACGGGGGTGAGCCGCCGCCCCGGCGGGGCGGCGCCCGGCTGCGGGACCGGGCGTCGCGGGTGACCGTTGGCCACGGAACGAGCCGGATGGTCGAGGGGGCTGGTCAGCCCATGTGCGGGTAGCGGTAGTCGGTCGGCGGGACGAAGGTCTCCTTGACCGAGCGGGTCGACGTCCAGCGCGCCAGGTTCTGCTTGGCGCCGGCCTTGTCGTTGGTGCCCGAGGCCCGGCCGCCGCCGAAGGGCTGCTGGCCGACGACGGCGCCGGTCGGCTTGTCGTTGATGTAGAAGTTGCCGGCCGCGAAGCGCAGCTTGTGCATCGCGTCCTGGGCCGCCGCGCGGTCCTGGGCGATGATGGCGCCGGTCAGGCCGTAGGCCGACACGGACTCCATCTGGGCCAGCATCTCCTCGTACTTCTCGTCCTCGTAGACGTACACGGCGAGGATCGGGCCGAAGTACTCCTCGCGGAAGTACTCGGCGGCCGGGTCCTGGCAGACCAGCACGGTCGGGCGGACGAAGTAGCCGACGGAGTCGTCGTAGGTGCCGCCGGCCAGGACCTCGACGGTCTCGTCGGCCCGGGCGCGGTCGAGGGCGGCCTTGTTCTTGGCGAAGGCGCGCTCGTCGATGACGGCCGACATGAAGTTGGACAGGTCGGTGACGTCGCCCATGGTGAGGCCGTCGACCTCGGCGGCGAACTCGTCCTTGAGGCCGGCCCAGATCGAGGCGGGGACGTAGGCGCGGGAGAGCGCCGAGCACTTCTGGCCCTGGAACTCGAAGGCGCCGCGGGTCATCGCGGTCTTCAGCACGGCCGGGTCGGCCGACGGGTGGGCGACCAGGAAGTCCTTGCCGCCGGTCTCGCCGACGATCCGCGGGTAGGTGCGGTAGCCGGCGATGTTGTTGCCGACCTCGCGCCACAGGTGCTGGAAGGTGGCGGTGGAGCCGGTGAAGTGGATGCCGGCCAGCGACGGGTGCTTGAGCGCGACGGCGGAGACGTCCAGGCCGTCGCCGGTCACCATGTTGATGACGCCCTTGGGCAGGCCGGCCTCCTCCAGCAGCTGCATCAGCAGGTGCGCGGAGTACTGCTGGGTCGGGGACGGCTTCCACAGCACCACGTTGCCCATCAGCGCGGGCGCGGTCGGCAGGTTGCCGGCGATCGCGGTGAAGTTGAACGGGGTGATCGCGTAGACGAAGCCCTCCAGCGGGCGGTGGTCGCTGCGGTTCCACACGCCGTCCGAGGAGATCGGCTGCTCGGCCATGATCTGGCGGGCGAAGTGCACGTTGAAGCGCAGGAAGTCGACCAGCTCGCAGGGGGTGTCGATCTCCGCCTGCTGGGCGGTCTTGGACTGGCCGAGCATGGTGGCGGCGGCCAGGGTCTCGCGCCAGGGGCCGGCCAGCAGGTCGGCGGCCTTGAGGAAGATCGCGGCGCGCGAGTCGAAGGAGAGCGCCTGCCAGGCCGGGGCTGCGGCCAGGGCAGTGTCGATGGCCTCCTGCGCGTCGGCCTGGGTGGCGTTGCGCAGGGTGCCGAGCCGAGCCGCGTGGTTGTGCGGCTGGACGACGTGGATCTCGGTGCCGCCGCCCATCCGGCGCTCACCGTTGATCGTCATGGTCAGCTGGACCGGCTCCTGGCCGCCCAGCTCCTTCAGCTTGGCCTCCAGGCGAGCCCGTTCCGGACTGCCGGGGGCGTAGCTGTGGACCGGCTCGTTCACCGGCGCGGGGACCTGGGTCACAGCGTCCATAGAGCGCACGCTCTCCTTCGTTCGATGCGGGGGGATTGCCCGTGCGGGTCACACACAGGCCACAGCACGAACGCTATTCCTGCGCGCCGGGCCACTTGATTGGCCGGGCGGCTAAATTCCCCCGTACGGCGTTGTCCGGCCCGACGAAGGTGGTCACGCCGCGGTCACGGGCGCCCGGTCCGGCGGCCCGCCCCGCACCACCGGCCCCACCGGTACCGCAGACCCCATCGGCACGACCGACCTCACCGGAACCGCCGGCACCGCCGCCCCCGCCGGCACCGGCGGCACCGGCGGCCGACCGGCCGGGAGCGATCACGGCCGGGCCGCCCGGGACCCTGTCCGCCCGGCTAAAATCGACCGCACACCGTTGTCCGCCCGGATGAACAGACGGACCCGGCCGAACCGGATGAAGGAGGCCCGGCGTGACCACCCCCGGCCTCCCGCTCCGCCGACTGCTGATGTCGCTCGGCGAGCCCCTGGTCGAGCTCCAGGCCGCCCCCCAGGGCCTGGACGTCCCGGTGCGCGACGTCGCGATCCTGGACCCGGAGGATCCGCCCACCGCCTCCCCCGGCGAGCTGGTGCTCGCCATCGGCGCCCGCGGCCGCGCCGCCCTGCCCGCCCTGCGCGCGGCCGGCCGGGCCGGGGCCGCCGCCGTCGCCGTGAAGCTGGACGCCCCCGGCCAGGCCGACGCGCTGCGCGAGGCGGCCACCGAGGCGGGCGTGGCGCTGCTGTCGGTGCGCCGCGAGACCCGCTGGGAGCACCTCGACTCGCTGGCCCGGGCGATCATCGCGGGCCCCGACGTCCCGGACTCCCCCGGCGCCCCCGAGCCCAACGCGGGCGACCTCTTCTCGCTCGCCCAGACCGTCGCCGTGCTCACCAACGGCATCGTCTCGATCGAGGACACCTCCAGCCGGGTCCTCGCCTACTCCCGCTCCTCCGACTCCGACGAGGTCGACGACCTGCGCCGGCTGTCCATCCTCGGCCGTCAGGGCCCCGAGCCGTACCTCGCCAAGCTCCGCGAGTGGGGCATCTTCCAGCACCTGCGCGGCTCGGACGCCCCGATCGCGGTCGAGCCGCACCCCGAGCTCGGCCTGCGCCGCCGCCTCGCGGTCGGCATCCGGGCCGGGGCCCAGCCGCTCGGCACCATCTGGGTCCAGGAGGGCGCCCACCCGCTGGCCCCGCACTCCGAGCAGGCCCTGGTCGGCGCGGCCCGGGTCGCGGCCGCCCAACTGGTGCGCCGCCGCCGCGAGTTGTCCGCCGACGTCCGGCTCACCCAGACCCTGTTGACCGGGCTGCTGGAGGGCTCCACCGGCCCCCAGTCCCTGGCCACCCACCTCGGCCTGGACCTGCGCCGGCCGGCCACCGTCCTCGCGTACGGCGCGCACACCACCGAGGCGCTGCACCGCTCCGACGTCACCGGCCTGATCTCGGTGCACACCGCCGCCCGGCACCGCACCGCCCTGCTCGCCCCGATCGAGTCCCGGGTGTACGTGCTGCTGCCCGAACTGCCGCCCGGCCTGCCGATGAGCACCGTGCGGGGCTGGGCCGCCGAGGTGGTCACCGCGGCCCGCGAGCACCTCGGCATCCCGCTGCGCGCCGCGATCGGCTCGACCGTCGAGGGCCTGTCCCGGGTGCCGGACTCCCGCGCCCAGGCCGACCGGATCCTGGACGCGATGGGCCGCGGCGGAGTGGACCTGGACGTCGCGGCGCTGATCGACGTCCAGGCCGAGGTCCTGGTCAGCGAGATGCTGGCGCTGCTCCAGGAGCGCGGCGGCCTGCGCGACCCCCGGCTCACCGCGCTCACCGCGTACGACCGCCGGCACGGCACCCGGCTCGCCGAGTCCGTGCTGGCCTGGCTGGACGCGCTCGGCGAGGTCCGGGTCGCCGCCGACGCCCTGCACATCCACCCCAACACCCTGCGCTACCGGGTGCGCCGCGCCGAGCAGTTGACCGGCATCGACCTCGCCCAGCCGCAGCAGCGGCTGCTGGCGATGCTGCAACTGCGGCTGCCCGCGGACGAGTAGGTCCCGCGGGCAGCCGTCACGGTCCGGGCGGCGTCAGGCGCCGTACCCCTGGCCGCGCTTGTGCTCGTTCAGCCGGCGCCACGGGCCGCTGATCGCCAGCTGGATGCCCGGCTCCTGGATGTTGGCGAACAGGGTCCGGCCGTCGTCCGAGAAGGTCACCCCGGTGAACTCGCTGAACTCGGGCTTCGCGGCGCTGCCGATGTTCAGCTCGTTCCGCGCGATCGGGTAGACCAGGCCGCCCTCGGTCGCGCCGAACAGGTGCGAGACGCCGTTGCCGTCCTCGGCGATCACGATGCCGCCGTACGGCGAGACGGTGATGTTGTCCGGGCCGTCGTAGTTGTCGTGGTCGCCCCAGACGTCCTCGTTGACGCCCAGCAGCACCTTCAGCGTGATGGTGCGGCGGGCCGGGTTGAAGAACCAGACCTGGCCGTCGTGCTGCAGCGGGCTCTCCGAACGGGCGTAGCTGGAGACGAAGTAGAAGCCGCCGTCCCCCCACCACATGCCCTCCAGCTTGCGGGCCCGGGTGACCTCGCCCGCCGCGAACTGCTTGCGCACCGAGACGGTCCGGGCGTCGCGGTCCTGGACCTTGACCCAGTCCACGCCGTACACGGTGCCGACCTTGGTCGCCCGGGAGAGGTCGTCGACGAACTTGCCCTGCGAGTCGAAGACCTTGAAGGCCTCCAGCACCCCGGCGTCGGCGGCCAGCTTCCGCAGCTGGTACCGGCCGTGCTTGAAGCCGGCCGGCGGGGTCCAGCGGAACAGCAGGCCGTTCGGGTTGGAGGCGTCCTCGGTCAGGTAGACCTGCCCGCGCTTCGGGTCCACCACCACGGCCTCGTGGGCGTACCGGCCGAAGGCCTTCACCGGCTGCGGGTTCCGGTTGTAGTCGTCGTCGAAGGGGTCGACCTCGAAGACGTAGCCGTGGTCCTTGGTGAAGCCGTTCTTCCCGGCCTTGTCCTCGGTCTCCTCGCCGGACAGCCAGGTGCCCCACGGGGTCACCCCGCCCGCGCAGTTGGTGGCGGTGCCGGCGATGCCGACCCACTGCTCGACCGAGCCGTCCCGCTTGGCGTGCACGATGGTGCAGCCGCCGGCCGCGCCCGGGTCGTAGACGTGCCCCTCGGTCAGCGGCACCGGGTGGGGCCAGTTGGCCCGGGCGCCGGACAGCTCGTGGTTGACCACCATCAGGTTGCCGCCGCGCTCGTCCTCGAAGGCGGACGTGCCGTCGTGGTTGCTCGGGGTGAACTCACCGGTGCGCAGCCGGGTCTGCCCCGCCCGGTTCAGCACCCGGTACGAGAAGCCCTTGGGCAGCGCCAGCAGCCCGGCCGGGTCCGGCACCAGCGGCCCGTAGCCGATCGCGGCGCCACCCGCCGAGTTGGTCCCGGCGGCACCGGCGGCCGCGGCGGCACCGGCGACCGGCGCCTCCCCGCCGACCGGCGCGGCGATCGCACCGGGGGCGCTGGCGAGCGCCTCGGCGCTGCCGGCGATCAGCACGCCGGCGCCGACGAGGGTGGAACGGTTGACGAAGTCCCGGCGGGACAGCGACATGGCAGCAACTCCTGAGGGGTGTACGGGCGTCGAGGGGGGTCGTCGACACCCGGCAGACTCCGCCGCAGGGGTGAACCCGGTATGACGCCCACCTCACCGTGAGGCGGCCATTTGCCAACCGATGACCTTCACATGACCAGGCCTTTACCGACGACCCCGCCGAGGGCCCAGCCGGCGGCCCTGCCGACGGCCGGTCAACCGCGCCGCGCCCGCCACTGCTCCCAGGCCCCCAGCCACAGCTGCTCCACCATCCGGTGCTCCTCCCCGGCCTCCGACCCGGCACCGCCCGGGCGCTCCCGCCACAGCTGCTCCCAGGCCCGCTGGGCCGGCAGGCTGGCCACCGCGCTGGCGAACACCGTGTAGCGGACCACCTCCTCGACCGCCGCCTCCCCCACCGGCGTGCCGACCAGCCAGTCCGACTGCCGGGACAGCCGGTTGAGGTGGTTGACCATCGAGGTCACCGCCGCCGCGGCCTCCTCCCGGGTCTCCGTGGCGAGCCGCATCTGCTGGCGCACCGCCGCCTCCCAGCGGACCGCGCCGACGTCCCCGCGCAGCCCGCGCGGCAGCCTCGGCGTCCGCCCGACCCGCACCTGCGCCTCGATCGCTGCGGCCTCCGCGATGCTGTGCACGATCAGCTCCCGGTGCGCCTCCAACCCGACGGCGGGCGGCAGTTCACGCTCCTCCACCGGCACGTAGCGGGCCCGCCGGGAGGCCAGGTCGCGCAGCAGCTCGGTGCGCCCGCGCAGGTAGCGGTCGAAGTCCCCGATCCCGCCGAGCTCCACCCCGCCGGGCGGCAGCCCGCGCCCGCACACCGTGACGGCCTGCCCGCCGACCCGCAACCGCCCGGCCCAGACCGGCCCGGCCGCACCGACCGTGCCCGCCGCACCGGCACCCGGCGCACCGGCCGTGCCCGCGCCGACCGCACCCACCGCGCCCGCTCCGACCGCGGCCACCGGCCAGTCCTCGTGCACCTCGACCGCACGCGGCTCGCCGTTCACCGTGATCCACTCGCGCAGCGCCCGCACCCGGCCCGGCCCGTCGCCCTCGTCGACGCCCAACTGCTCGTAGACCCGGTCCCGTTCGTCCTCGACCACGTCCTCCAGCTCGGGCAGCACCTCGCACTCGTCGGCCCCCGGCCGGTAGGTGCGCACCGTCACGTACGGTCCGGCCGAGGTGGTCCAGTCCCCGCACTGCACCTCGACCCAGCGCAGCTCGCCGCCACAGGTCTCGAAGGCCGCCAGCGCCTCGCCCCGCCCCTCCGGCCCGGCCACGCCGTACACCGGGAAGTCCACCGCGGCGAGGGTCCGGCGGGAGAACTCCTCCTGGTCCGCGAAACGATCCTGCCGCCCCGACCGCTCAGGTCCCGACCGCTCGGTGCTCCACTCCTGGTGCCTTCCGCCGTTCTCCCGCACCATCCTGTGCCGCACCCCCGAGTCCTCGCGCCCGCACCGCTGACGCCACTGTACGTGCCCGGAGCTGCCGGGTCATCAGCTCGCCTGCCGGACGGGGGCGATGGCCGTGTCAGTCGGCCAGGTTGTCAGCCGCCCTCCCTACGCTGGCCGCATGACCGCACAGAACAGCGCCGACCAGGCCTCCTTCCCCGCCCGGATCAGCATCGTCACCCTCGGCGTCACCGACCTCGACCGCAGCGCCCGCTTCTACGAGGGGCTCGGCTGGAAGCGCTCCTCCGCTTCCAGCCCCGAGATCGTCTGGTTCCGCACCGCCGACTCGGTGCTCGGCCTCTTCCCCACCGAGGAACTGGCCGCCGACGCGGGCGTGCCCGCCACCGGCGAGCCCTCCTTCCGCGGCGTCACCCTCGCGGTGAACCTGGAGTCCCCCGCCCTGGTGGACACCGCCCTGCGCACCGCCGTCGGGGCCGGCGCCGTGGTGGTGAAGCCCCCGGTGCCGACCAGCTGGGGCGGCTACTCCGGCTACTTCGAGGACCCGGACGGGCACCTGTGGGAGCTGGCCCACAACCCGTTCTTCCCCTTCGCCGGGGACGGCTCGCTGGACCTCCCGTAGCGCGGGGCCCGGCTCCCCGCCGGTCCCGGATCCTTGCCGGCACCCGGTCCCCACCGGCCCCGGATCCCGACCGACCCCGGGTCCAGGGCCCCGCCCGGCGGCTCAGCCCTTGGACCGCGCCTTGAAGGCCGCCTTGCGCGCCTCCTTGGCCACCGCCCGGTCCAGGTGCAGCTCCCCGATCGTCTCCAGGACGTCCGCCGTGTACGGGTGGTCGACCCGCCACAGCTCGCCGAAGTACGACGCCGGATCGCCGGTCACCGGAAGGTCCGTGATCAGCTCGCGCAGCAGCTCGGCGTCGCCGCCGTTGTCCAGCAGCTGGGCGGCGAAGGTGTCGACCATCGTCCACAGCGCCATCGCCCGGTCCGGCACCGGCACGTCCGGCCGGCCCAGCGCGGACAGCCAGGCCCGGGCCGAACCGCCCAGCTCCGGATCGTCCAGCACCTCCCGGACGGCGGGCTCGGCCCCCGCCCCCAGCAGGTTCAGCGCCGAGACGCACAGCATCCGGCGCAGCGGACCGTACGCGTCGTCACCGCGCGCCGCCGCCAGCAGCTCGCGCGCCGCCGGCTCCGGATCCCGGCCCGCCACCCAGACCCGCAGCTCCTCCTCCGGCAGCACGTTGGCCGACTCGCAGACCCCGCGCAGCAGTTCCGCGGCGTCCCCCTGGGCCAACTCGCCGACCAGCGGCGCGTCGTAGCCGTCCTCCAACAGCCACTGCCGGATGCCGTACTGGCCGAGCGGGGTGAGCCGGACCAGCCCGAAGCGGGCCGACTCCTCCTCGTCCAGCGGCGCCTCACCGACGACGGCGGGCTCCTCGCCCTCCTCCTCGTCGAACAGCTCCGGGTCGATCGGCCGGTACTCCAGCAGTCCCAGCTCGGCCAGGTCGCCCAGCATCGGGTCCAGGGCGACCATCACATCGGTGATGTCACCGAGCAGCTCCTCGCTCGGCTCCTCGCCCTCCGGCACCACCAGCAGCGCGGCCAGCACGCCCAGCGGCACCGTCTCGTTGCCCGGCTCGGAGAACGCGGTGGTCTCGTACAGCACCTGCAGCGCCTCGTCGAGCAGCTCGGCGGCGGCGTCCCGGGCCTCCTCGACCTCGTTCAGGACGTCCTCGTCCTCCTCGCCGTCCTCCTCGCCGCCGGCCGGGGAGGCCGCCCTGTCGGCCGCCCCGGCCGCGTCCTCCCCCTCGTCCTGCTCCGTGTCCTGCTCCGGCAGCGAGTCCGCCTCGACCGCCAGCTCCCGGACGATCCCGGCGGCGGTCAGCCACAGCTCCAGGACGGTCTCCGCGTCCCCCTGCTCGGCGGGCTCCAGGTCCGGACCGGGCACCGCGACGTGCTCGCCCTCCTTGGTCGTCCCCAGCTCCACCAGGTCCAGGTCACAGGCCAGCGACCAGGCCCGCAACACCTCGACCTCGGCCTCCTCCGGGACCTCGCCCTCGGCCGGGGCCAGCCCGAGCAGCCGGGCGACCGGCCCCCGGTCCTCCTGCACCAGGTCGCCGAACTCGTCCACCACCCGGTGCGGGAACGCCCAGCGGGCCAGCGCCAGCGCGTAGCCGAACATCGGCACGGCCTTCGCCTGCTCGGCGAGCTCCTGCTCGGGCGGCAGCTTCACCGGCGGTACCAGCACCGCCGCGTCGTCCAGGTCCTCGTCGTCCAGACCGTGCGCGGCGAACGCCCCGTAGAGGTCCTGCAGCTCCAGGTCCGCGGGCAGCACCGCCTCGGCCGCACCCTCTCCCGTCGAAGTCCCGGTGTTCTTCCGACGTCGTCCGGCCATCGTCGTGTGCTCTCCCTCAGCCAGCGGTCAGCTCCATCAGCTCCGCGTACCGATCTACCACCTCAGCGTATAGGCCGGGCACCCCCGATGCCCGGCCCCGAGGGGCGCGCACAGGGGCGCGCGCCGCAGGTGCACGCCCACCCCTTATCCTTCGCCTTGGTGCCCGCGCACACCCCGCGCGGCCCACCGGGCAACGATGCCCGCTTCCTCAGCTCACCCGCTCCACCAGGGAGCCCCGCACCGCGGCCACCACCACAGCGCCTCCGGACGGGCGCGCCGGCACACCCCGCCGACCCCGGTGGTGCCCGGCCACAGGAGACCCCTGCCATGGCGGACCTCTCCCCCGCCGGCTCCGCGCTGCGCACCGCGCAGTTCGACGGACGCCGACTGTCGGAGGCCCTGCTCCCCCTGGAGCTCGCCCCGCGTGCCCAGCTCCAGCTCGCCCCGATCAGCCGCTGGAACGCGCTGCGCGGCGTCCGCGTCGGCCTGGTGGCCGCCGCCCTGCTGCTGATGCTGATCGGTGCCAACCTGGCGACGCCGATCTACCCGCTGCTCCAGCAGCGCCTCGGCCTCGGACCGCTCGACACCACGATCCTCTTCACGATCTACGTCTTCGCGCTGCTCCCCGTGCTGGCCGTGGTCGGCCACTGGTCCGACCACCTCGGCCGCCGCGCCCTGATCCTGCCCGCCGTCGCCCTGGCCGCCGCCGGGGACGTCGTCTTCGCCACCGCCGGCAGCTTCTGGCAGCTGGCCGCCGGCCGGGCCGTCCAGGGCATAGCCGTCGGCCTGGCCACCGGCGCCGCCGGGGCCGCCCTGGGCGACCTGCTGCCCGACCACCCGACGCTGGCCCCCAAGCTCACCCTGGCCTGCTCGGCCGGCGGCGTCGCCCTCGGCCCGGTCGTCGGCGCCCTGCTGGCCGGCGGCTCGGAGCCGCTGCTGACGCCCTTCCTGCTGCACGCCGTCGCCCTGCTGGCGCTGTGCGTACCGCTGGCCGTGGTCCACCCCCGGATGCCCGGCCGCAACCGCCCGCCGGCCTCCCCGCCCCGGATCACCACCCCGGCCCACCTGCGCCCGCAGCGCCTGCGGCTGCCGCGCACCGGACGCCGCGAGTTCCTGCTCGCCGCCACCGCGGGCTTCATCTCGTACGGGGTCTTCGGCGTCTACCTCGCCCTCGCTCCGGCCTTCTCCGCCAAGCTGCTGCACACCTCCTCGCACCTGACCGGCGCGATCGTGGCCGCCCTGCTGCTCGGCTCCTCGGCCGTCGCCCAGCTGGTCGTCCCGCCGACCGCCGACCGCACGGTGATCGCCCTCGGCATGACCGGCCTGGCCACCGGCCTGGGCCTGGTCGTCGCCGCCGGGTACACCGGCACCCCGGCCCTGCTCTTCATCGGCAGCGTCCTCGGCGGCATCTGCCAGGGCGTGGCCTTCCGCTCCCTGTTCACCAGCGCCGTCGCCGCCATGGACCCGGAACGCCGGGGCTCCGAACTGAGCGCCCTGTGGATCATCGTCTACCTCGGCAGCTCCGCCCCCGTCATCGCCGTCGGCGCCCTGGTCCAGAGCTACGGCCTCCTCCCCGCCGTCAGCGGCTTCGCCGCCCTCGCCGCCGTCCTCTGCGCCGCCCTCGCCCTCACCGTCGCCCGCAAGCCCAGGACGGCCTGACCCCTCCCCCACCTGACGCCGCTGCCCCGGGCCTCCCCTTCGGAGCCCGGGCAGCGGCGTTCCCGCAACCGGGGGGACCACCCGCGCATCTCCCCTCGACTGCGCATGTCCCCCACCGTTCCCCACCATCCACCCCCCACCCGCCTCCCGGCGGGTGCCCGCCCCCGCCCTCGGTCTTGGCTGAGGCGAGGTGCTCACATCCACTGACCGCCGAGGAAGAAACACCGCGCAACCAAAGGTCGGCATGGCCCTACCGGCGAGTCGCTCCGTGCTCCAGGTAGACGGTCGCGGACCCGATCCTGGCCGCACAGGCCGCGTGGACGCGGCGGGCGAGGCGCGGAATGAGGAGTGCGTCGAGCTGATCGGCGGCGTGGAAGGCGTACTCGCCGATCTCCACTTGGTCCACGGTGATGTTGTCGAGCTCGTCACCGGGGAGGACCCCGCCGTCGAAGACGAAGAGGAGCTTGTCACCCTCGATGGGGTGGGGTGCCCAGTCGGCGACGAGCAGGCGGCCGATCGGCGGGGTGATGCCGAGTTCCTCCTTGACCTCACGGGCCGCGCCCTCGCTCGGGGTCTCGCCAGCGCGGAGGTAGCCACCGGGGATCTCCCAGCCGGGCTTGTAGGTCGGCTTCACGAGGAGGACGCGGTCGTCCTCATCGAAGAAGAGCACGCCGGCGGCGGTGCGGGGCTGGGCTACGACCTCGTGGGACTGGGAGTCGCTCATGGCGACGACTGTAGCCGCCCGGCCGCGTCACGCGACGATCTGGAGCCGCTGTGCGACGCCTGCCAGCAAGTAGCTGGGTTTGCCGCGCTGTTGGCGAACCCAGTTGGTCACCAGGTGTCGGGGGATGAAGTGGTAGCGGACCTGCTCGGGGGCCAGCTCCTCGGCGTCCAGTACGAGGGCGAGGGCCTCGTCCATGCGGTTCTGTGCGCTGTGGGCGCGGGCGATTTCGAGTGAGTGCCGCACTCGGCGTTCGAGCGGCAGGATCGAGGAGTCCACGCGCGGCCCTTGGTCGAGGGCGATCTGGACGTCGCCGAGCTCCATGGCGGTCGAGATCCGGTGGATGGCCACGTTGGTGGGCCCGAAAGCCGTCCACATGTGGTTGGCGTCGTGGCCGAGGCGCTGTGCGGCCCGGTCCGCCTCGGCGAGGAACTCGCGCACCGTGCTCCGGTCCTCGATCCTCGCTGCGGCCATCGACCCGACGAGGAACAGGGTGCCGTAGATCGACAGGTAGGTCGGGGAACCGTCCTCCAAGTCGGCTTCCAGGAACGAGGCCGAGTTCATGACCAGGTCCCTGGCAGCGGTGAGGCGGTCGTTGCTCAGCAGGCAGTGGGAGACCGAGCGGAACAGCGAGCCGGTGACGACGATGTTGCCCGACTCCTGGGCCGCCGTGAGGCCGCGGTCGGCCGACATCCAGGCGAGGTCGGCTTCCCCTATCTTCGTCAGGACCATCGCGGCGCCTTGGTAGGCCATCGCGAGCAACGCCTTGGCCTGCTGCTGTTGATCGCCCTCGTACATGCGCACCGCACGCTGGGCCTGGGAGAGGATGTCCGGGATCAGTCTGGTCGCGCGGGAGTATCTGGCGTCCTGGTAGGCGGACCACGCAGAGCCCACCTCGGCGCGCAGGATGTCGAGGTCGGGTGGCTGTTCGGCATCGTCGGCCGCCAGGAACGGCGACAACTGCTTGTAGTCCATGAGCGCTTCGCGCAGCTTCGAGACGGCTCCGCCCTGGGCATCGCCGGGCCAGTCGAGGAGTGACGGCTCCGCCAGCAGGTCGCCGAGCCGAATGTCGAGGGCATCGGCCAGCGCCCTGATGACCGAAAGCCGATCGAGCTCGATACGGCCGTTCTCAACCTTGCTCAGCCAGTCGGCTGTTCGCCCGACGAGGCCAGCCAGAACCTCCTGGGGTATGCCCCGTCGACGGCGGTACCAGGCGACGCGCTCGCCGATGCTCAGCGTCTCACTCATTCCAGGCATGCTCCCAGCCTGAGGGCGTCCCCGCCGCCTACCCCGGAAGGATTTTCCGGGTTCCCCGCCACCCATCCTCCTAGCGTTCTGACTTGCCCTCAAGCAGCTCTGCCAGACGGGTGATTGGGCAACGAGGAGGGTTGATCGTGGTGGCACGTCAGGACCTTCGAGCAAAGGAAGCCATCGAGGTGGCCGGCTGCCTGTCGGTGCAGATGAGCTTCCTGCACGCTCACGCCTCCGTGCCCTTGGCCCGGGCGCTGATCAGGCGGGTCGTCGGCGCATGGGAGTTCGACAGGCCACTCGTCCGGGACATCGAGCTGGTCGCATCAGAGCTCTGCACCAACGCCGTTCTTCATGGCGCGGCTTCATGCCTCGGCTGCTTCGATGTCCGCCTGGCACCTCAGCCGTGTGGTCTGCGAATCGAGGTTACGGACGCGGGGCCTGGGTCCGTCGACCGGCCCGCCCCGTCCGCCCTGGCCGAGCACGGCCGGGGGCTCCTCCTCGTGAGCCGGATGAGCGAGAGCTGGGGCGTCGACGCGACGAGCGACGGCACCGTGGTCTGGGCCGAGCTCAGGACCGATGCGGCATGACCAACTACCAGCCGCACGACGACATCTACTGTGCCGCTCACCGGGATCCCGTCGAAGCCCTACTCACCTGGCTCTGGGTGCTCGGCCACCTCATCGTCCTCGCCCTGCTCGGAGTGGCAGCCGACTACCAGCTCAGCTCCGATCACTTCGGCCCCGTCCTGGCGGCCGACCACGATCCCGACCGCGACCTTGAGCAGTCACCCGCGGTCGAACCCGAGGCATGACAACGGAGTCACGCCTCGTCGCCACACGCACCACCGAGCGAGAAGGGAACACCGCCATGTCGTCCATCGCGCGCCTTCAGGCGCCCCAGCCGCCTCCGCCTCCGCCCCCGCCGCCGCCGGCACCGCCGACCCCGCAGCCGCCGTACCCCGGTCGCTGAGCGAAGGAACCGTGTGGGCCTGCCGGACGGACACCGGCAGGCCCACACGGGCTCATCCTCCCCGACCAGTGGAGGGGAGCGTGGCAGATCCAGCAGAGAACGACGACCAGGGCAGCGAAGCCCGGTCGAGCCAGCGACGGAGAGTGGATCATGAAAACGGCGCTCGGCAGCAAACCGGCAGCAGTCCTCACGCTTCCGGCGGTCAGGGGCATGGCGGAGCGCTACGGCGTGCCCGTGGAGGATGCCCTGCTCATCGCGATCAACCTGTTCGGGATCTCCTCCGCCCACGGCCGTCATCGCGCCCGGATCTCGGTCCGCCTCACGACCCGGCCGGATGTCGCCTGGATGGTGATCGTCCCGCTCAACGCAAAGGCTTCGCCGTTCCACTTGGCCGGAGACGAGTTGGCGCTGGGCCGCGTCGTAGTCGGCTCCATCGACCGCGTCGCCGCCGACGAGGCGGTCGGCGGGTACTTCAGGGACGACGGGCGGGCCGCGACGCTCAACCCCAACGCCCGCAGCCGTTGTGTGGGGTGCTCGTTCTGCCCGAACACCCTGGAGGCCGCCGCCGATCCTCGCCTCTCCGAGGAGCGGGAGCTGGCCGCACTGCTGGCCGCGATGGTCGAACAGCACCCCCGCCACAACCTGGCCGAACTCCGTGAGGTCACCGTGTCGACCGGCTGCTTCGAGCGGGAGCGGGCGGCCGTCGACCACCTGATAGGCCTGCGTGACGTGCTCGCCGCCCACGGGATCGGCGCCCGAATCGGGTTCCTCACCTCGGTCATCCGCACGAGGGAGGCGTTCGCGGAACTGGCGGAGCGCGTCGCCCCGTTCGTGCTGCGGCTCACTGCCGAATGCTTCAGCCGGAGGGACCTGCTCCTGAAAGCGAGCAAGGCGACGCTCACCACCGAGGAGATGCCCGGGGTCCTGCGGCGGGCGATGGGCGCCGGCCACGCGACCTCGTTCACCTACATCGTCGGCCTGGACCGGCTCGCCGACCTCCGGAGCGGTGTGGCCGAGCTGATGCCGTTCGTCACCGAGTTCCCCAACTTCCAGGTGTACCAGGCGCACAACGCCATCATGGCGGGCCTCCGGGCCAGCGGCTCCGACTCCCTGGAGTACTACCTCCAGGCCCGCCGGGACATCGAGGACATCGTCGGGCCGACCGGCCTCCGCCCGGCGGCATGGGAGTGCTACCGGCCGCTGTGGTACTTCACGTTCGGCGAAGAGCAGTTGGTGTCGTCATGCTGAAACGAGCCGATGCGTTGTGGAGGGCCGCCACCTATGTCGCGGTGGCGCTGCTGCACCTCGACGACAACCAACTACTGACCGGGCCGCTCCAGGCCGACCACGTCAAGCCTCGCCCCGCCGGTCACTGGGGAACCGTCCCCGGAACTGCGTGGGCCCTCGCCCACACGGTTCTCGCTGCTGGCGAGCTGGGGCCCGGCCGTGAGCTGGCTCCGGTGATCGGCGCCGGCCACGCGGGGGTGGTCCAGCTTGCCTGCGCCTGGCTCACCGGCGAGCTGGCAGCTGTGCGCCCTCAGTACTCCCGCGATGCGGCCGGGCTCAGGCGGCTGGCCCGGGACTTCCCTGACGTCGACGGTCTCGGTGCGGAAACCCATCCGCTGCTGCCGGCCGGAGCGGCGCCCGGAGGGTGCCTTGGTGGCGCGCTGGCGTTCAGCCATGGCATGGCGCTCGACGTGCCCGGGCGGGTCGTGGTGCCCATCGTCGGCGATGGGGAGTGCGAGACCCCCACGACGGCGGCGTCGTGGCTTGCGGCCCGGGCTCTGCAGGGGAGCGCTGTCCTGCCAATCGTCCACGTCAACGGGTTCCGTATGGGTGACCGGTCGCTGCTGGGGGCAATGAGCGATGCCGAGCTCGTTGCATACGCGGCGGGTCTCGGGTGGCGAGGCCGGGTGGTGCACGTGGCGGCGGCCAGCGCCGATGAGCACCAGGCGTTCCGGGATGCCCTGGCAGTGTCCGCCGATGAGGTCGCTGACGGCTCACGGACGGCTGTGTTCCTCCGCTGCGTGAAGGGCTGGAGCGGACCGGAGACGGTCGACGGGCGGCAGGTGCTCAGGACGGCCGCAGCCCACAAGACGCCACTTGACGGGGCCCGCCAGAATGAAGCCCAGCGCGGCCAGCTGGAAAGGTGGTTGGCGTCGTACCAGCCCGCGGAGCTCTTCGACCACGACGGCCAGCCGATCGGCGCTCTGGCCGAGGCCCTGGAGTCTGCCGCGCGGCGCTCTGCGGTCGGCCCTGGACGCCCGACCCGTGAGGGGCCGAAGCCGGTCGTTCTCGGCAGTGCCGCCCGCTTCGGGGCGGCGGTGGGCAGTGTTCTCCGCAGGCATGCCACGGCCGGTGATTTCCGGGTCTTCAGCCCGGACGAGCTGTCCTCGAACCGCCTCGGCGCACTGCGGGACGAGTCCTGGGTGTCCGAGGTGCTGGCCGAGGAGGTGCTCCTCGGCTGGCTGTCCGGTTGGATCAGCAGCGGTCGACGCGGAGTCCTGGTGTCCTACGAGGCGTTCGCCCCGCTCCTGACCGCCGGGATCGTCGGCCACCTCAAGCACCGTCGCCTCGCCGAGGAGAAGGCGTCCCCTAGCCTCAATCTGCTGCTGACCTCGTACGGGTGGCACAACGTCTTCACCCACGGCGACCCGTCGCTCGCCACGGCCCTGCTCGCGACGGAGGACCCTGCGGTGACCGTGCTGGTTCCGGCCGACACGCAGCGGACGGCCGCCGCGCTCGACGCGGCGCTGAACTCGACGGGCCGCGTCAACGTCCTGGTCGCGGGCAAGCACACCGAACTGCGGCTCCCGCTTCAGGCCGCCGAGGAGGAACTGGCACGCGGGCTCGCGATCTGGCCGCACCTGAGCGATGAGGAGGATCCTGACCTCACCATCGTCGTGGCGGGAGACCTGCCGGCCGAAGCCGTCACGACGGCAGTGCCGGTACTCCGCGACCGGCTGGGCTGCCGAATCCGCGTCGTGGGCGTTCTCGACCTCACCGTTCTCGGCGATCCTGGGCGCTGGCCCAAGGGCCTGACTGACGCCGAGGCAGATCACTACTTGGGCGAGCGCTCCGCTGTGCTGGTCGTCACGCTCGGGCACCCGGCAGCTGTGTGGGGGTTGCTGGCGGGGCGCCAGCGGCTGCCGGTTGAGGTGATCGGCTGGCGCGAGCCGCCGGGACCGATGTCCCAGCACGCCCTCGCGCGCGAGCTCGGCCTGGACACCGCTGGACTGCTGCGGGCGGCCAGTCGGCTGGTCACCAGGTCGGATGCCGCCTGATGACGGAACTGCTCATCGACAAGGTGGAGACCGTGCCGGTAGGCGTGGCGGCGGCCGGGGACGACAGCATCTTCGTCGCGGTCCATGGCGCTGGGCAGACCGGCTGGTACGGACCCGTGAGCACGACGGCCGGCCGGGCAGTGGAGGCGATCGGCCCCGTCGTCGTAGGAGCCTCGCTGCTCGATCACCACGGCCTCCGGCCGCGCATACGGGCAGTCGTACCGGAGATCTCGGACTGGGCAGTCGGAGCGATCGACTGCGCGGCGTGGGATCTCCACTGCCGCCTGGTCGGCAAGCCGGTGGCCGACCTGCTGGCACCAGGGCGGAGGACGCAGGCCGTTCCGGCGTACGCCTCGTGGCTCCGTCTGGACCTCAGCGGCCCCGCCAGCGACAGTGCGCTGGCCCAGGTTCTCGAAGAGGGCTGGGCCTTCACCAAGTGGGGACTGCGTCGGCGCCCGGGGACGAGCGTCGCCGCCGAAGCCAGGATTCTGGTCGCGACACTAGCCGATGCTGCGGCGGTCATCAGTGAGCCCTTCGCCGTCGACGCGGTGGGCACGTGGAGTCCGCAGCTCGCTGCTGCTGTCGCCGGCCGCCTTGATCAGCCGATGCTGGCCTGGCTGGAGGACCCGCTGCCGGAGCACTACCTGCGCGTCTACCGCCAGCTGGCCGCTGCCGGCGTGCCGGTCGCGGTGGGCGAGCGCCTGCGACCCGACGAGGACCTGGATACCCTCCTGGACTTCGTCCGGCCCACCGCGCTGACCATCGACGTCGTCGGCTGCGGCGGTCTCACTCGTGCGGTCGAGATCACCACGAACGTTCGCGAGGCCGGTGTCCCGGTCTACCCCCACGGCCGCTCGATGGTGCCCGGCATCCACCTTGCCGCCGCCTTCCCCGACGACGTCCCGGCCGTCGAGTACCGCCGCCAGTGGGAACCGCGCCGCCAACTCCTCTACGCCGAGCCCTGGATACCCAAGAACGGCCTGCTTCCCGCCCCCGAAGCCCCCGGACTCGGAACCCGACCCCGGAGACCGCGATGACCCGAACCATCGGCACCTTCCCTGTCCGAGGAACAACCCGTCACGACGAACACGGCCTGCTCCTCGTCCTGGACCGACGACTCGACGGGCACGACACCTTCCTCTCCGGCATCCTTGACCTCGGCCAAGGGGCCGCAGCGGTACGGATCTTCACCCTCGACGATGTCACCGTGCTCCGACCGCTGGAAGCGATCAAGGCGCCCAGCCCGGTCTGGGCCGGAATCCTCCACCTCCCGCACGGACTTCGCCCGCGCGTGGTCCCTGCTGACCTGGCGGACGCCGCCCAGGCCGACAACCGCGACCTGGACACGCTCGACGCGGCCGAGCTGCGGTACGCGCTGACCTTCCTCGGTGAGGCCACCACCGCCCAGATCCGTATGGCACGGATCGCCGCCATCGTCTCCGCCCTGCCCCTGGTCGGGGGTGACGCCGCATGAGTGGAGCAGTCAGTCGGCTGGTCAGTTTGGACATCGGGGGAACCCTCGGAAACGCGCAGGGCCCCGGCCTGGCGGCCAGGCTCGCCGCCGTCTCCCCGCTCGGCCCGAAGCAGGCCAGGCGCGTGATGCGGGACGTCCTGCACACCGCGGCGGAGATCACCGACGCCGTGATCCAGCAGGTCTGCGCGGAACTGGACATCAAGCAGTCGGACTTCCCAACGGATCTGCCCGTCTCGCCGCTCGTCCTCTTCCCCGGAGTCGTCGAGGCCCTTCAGCAACTCAGCGACAGCGCCACCGTGGTCACGCTCTCGAACGTGACCTGCACCGAGGCCGACCCCGACCGGCTCCTCGCGCTCCTCTCCCCGTGGGTCAGCGCCCACTTCCCGTCCTGCCGCACCGGGTTCGCCAAGCCCGACTGCCACGCATTCTGGACCGTCGCCGACGCCCACCAGGTGCCAGCCAGGACCATGGTCCATGTCGGCGACGACTGGGAATGCGACATCCGCGGCGCCACGGCCGCCGGATTCGCCGCCGTCTGGCTCGCCCACGGCCGTACGGTCCCCGACGAGCACGTCCTCGTTGAACACGACGTGCTCGTCGCCCACGATCTCGCCGACGCGGTCCAGCACGTTCGCCAGCTACTCGATCTGAGGAACCCATGAGCCTGTTCACCGGCACCGCCAGCTACTACCGCCAGTACCGCCCGGGTATCCCGGAGGAGGTCGCGACCGTCCTCGACCAGGCCGTCGCCGCCGGCAAGCCCCGTCGACTCCTGGACATTGGCACCGGCACCGGCCTGGTCGCCGAAGCCCTCCTCGGCCGGTTCGACGACATCATCGCCATCGACAACGACGCCGACATGCTCAAGGCCGCCGAGGAAGCCCTCCGACCCCAACTCCCTGACGGGGCGAGCCTGGCGCTCATCGAGTCGACGGCCGAGGGCTTCAAGCCCCCGACCGGCTGGCAGGCCGACCTCGTCACGATCTGCCGGGCCTTCCACTGGCTCGACCAGGCGACCGTCCTCGCCCTCCTCGACGACCAGGTCGCCCCCGGTGGCGCCGTCGCCATCTTCGGCGACAACAGCTTCTGGGCCGCCGACAGCGCCTGGAAGCAGTCCGTGCGCGCGGTCGTCCAGAGCTTCCTCGGCGAGGAACGGCGGGCCGGCAACAGCACCTTCAAGCACCACAACCGGCCCTACAGCGAGATCATGGAGGAGTCACCCTTCAACCGGGTCGAGGAGATCCGGGTGCCCGTCCACCGGACGTGGAGCGCCAACAGCATCCTCGGCTACCTCTACTCCACGAGCTTCGCCGCACCGCACCTCTTCGGAGACCGCCTCGACGAGTTCGAGGCGGCCGTGGAGACAGCCCTCGCCGAGCACAGCACCGAGGACGTCTTCCCGGAGGACAACGAATTCCTCATCCGCATCGGCCGGCGGGGCACTGAGTGACAGCAGTCGACGGTCCAGCCGCCCGCCAATACGGGCGGCTGGCCGCACCCAGGGTCCTGACCGAGCTCACCACCGAATCCGTGCTCTGCCTGCCCATCGGCTCCCACGAGCAGCACGGTCCCCACCTGCCGCTCAACACGGACACCGTGATCGCGGAGCGGTTCACCGGCCTGCTGGTCCAGCGGTACGGCGGACAGCACGACCTGTGGGCGTTGCCGGCCGTCCCGTACGGGCTCTCGCTCGAACACGCCTGGTCGCCGGGAACCGTGTCGCTACGGATCGCGAGCTTCATGTCCCTGCTCGACGTCGTGGTCACGGAGTACCTGCGGGCGACCCCTGCGCGAAGGCTCCTGATCATCAACGGCCACGGCGGCAACCGAGGAATCCTGGAGCCTGCTCTCCACGAGCTGAGGAGCGCGCACACCTTCTCCGTCTACGTCATCCACCCGGCCTCGCTGTCCACCGTCCAGGTCGGCGGCGAGACCGTCCCGGAGATCCACGCCGGCATCCGAGAGACGGCCATGATGCTCGAACTCGCGCCCGAGGACGTCCATCTCGACCGCCTCCCAGTGGACTTCACCGCCAACGGCGACGAGGCGAAGCGGCTTGTCCTGGACCGTGGCACGACCTGGCCGTGGACCTCCGGCGACACCACCATCGCCACCTGCGGCGTCATCGGAGGCGACCCGCGCCGGGCAACCGCCGATGCCGGCCGAGCCATTCTCACCAGCGCCCTCGATGCGGCCGGCCAGGTGCTCACCCACCTCACCAACCACAGGCCGTAACCGCCCCCATGCCCACCAGGAGATCCCGTGGCCCTCACCGCCGCAGAGAAGCACGCCTTCATGCGCGACGGCCTGCTCGTCAGGCGCGGCGCCGTTCCCGACGACCAGATCGTCCGAGCCCGTGAACTGGTCACCGACTGGTACCGCGAGTCGATGAACCCTGAGCTCATCAACGCCTACACGCAGCGGACCTTCGCACCGGAGCTCGGAAGCCACCCCGATCTGCTCGCGCTCTTCTCCGCGCCCCCGGCCGCCGAGCTCGCCCAAGATCTGCTCGGCACCGTTCGCCCCGTCTCCAGCGTGCAGCTCCAGATCCGCATCCCCGAGGGCCAGCTCGAACAGCCCCAGCCGGAGAAGGCGATGCACGTGGACGGCGTCGCCTGCCCGCATCTCGACCCCGTCGAGCTTCGAACCTTCTCGCTGCTGGTAGGCGTCGTGCTGTCCGACATCACCGACCCGCAGGGCGGGGCCCTGCGCTACCAACCGGGCGGACACCTGGCCATGGCCGACTGGTTTCGCACCCAGTGGTCGCTCGGCATCACCGAGCAGGTCCCACCCGACATCGACGCGCATGTCGGCATCCCGTTCCTCGGCCAGCCCGGCGACCTGCTGCTGATGCACCACCTCGTCCCCCACGCCGTGGGCCGCAACCTCAGCCCGGAGCCACGGATCATGGCGTACTTCCGCGTAGAGCACCCCGACCACGCCCGGCGGCGGCTGCAGGCACTACAAGACCCGTGGCTCGACTACCCGGGGCTGTCACAGCCCGCGTGAACTCCCAGCAGGGCCGGGATCACGCCCGGCCCGTCCACTGACTCCCAGACGGAGGGATACCTGTGCGACCGATCCCAGCAGAACAACTCACCGCCGCCGCCCGCGCCCTGGAGGTCGGCGAACTCGTCATCGTGCCCACCGATCGCTGGTACATGATCTGCGCCGACGCCACGAACCTGGCCGCCTGCAACAGCATCTTCGACGGCAAGCAGCGGGCACGCGCCAAGTCCCTCGTACTCGTCACCCCCTCCCTGGAGGAGTGCGAGAAGCAGTTCGTCATCCACCCCGAGGCCAGGCAACTGGCCGCCGCCTTCTGGCCCGGCGACCTCGCCATGCTCCTTCCCTGGCAGAGCACGGACGTCGGGGCACAGCACCCCTCAGTCGGGTCGCCGGCCCTCACCACCAACTCGTCGGGCCCACTCGGCGCCCTCGCGGCGGAGGCCCGCACGCCAGTGGCGGCAACGACCGTCAACATCTCGGGCGACGCGGGAGTGGACGCGCCTGGCCCTGCGATCACGGTCGGGGAGGTCCAGCAGTTCCTGGACTCCACCGGCGTCAAGGCGGCCGTCATCCTTGACGGAGGAGTCTCGCCGGCCGCCAACCACCTCACCATCGTCGACTGCTCGACGCCAGCTACCCGCCTCATTCGGGCCGGCCTCGTCCACGAACGGGCGATCTCGGCTGTGCTCGACCGCCAAGTGTCATGACCGAGAGCACCTGCGCTCCACGATCACCGGTGGACGAACCTCAGGCATCGTTCGCCGCCGAGACACCGCGATCCCATCGGTCCAGTGAGTGTCGGCCGAAAGACGCCCTGTCGCTCCAGCAGGTGCGTCATCCTGTCCTATCGGCGCCGCGTACCGCCCAGCTCGGCCGCGCCCGGCCAGGCCGGGGGCGGGCACCCGCCGAGAGGCGGGTGGGGGGTGGATGGTGGGGAACGGCGGTGAACGTTTCCAACGCAGCAGGTCACGCGGGGGTGCAGCAAAAACACCGCTGCCCGGGACTTCCGAAGAAGTCCCGGGCAGCAGCAAGAAGCAAAAGACACCGATCAGACGTTGAAGCCCAACGCCCGCAGCTGCTCGCGGCCGTCGTCGGTGATCTTGTCCGGGCCCCACGGCGGCATCCAGACCCAGTTGATCCGCAGGTCCTGGACGAGGCCGTCGGTGGCCGTCTTGGCCTGGTCCTCGATGACGTCGGTCAGCGGGCAGGCCGCCGAGGTGAGCGTCATGTCGATGGTGGCCACGTCGGACTCGTCGATGTGGATGCCGTAGATCAGGCCCAGGTTGACGACGTCGATGCCCAGTTCGGGGTCGACGACGTCCATCAGGGCCTCGGTCAGGTCCTCGACCGAGACGGTGCCGGCGGTGGTGCCGACGATCAGGCCGGTCGGCTGCTCCTCCGCAGCGGAGGCCGTGGCGTCGGCGGTGGTGGTGCTCTCGTCACTCATGGTCTGTCCTCCTCTGCAGGATCAGTCGTTCACGGCGGGGTGCTGGGCGAGCGCCTGGGCGGTGGCGTCCTTCCAGGCCATCCAGCTGAGCAGGGCGCACTTGACCCGGGCCGGGTACTTGGAGACGCCGGCGAACGCGACCGCGTCCTCCAGCACCTCCTCGTCGCCCTCGCCCTGGCCCTTGCTCTGCATCAGCTCCAGGAAGGCCTCCTGGACCGCCTGCGCCTCGCCGACGGTCTTGCCGACCACCAGGTCGTTCAGCACCGAGGCGCTGGCCTGGCTGATCGAACAGCCCTGGGACTCGTACGAGACGTCGGTGACCGTCGCGCCGTCGAGCTTCACCCGCAGGGTGATCTCGTCGCCGCACGTCGGGTTGACGTGGTGCACCTCGGCGTCGCCGTCCCGCAGCCCCTTGCCGTGCGGGTTGCGGTAGTGGTCCAGGATGATGTCCTGGTACATCGAGTCGAGCTTCATGGTCGTCCTGCCCCGTCCCGTCAGCCGAAGAAGTTCCGGACGTGGTGCAGGCCGTCGATCAGCGCGTCGACCTCGCCCGGCGTCGAGTACAGGTAGAACGACGCCCGCGTGGTCGCCGGAATTCCGTACCGCAGGCAGACCGGCCGCGCGCAGTGGTGTCCGACGCGCACGGCGATGCCCTGCTCGTCCAGCACCTGGCCCACGTCGTGCGGGTGGATGTCGCCGAGCGTGAAGGAGATCGCGGCACCGCGGTCCACGGCCGTGCGCGGGCCGATGATCCGCAGGTCGGGGACCTCCAGCAGGCGCTCCACCGCGTACTCGGTGATCGCGTGCTCGTGCGCGGCGACCTTCTCCATGCCGATCGCCGACAGGTAGTCGATGGCCGCGCCGAGCCCGACCGCCTGGGCGATCGGCGGGGTGCCGGCCTCGAACTTGTGCGGCGCCGGGGCGTAGGTGGACGAGCCCATGGTGACGGTCTCGATCATCTCGCCGCCGCCGAGGAACGGCGGGAGGTCCTCCAGCAGCTCCTGGCGGCCCCAGAGCACGCCGATGCCGGTCGGGGCCAGCATCTTGTGGCCGGTGAAGGCGACGAAGTCGGCCTCCAGGGCCTGGACGTCCAGCACCATGTGCGGGGCGGCCTGCGAGGCGTCGATGACGACCAGCGCGCCGACCGACTGGGCCTTGCGGACGATCGTCTCGACCGGGTTGACCGTGCCCAGCAGGTTGGAGACCAGGGTGAAGGAGACCACCTTGGTCTTCTCGGTGATCAGCTCGTCGATGTCCGACAGGTCGAGCCGGCCCTCGTCGGTCAGCCCGAACCACTTGAGCTTCGCACCGGTGCGCTGCGAGAGCAGCTGCCACGGGACGATGTTGGAGTGGTGCTCCATCTCCGTGATCACGATCTCGGAGTCGGCGTCCACCCGGTACGGCTCGTCGGCCCAACCCAGCATGTTGGCAACGAGGTTGAGCGACTCCGAGGCGTTCTTGGTGAAGATCACCTCGTTGCGGCTCGGCGCGTTGACGAAGGCCGCGACCTTGTCCCGGGCGCCCTCGTACAGCGCCGTGGCCTCCTCGGCGAGCACGTGCACGCCGCGGTGGACGTTGGCGTTGTGCCGCTCGTAGTAGGCGGTCAGCGCCTCCAGCACCTGGCGCGGCTTCTGCGAGGTGGCCGCGTTGTCCAGGTAGACCAGCGGCTTGTCGTCGTGCAGCAGCCGCTGGAGGACCGGGAAGTCCTTGCGGATCGCGTCGGTGTCGAGCAGTCCCGTGAACGGATGCGTCACGCGGACGCGCCCCCCTTCACATACGCCTCGTAGCCCTCGTTCTCCAGCTTGTCGGCCAGCTCGGCACCGCCGGACTCGACGATGCGGCCGCCCGCGAAGACGTGGACGTGGTCGGGCTTGATGTACCGCAGGATGCGGGTGTAGTGGGTCACCAGCAGGGTGCCGACCTCGCCGGTGGAGCGGACCCGGTTGATGCCCTCGGAGACGATCCGCAGCGCGTCGACGTCCAGGCCGGAGTCGGTCTCGTCGAGGATCGCGATCTTCGGCTTGAGGAGCTCCAGCTGGAGGATCTCGTGGCGCTTCTTCTCACCGCCGGAGAAGCCCTCGTTGACGTTGCGCTCGGCGAACGCCGGGTCCATCTGCAGGGCGGCCATCGCCTCCTTGACCTCCTTGACCCACAGCCGCAGCTTGGGGGCCTCGCCGCGGACGGCGGTGGCGGCGGTGCGCAGGAAGTTGGAGACCGAGACGCCGGGGACCTCGACCGGGTACTGCATGGCCAGGAAGACGCCGGCCTTGGCACGCTCGTCGACGGACATCTCCAGGACGTCCTCGCCGTCCAGCAGCACGGTGCCGCCGGTGACGGTGTACTTGGGGTGGCCGGCCAGCGAGTAGGCCAGGGTGGACTTGCCGGAGCCGTTCGGACCCATGATGGCGTGGGTCTCGCCCTGCTTCACGGTCAGGTCGACGCCCTTCAGGATCTCGCGCGGGCCGTTCTCGGCCTCGACGGAGACGTGCAGGTCGCGGATTTCAAGGGTTGCCATGGGTACTCAGGACTCCTGGTTGACGGAGACGAGCACATCGTCCCCTTCGATCTTTACGGGGTAGACAGCGACCGGCTTGGTGGCGGGCAGGCCGGAGGGCTTGCCGGTGCGCAGGTCGAAGCTGGAACCGTGCAGCCAGCACTCGATCATGCAGTCCTCGACCTCGCCCTCCGAGAGCGAGACGTTCGCGTGCGAGCAGGTGTCGTTGATCGCGAACACCCCCTCGTCGGTGCGGACGACCGAGACCGGCACGCCGTTGAGGTCCACGCGCTTGGGCACGTCCTCCTGGAGGTCGCTCAGCGCGCAGGCACGGAGGAAGCTCATCGGGATCAGACCGCCGCTTCGAGCTCGGCGTCGATCTTCTCCAGGAGCTGCTCCTGGACCTCGGCCACGCCGATCTGCTGGAGCAGCTCGGCGAAGAAGCCGCGGACCACCAGGCGGCGGGCCTCGTCGGCCGGGATGCCCCGGGCCATCAGGTAGAACAGCTGCTCGTCGTCGAAGCGGCCGGTCGCCGAGGCGTGGCCGGCGCCGACGATCTCGCCGGTCTCGATCTCCAGGTTCGGGATCGAGTCGACCCGGGCGCCGTCGGTGAGCACCAGGTTCCGGTTGAGCTCGTAGGTGTCGGTGCCGACCGCGGCCGCGCGGATCAGCACGTCGCCGACCCAGACCGCGTGGGCGTCCTGGCCCTGCAGCGCGCCCTTGTACGCCACGTTCGACCGGCAGTGCGGCGTGTCGTGGTCGATGACCAGGCGGTGCTCCAGGTGCTGGCCGGCGTCGGCGAAGTACAGGCCGAACAGCTCGGCCTCGCCGCCGGGGGCGGCGTAGTTGACCCGGGGGTGCAGGCGGACCAGGTCGCCGCCGAAGGTGACGACCACGGACTTGTACGAGGCGTCCCGGCCGACCAGCGCGTTGTGCTGGGCGACGTGGACGGTGTCCCGGTCCCAGTCCTGGACCGAGACGAAGGTGAGCTTGGCGCCGTCGCCGACCAGCAGCTCGACGTTGGCGGCCCGGGTGCCGGTGCCCTCGTGGTTGAGCACCACGACGGCCTCGGCGAACGGCTTGACGTCGATCACCACGTGGGCGAAGCCGACCCCGCCCCCGGCGCGCACGTCGATCTTGACCGGCTCGGTCAGCACCGCGTCCTTGGGCACGGTGACGACCAGCGCCTGCTCGAAGGCGCTGAAGGCCTGCGCCGCGACCCGGTCGACCGGCGTGCCGGCCTTGCCCAGGCGGGCGTCGTCGCGGCCGACGGTCTCGGCGGTGACGCCGTCGGGCAGCCCGAGCTCGACCTTGTCCTCGCCGCGCGCGGCCTCGGCCGCGGTGCCGTCGTGCAGGCCGGCGAGACGGTGCAGCGGGGTGAACCGCCAGTCCTCCTCGCGGCCGGTGGGCACCGGGAAGTCGTTCACGTCGAAGGACGGCTTGACCGCGACGCGCGCGTCGATCGGCTGCTGGACCGCGGTGCGGCCGGTGCCGGGGCCGGCGAGCTGCGCGCCCGCGCCGGCGGTGCCGACCTCGATCGAACCGGCGGTGGTGGAGCCGGTGGTGTTCTGGACGTCAGCCATGGCTGTCGTAGTGCTCTCTTCCTCGAAAAGTCGGTGGGGCGGTCTGCGGCTGGTCGTCAGCCGACCGCGCCCTCCATCTGCAGCTCGATCAGCCGGTTGAGCTCCAGCGCGTACTCCATCGGCAGCTCGCGCGCGATCGGCTCGACGAAGCCGCGGACGATCATCGCCATCGCCTCGAACTCGGTCAGGCCGCGGCTCATCAGGTAGAACAGCTGGTCCTCGCTGACCTTGGAGACCGTCGCCTCGTGGCCCATGGACACGTCGTCCTCGCGGACGTCCACGTACGGGTAGGTGTCCGAGCGGGAGATCGTGTCGACCAGCAGCGCGTCGCACAGCACGTTGGACTTGGCGCCCTTGGAGCCCTCGCCGATCTCGATCAGACCGCGGTAGGAGGTCCGGCCGCCACCGCGCGCCACCGACTTGGAGACGATGTTGGACGAGGTGTTGGGCGCCATGTGCACCATCTTGGCGCCGGCGTCCTGGTGCTGGCCCTCGCCCGCGAAGGCGATCGACAGGGTCTCGCCCTTGGCGTGCTCGCCCATCAGGTAGACGGCCGGGTACTTCATGGTGACCTTGGAGCCGATGTTGCCGTCGACCCACTCCATGGTCGCGCCCTCGTACGCCACGGCGCGCTTGGTGACCAGGTTGTAGACGTTGTTCGACCAGTTCTGGATGGTCGTGTAGCGGCAGCGGCCGCCCTTCTTGACGATGATCTCGACGACCGCGGAGTGCAGCGAGTCGGAGGAGTAGATCGGCGCGGTGCAGCCCTCGACGTAGTGGACGTAGGCGTCCTCGTCGACGATGATCAGCGTCCGCTCGAACTGGCCCATGTTCTCGGTGTTGATCCGGAAGTAGGCCTGCAGCGGGATGTCGACGTGCACGCCCTTCGGCACGTAGATGAACGAGCCGCCGGACCACACGGCCGTGTTCAGCGCGGCGAACTTGTTGTCGCCGGCCGGGATGACGGTGCCGAAGTACTCCTTGAACAGCTCCGGGTGCTCGCGCAGCGCGGTGTCGGTGTCCAGGAAGATGACGCCCTGCTCCTCCAGGTCCTCGCGGATCTGGTGGTAGACGACCTCGGACTCGTACTGGGCGGCGACACCGGCGACCAGGCGCTGCTTCTCCGCCTCCGGGATGCCCAGCTTGTCGTAGGTGGCCTTGATGTCCGCGGGCAGGTCCTCCCAGGACTCGGCCTGCTTCTCGGTGGAGCGGACGAAGTACTTGATGTTGTCGAAGTCGATGCCGGTGAGGTCGGAGCCCCAGGTCGGCATGGGCTTCTTGCCGAACAGCTTCAGGCCCTTGAGCCGGAGGTTCAGCATCCACTCGGACTCGTTCTTCTTCGCGGAGATGTCGCGGACGACCTCCTCGCTGAGCCCGCGCTTGGCCGCGGCACCAGCGGTGTCCGGGTCGGCCCAGCCGTACTCGTAAGTGCCCAGGCCCTCGAGCTCCGGGTGCGAAACGGTGTCAGTCATGCGAGCTTCCTAACGCGCGGACGCAGAATCTTCGGTGGACGCAGAATTTTCATGTACTGGCAGTCGGCGCTGCATCGGAGCCGTGGCCCGCGGACCGCTGGGCGGGCGACGATGCGGCACCGGGTGCCGGCACATAGGTGGTGCAGACCCCGTCGCCGTGGGCGATGGTGGCCAGCCGTTGCACATGGGTGCCCAGGAGCTGGGAGAAGACCTCGGTCTCCGCCTCGCAGAGCTGGGGGAACTGCTCGGCGATGTGCGCGACCGGGCAGTGGTGCTGGCAGAGCTGGGCGCCCGCCGGGGCCTTGGCCACGGCCGACGGGACACGCCGCACCGTGGCAGCGTACCCGTCCGCGCTCAGCGCCTGGGCCAGGGCCTCCGGACGCTCCTGCGCCTCGGCCTGCCGCAGGGTCTCCAGGTACTTCTCGGCCTGCTTGCCGAACCGGGCGCGGGCGAAGGCGGCGACCGCCTCCTCGCCCGCCTCGCCGCCGCCGACGGAGTCCGCGATCCAGCGCAGCGCGTCGGCCGCGAGCTGGTCGTACGCCTGGTAGAAGGCGTCCCGGCCGGCGTCGGTGAGGGCGAAGACCTTGGCCGGGCGGCCCCGGCCGCGGCTGCCGTAGACCCGCTGTTCGCGGGACTCGACCAGGCCGGCGGCGGCCAGTCCGTCGAGGTGGCGGCGGACGGCGGCGGCGGTGAGGCCGAGCCGGGTCGCCAGGTCGGCGGCGGAGGAGGGGCCGTGGTCCAGGATCGACCGGGCGACCCGGTCACGGGTGGCGCGGTGGCCCTCCAGCAGCACCTCGGCCGCCGTCACGGGCACGTCGCAGCCGGGGGCCGGCTCGGCCTCCTGCTGCGGGATGTGCTCGCGCATGTTTTTCACAACACCAGTGTTGCGTAATTACTTCCGGGAGGACAAGCCGTGATCCAGGCCTCACCCGTGTCATCTGTCACGCAGGCAAGCCTTACCTGACCTGCGAAAACGATCACCAAGGCCGGTGTCGGGCCCGCCCGTTCGGCCCTCATAGACTCGCCGCTATGCATTCCGAACCCGCGGTCCAGGTCGCCGGGCTGGTCAAGCACTACGGCGACAAGACCGCGGTGGACGGCCTCGACCTGACCATCACCAGCGGCGCGATCACCGCCGTGCTCGGCCCCAACGGCGCCGGCAAGACCACCACCATCGAGACCTGCGAGGGCTACCGCCGCCCCGACGCCGGCACCGTCCGCGTCCTCGGCCTCGACCCGGTCACCCAGAGCGCGGCCCTGCGGCCCCGGATCGGCGTGATGCTCCAATCAGGGGGCGTGTACGCGGGCGCGCGCGCCGTCGAGATGCTCCGGCACACGGCCAAGCTGCACGCCCACCCGCTGGACGTCGACGCCCTGGTCGAGCGCCTCGGCCTCGGCTCCTGCGGCCGCACCACCTACCGCCGGCTCTCCGGCGGCCAGCAGCAGCGGCTCGCCCTGGCGATGGCCGTGGTCGGCCGCCCCGAGCTGGTCTTCCTGGACGAGCCCACCGCCGGCCTCGACCCGCAGGCCCGCCGCGCCACCTGGGAGCTGGTCCGCGACCTGCGCCGGGACGGCGTCACCGTGGTGGTCACCACCCACCACATGGACGAGGCCGAGCAGCTCGCCGACCAGGTCGCGATCGTCGACCGCGGCAGGGTGATCGCGGGCGGCACCGTCGAGCAGCTCTGCCGCGGCGGCGCCGAGGACGCGCTGCGCTTCGACGGCCCGCCCGGCCTCGACCTCGGCCCGCTGCTCCGGGAGCTGCCCGCCGGCGCCACCGCCACCGAGACCGCCCCCGGCAGCTACCGGGTCGAGGCGCCGCTCGACCCCAGCCGACTGCTGGCCACCGTCACCGGGTGGTGCGCGACCGCCGGCGTCCTGCCCGAGCGGCTGGCCGTGCAGCGCCGCAGCCTCGAAGACGTCTTCCTCGACCTGACCGGACGGGAGCTCCGCTCGTGACCACGTACGCACCGAAGCCCGGTGCCGCGCCCGTCGGCCGGATGCTGTTGGCCCAGACCGCCTTCGAGACCAGGATGCTGCTGCGCAACGGTGAGCAGCTGCTGCTCACCGTGGTCATCCCGACCGTGCTGCTGGTGCTGTTCTCCGCCGTCGACGTCGTCACCGTGGAGGGCCCGGGCAAGCGGGTCGACTTCCTGGCGCCGGGCCTGCTCGCGCTGGCCGTGATGTCCACCGCCTTCACCGGGCAGGCCATCGCCACCGGTTTCGAGCGCCGCTACGGCGTGCTCAAGCGGCTCGGCGCCAGCCCGCTGCCGCGCTGGACGCTGCTGACCGCCAAGACCGGCTGCGTGCTGGTCACCGAGGTGCTGCAGGTCGCCCTGCTGTCGGTGATCGCGCTGGCGCTCGGCTGGTCCCCGCACGGCAACCCCGTCACCGTCGCCGCCCTGCTGGTCCTCGGCACCGCCGCCTTCTCCGGGCTCGGCCTGCTGATGGCCGGCACCCTCAAGGCCGAGGCCACCCTGGCCGCCGCCAACCTGGTGTTCATCCTGCTGCTGCTGGCCGGCGGGGTGATCGTGCCGCTCAGCAGGTTCCCGGACGCCGTCCGGTCGGTGCTGGAGCTGCTGCCGATCTCGGCGCTCTCCGACGGGCTGCGCTCGGTGCTCCAGCACGGCGCCGGGGTGCCCTGGTCCGACCTCGGCATCCTGGCCGGCTGGTCCGTCCTCGGGCTGGCCGCGGCCGCCCGGTTCTTCCGCTGGGAGTAGCCCGCGCCGACGAAACGCAGCGCCCCCAGGCCTCAACCGGCCTGGGGGCGCTGCGTGTTGTCGGGCCGGCTACCGGCCCGGGGGCGCTGTGCGCCGTCGGCCGAAGCCCGGTCAGCCCTCGCTGCCGCCCCGGCGCCTGCGGGCCACCAGCACCAGCGCGCCACCGACCAGCAGCACGCCGGCGCCGGCCGCCGCGATGATCGGGGTGGAGTCGCTGCTACCGGTCTGGGCCAGCGCCGGGGCGCTGGGGGCGGGCGCCGCCGGGGCGACCGTGGTCCTGCTGGGGGTGGGGGTCGGGGTGGCCGTCGGGGTCCTGCTCGGGGTGGGCGTCGCCGACGGGGTGTCGGTCGGCGTCGGGGTGGGGGTGGGCGTCTTGGTGGGGGTCGGGGTCGGCGTCGGGGTCGGGGTGTGGCACGGCGCGATGGTCTTGGTCTCGTCGATGCTCCAGCCCTTCTCGGCCGGGGTCTCGGTGGTCTTGACCACCAGGTGCGCCGTGAGCGGGGCGTCGTGGTCCTTCACCGGGAAGGTGCCGTGGAACTCCGCCGGGAACTCCTTGGCGTCCAGGACCTTGTCGTCGCCGATGGTGAGGCTGACGGTGTTCTTCACGTCAGGCTTGGGGCTGTAGTTGATCAGGTCGATCACGACCTTGTCGCAGGTCGTCGACCAGGTCGGAACGTGCGCCGAGGCGTTGGTGGCCAGCGCCAGCGGCAGGAGAATTCCGGCCGCCGCCGTTCCGGCGAGTGCCGCCGCGCCCATCCGAATGTGCCGCTGCTGTCGCGCCATTACCCTGTTCCCCTCCGAACGGTCTTGCGCAGCAGGCGTGTTGTGAGTGTTCGCGGAGGCCCGCTACGACATGTCCGGGGGACTCTACCGGCACTTCCGCACCTCACCACACCCCGCCGCACGACCGGATTTCGTCTGTCCGCCCGTTCCCGGATGTGCTTGCCCAGCCCATCACAGCCGCCACCTCGCAGAACGCGGATTGGGCAAACTTGAATGAACTTCGTCACCTCGGCCACAGAGAAGCGCCCCCGGCGATCAGGCTCGATCACCAGGGGCGCCATGTCGATCAGTCGACGACCGCGCGGGGCGTTCCGTCGGGTCAGGCCTTCCGGGCCGCCTTGCGTCGGGCCGCCACCACGATCCCGCCACCGGCCGCGAGCGCCACGGCGCCGCCGATCGCCAGCGGCAGCACCGGACCGGAGCCGGTGTGCGCCAGGTCGCCGCCCGCGTTCGCCTGGGCGGACGGGCTGGCCGAGGCGCCCGGAACGGCCGCCGAGGTCGAGGCGGAGGCGGAGGGGCTCGCCGAGCCGCTCGCGCTCGGCTTCCCGGTCGCCGGGGCGCTCGGGGAGCCGGACGGGCCGGTCGAGGCGCTGGGCGTCACCGGGACGCTCGGCGAGCCGCTCGGCGTCACCGGCGGGGTCACCGGCGGCGTGGCCGGGGTGGTCGGCACGGTGGTGCCCGGCAGGCAGCCGGTGAACGGGTAGTGGTGGGTCTCCGCGCCGCCCTTGCCGGTCAGCGAGGCCGCGATCACCGAGCCGTTGACCGGGCCGCCGCTGCCGAGGTCGAAGGCCGCGTTGGGCGCGAGCACGGTGCCCGCCCAGGCCGCCTTGCTGTTCTTGACCACCTTGGTCGCGGTCGGGAAGTTCCAGAGCAGCTTGGCCCGGATCGCGCCGCCCGTCGCGCTCTGCAGCTTGTCGTCCAGCACGAAGGCCGACTTGCCCGCGTCCCAGAGGTGGAAGCCGGTGGTGCCGGCCGCCGCCATGTCGTACGAGCCGCCGGTCACGTTGATGACGGTGACCGCGCCGGCCGGCACCTTGACGAAGACGTCCTTGGCGCCCTGGAGCTTGCCGGCGTCGACGGTGAAGCTGTTGTACCTGGCGTCGCCGCCGGTGAAGGTGAGCTCGGCACCCTTGGCCTCGACGGTGGCGCCGGCGGTCTGCGGCACGGCGGCCAACGAGGTGGCGGCGGCGCGCAGCTTGGCGAACTCGGCCTTGAAGTCGATCGGCGAGGCGCCCTGGGCGACGGAGCCGGCGTGGGCCTGGACGACGGCACCGTCGGCCTTGGAGCCGTAGACGCCGTTGCCCTTCATCACCTGGGTGTTGTGGCCGGTGATCTTGCCGGCCACCACCAGCGCGTTCTTGCCGGGCAGGGCGTCGACCTCGGCGGCGGTCAGCTCCTGGCCGACGGAGAACCCGCCGGTGAAGTCGGCGTTGCCGCCGACGGCCACGGCGCCCTCGGCGTCCGGGGTGTGGGTGTCGTCGCCCTCGATGAACTCTCCGTAGAGGTTGGCGACCCCGAGGCTGCGGCACTCCTGGTCGGAGCCGACGGTGCCGACGGCGTGGGCGGCCGGAGCGATCAGCGCGGCCAAAGCGAGCGAGCCGCCGGCCGCGAGCGCGGCGGCGGAAGTGGATATGCGCATGTGCAGGATCTCCGCGTGTGTGCGGGAAGGGGGGAACGGCCCGAAAAAAGGTATGGACCAATCCGCACTCTTTCGGCCAAACGGGTGAATGGTCAAGACCAATGACCGCCTTGCCCGAACAGTCCCGTTTGCTCCCTCCCCGTTCGGGTACGGCCCGCCCCCGCGCCCCGCCCCAAGATCGCCTGTAAGGCCACCTACGATGGGACCCGTGCGTACCCCCTTCTCCCTGCTCGCCGAGCGCTGGCAGCCCTCCGCCGCAATGGTCCGGCGCGCCGCGTTCGCCGCGCTGGTGATGAGCGTGGTGATCGTCGTCACCGGCGGCGCCGTCCGGCTCACCGCCTCCGGCCTCGGCTGTACGACCTGGCCCCGCTGCACCGCCGACAGCCTCACGCCCACCCCCGAGATGGGCTTCCACGGCATCGTCGAGTTCACCAACCGGATGCTCACCTACGTGCTGAGCGCGGCCGTCGGCTGGGCGATCCTCGCGGCCCGCTGCCACCGCCCCTGGCGGCACGGCCTGACGAAGCTCGGCTGGGCCCAGTTCTGGCTGGTGATGAGCAACGCCGTCCTCGGCGGCATCACCGTGCTGACCGGCCTCAACCCGTACACCGTCGCGCTGCACATGATCGCCGCGATGGCGCTGGTCTGGGTGGCGCTGCTGATGTGGGAGCGCTCCAAGGAAGGCGACGGCGCACCGAAGCTCTCGGTGGCCCGCCCGATCCACCAGCTCTCCTACGTCCTGGTGACGGTCGTCGGCCTGCTGGTCGCGGCGGGCACCCTGGTCACCGGCGCCGGCCACCACCCGGGTACGCCCCAGGACAACAAGATCGTCCCCCGCATCCCGATCGACTACGACCGGCTGGCCCAGTTCCACGCCGACTTCGCCTTCGTCTCGGTCGGCCTCACCATCGCGATGATCTTCGTCTTCGCAGCGATCAAGGCCCCCCAGAGCGCGAAGTCCCGCGCCAAGGAACTCCTGATCGTCCTCCTCCTTCAGGGCGTCCTCGGCTTCATCCAGTACTTCACCGACGCCCCCGAACTGATGGTCGTCCTCCACATGCTGGGCGCGACCCTCACCTGGATCGCCGCCCTCCGCATCCCCCTCGCCCTCCGCACCCGCGCGGCGGAGGACACCATCGACCAACTCCCCACCCAGACCCCCCAACCCGCCGCGGTCTGAGGCAGTGGCGAAGGCCCCCATCGATTTTCGTTGGGGGCCTTCGCCGTGCGGTCGCAGCAGTTGTCGCCCGTCATGCGCCCGGATGCTTGGCACGGCATCGTCCCGCAGCGCGTCCAGGCCTCGTACGGCATCCACCTCCCCCATCCGCTCGGAGACCTCCCCCGGCGTGAGCCACCCAGCTTCAATCGACTCTTCCGAGCCCCGCGCTACTCCACCCACCGGCCGACAGCGGAACACAAGCGCGCCGACCCCTCGCTGCAGGTTCTTGTAGACCCCGGTCTCCTCACGAACCTCGCGACACACCCCGTCATCAATCACTTCGTCCAGCTCCAGCACGCCACCCGGCGCCTCCCGAGCCCCGTTGTCCGCCCGCCGAATCGCCAACACCTGCCCGTCCTCCCGCACCACCACCCCCGCGACGGACACCGAGTGGAACGGCAACGACTGGGGCCCACGCTCACACCACTGGTTGGGTCAGGTCGAGGACCATCACGTCATGCCGGGCCGCACCCTCCCACGGGATCGCCGACCCGACGCGCTCGTAGCCCCACGCCCGGTAGGACGCCCCGGCCGCAGTCGCCTCCGGCCGGGTATTCAGCATCACCCGGGCGTTGTCGATTCCTTCGATGAGGACGCGATGCATGCGAGTGGCGACGCCCTGGCGGCGCCACTCGGGCCGGACCGCCAGCTCGAAGAGTCCGAACGTGCGCTTTCCGTCCTCGGACCGGAGCTCCTCGGGCACGGGATCGATCAAGGTGTCCCACCATCCGGTGTTCGCCGACAGCGGGTAGCCGTACGCCATGCCCACCACGGTGTCGCTGTCGAAGGCAATCACCGCCCGGAATCCCCGCCGACGTACCTGCGAGCGGAACCGCCGAAACGCCCGCTCCACGTCGGCCGGCCCTTCGTTGTAGGGAGGCTCCGCAAACGCATCGGAGAACACCTCCCTCAACTGCCCCTCCAGCCCGGCCGTCTGCTCCCCGTCCAAGAGCCGAACCGCCACCGTCACACCATCCTCTGTTTCCGGGCCGAAACCCCAAGCACCCGAAGTTCCTCGATGCAGTCTCGCGCCACTGCCGTGTCGACTCGAACAGCCAAGGAGGCCACCGAACTCAACCGATCTGCCAACCTAGCCGAGGCCATTCCCTGCGCCGCGCTGGCGCTAGCTACCGCCTCTGCGCACGCTTCCTCAACGTTGCCGGCCTTCATGAGCACCTCGGCAAGACGTGCCCGGTACAGCGCCGCGTTTCGGCTGAATTTCGGGCCGAGCAGCTCAACGGCAGATCGAAGAAACGGAATCGCATGCGCGAGTTGCCCAGCTCCGACATGCCACGCGGCGGTTGCATAGTCCACCTCAACCCGACCTGCAAATGCCGTCCATGGCGGCGCATCAGTGTCGCTATCCGATCGGTCTTGCCACGTTAGCGCCTGAGAGAGGGCGCGGCGGGCGCCTGCATGGTCACCGGCAGACGACAGTGCCCGCGCCTGCCGCAAGGCGACCACTGACTTCACCTTCGGCCCGCCATGCCTCTGCGCGATCTCCCCAGACGCGGTCGCCGCCGCAATCGCCTCCCACGGCCGCCTCTGTTCCACGGCAAGCAGAGACAGACTGTCGAGCGACCGAACTTCCAGCAGCGGGTCGCCAACCAGACGGGCCGAGGTCAGCGCCTCAGTACATGCTGCACGCGCAGCCGCCTTCCTTCCCGCGTCGAACTCGATCCAGCCGAGGTGGGAGTGAATCGTTCCAACCAGGGCGTGAAGGTCACGCCCGACCGGAGCGAGATAGACCCCTCCGGTCACAGCGTTCTCAACACTCTGCAAAACCTGAGCAGCGGCCCGCCGGGCGACGCGGCCACCTTGCGTGTGATCGATGGCGTACAGATCTGCAACCTTGGCCCTGAACACCTGGACATCGGCTGCACCGATCCGACGACCAACCTGTACAGGGGCAAGAACCGAAGCCCCAAGAAGTGCGCCGACATCTACAACGAACTGTCGCCTCTGCACCGCACCCACTTTGCACCCGGCGCTTGGGACGCTGCGGGCTCGCCCGCTGGGCACTGTAAATCCCAGCTCATCAAGCGGGACTCCCAACAACGCCTCAAGTACCGCCTGTTGGCCAGGATGCGGCAACGGCGGGCCGGGAGACTCCCATCTCCGGAGCTGACGCACACTCACTGCAGCGCGGACATGCATACGTTGCGCCATGTCGAGGAACGCTGCGACGAAGCTCTCTTGCGTGTACCCAGCTGCCTTCCTCAATCCGGCAAGCGATCGTTCCGCCACATGACCCCCCGTAGTCGGAGACCTCAGCCAAGCCCAAACGTCCGGTGAAACGTCCGGCCGCTCAGACCCCACGCGTCATCTCGAGCCGGTGAACTAGGAATACCTCGCTGGCAGATCGAGCACCAGAGAGGGGCCAATCGGACCACCCGAGGGAGTGACCTCGATGTCTCCACCCAGCACGCTGTCAGCAGTCTCAGGCGTCGACAGTGAACAGCCTCACTGCACTCCAGCAATCACCGGCGGCGAGGCCACTGATGATGAGCGCGTCGCACCGGCGATCGTCCGCCTCCCCTACCAGTCGGAGTCGGTGGCAGCTGCGCGCCGGTTCGTCGGCGCGCAGCTGCGCGAATGGGGGCTGGACGACGTGGTGGACGACGCCGCCGTGATCGTCAGCGAGTTGGCCACCAACTCCCTCAGGACCGGCTGCCACACCCGTATGCTCGTCGGCCTCCGCCATCCGGCCGACCACATCGTCCGCATCCTCGTCGGTGACGGCTCCAGGACGATGCCCGTGATGCTCCAGGCCGGGCCCGACGCGACGTCCGGCCGGGGCCTGGCCTTGGTCCACCGGCTCACCCGCGGCCGCTGGGGCGTCGCCCTCCTCCCGCACGGCAAGGTCGTCCACGCCGACCTCGCGATTCCCCGGTGAACTCACCACCCCCGCACGACGATCCCAACGCCGCGCCAGCGCCGCCACCCACCCCCGACCCCCCGCAGGTCTGGGCCGCCTACGGCGTCTCCGCCGCAGCCGGGCTGCACATCGTCGTCGCGGCCCTCGCACTGATCAACCGCTCCCACTGATGAACTCCCGTCCGCGCCGCCGACCCGGCGGCGCGGACGGACCACCCTGAACGAGGAGATGCAGCACAGATGACCACCGCACCCTGGGGCACCACCCGCATGGGCCCGTACCCCCACCCCGGACCGGCCCCCACCCTCACGCCCGTGATCGACCCCGAGACGCAGATCGCCATGTTCCTGGACGAGCACGGCCGCACGGTCGAGTTGGGCGCGCACGGCACCAGCACCAGCGGGCTCACGCCCACCACCACCTCGCCCGGTGACGGGGCCGGGCCCGGCGGAGCCACCGATGCCGACAGCACCGAGTCCTACGACCAGGACCAGAGTTCCGGCTGATGAACAACCGGAGCAGGTCGGTCCTAGTGCTGACCAATCCCCTGGACGTGACAGCGGACGCGGTCCTGCGGATCCTCGCGGAACGCCGCATCCCGGTGGTCCGCCTTGATCCCGGCACCGACCTGCACACGGGTGCCTCGCTGACCGCCGCGTACCGCACGGGCGACCAGCGGGGCACCCTGAGCACCGCCACCCGTGAACTGAACCTCTCCCAAGTCCGGTCCGTCTGGGTTCGCCGGGCCTCGCCCTACAAGGGCCCGCCCGACCTGGACGGGCAGGACCGCCGGTTCGCCACCTCGCAGTGCCTCTGGGGTGCGGGCGGCATCCTCGCGTCGCTTCCCGACGCGCAGTACGTGAATTACCCGTGGGCCAACCGCGCCGCCGAGCACAAGCCGGCGCAGCTGGCCGCCGCGCAACGGCTCGGGTTCCTGGTCCCCGACACGGTGATCACGAACAGCGTGCAGGAGGCACAGGAGTTCGTGGCGTCGCAAGCCTCGGGGGCGGTCTACAAACCACTCTGGAACACCCCCTACTCGGTCGACGGGCAGCCTCACGCCGTATGGGTGCGTGAAGTGTCCGGCAGCGAACTCACCGCAGCGATCGGCGCGTGCCCGCACATGTTCCAGGCGAAGGTGCCCAAGGCCTTCGACGTCCGGGTGACCGCCGTCGGCGACCGCACGTTCGGCGTCCGGATCGACAGCCCCGATCTCGACTGGCGTCGACGCCAGGACCGGATGACGTGCACACGGATCGACGTCCCCGAACCGGTTACCCGTTCGATCGACGCATTCCTCCACCAACTCCGTTTGGTGTACGGAGCGTTCGACTTCGCCGTGACTCTCTCCGGGGACTGGTACTTCCTTGAGTGCAACCCGAACGGCCAGTGGGCCTGGCAGCCGGACGAGACCACCAGGGCGATCGCCCGCGCCATCGCCGACCAACTAGCGAAAGGCACCACCGCATGAGCACATCGGAACAGCTCCGCGCCGCCATGGTGGACGCGTTCACCGGGGAGGACGCGATCACCGATCCGGCATGGGACAGTGCCGCCCGGTCGGTCCCCCGAGAACTGTTCACAGGATCGTTCTTCCTTCCGGTCTCGGGAGGCTCCGCCTACCGGCCCGTGTTCAAGGGCGACCCCGGCTGGCTGGAGCACGTCTACTCGAACGAAACCCTCGTCACCCAACTCGACGGACACACCCGCCCCGAGGACGTGACCGACGGCACCGCGACCGGAGCCCCGACCTCGTCGTCCACCCTGCCGTCCCTGGTCCTGCGCATGTGGCACCAACTCGACACCGAGGCCGGGCACCGGGTCCTGGAGATCGGCACCGGAACCGGCTACTCGACCGCCCTCGGCACACACCGGCTCGGCGACGGCAACCTCACCAGCATCGAGTACGACCCCCGGGTCGGCGAGGCCGCCGCGGCCGCCCTCAAGGCCGCCGGCCACTCGCCGCGCCTGATCATCGGCGACGGGCTACTCGGTGACCCGGACGGAGAACCGTACGACCGCCTCATCGCCACCTGCGCGGTCCGCTACGTCCCGCCCCCGTGGCTGCACCAGGTGAAGCCCGGCGGCCGGATCCTGGTCACCCTGTCCGGCTGGTCCTTCGGCTTCGGTCTCGCCCTCCTCGACGTGACCGGCCCCGGAGAAGCCACCGGCCGCTTCCTGCCCGGCTACACCAGCTTCATGATCGCCCGCCCCCACGACCGGCCGCCCCGCCAGAGCCTGTCGCTGCTCCCCGGCGACGAACGCCCGACCCGGATCGACCCCGAGACCATCAGCACCTGGACCGGCAGCTGGGTCGCGCAGCTCGCGGCTCCCTCCGCCGAGCGGATGGGAGCCGGCGCGCACCAGATCCTCTCCGACGTGGCCACCGGCTCCCAGGCCCGGACCGCCCCCACCCCCGACGGTGGCTGGACCGTCGTCCAGCGCGGCCCGCTCCGCCTCTGGGACCAGGTGGAAATCGCCGTCGAGACCTGGCAGGACGCGGGCGAGCCGCACCAGGAGGGCTTCGGCATCACCATTTCGCCGTCGGGCCAGCGCGTCTGGATCAGCCACGAGAACGGCCCGGGCTGGAACCTCCCCATCTGAAACGGCGAACGGCCCGGCTCCCCCACCTGGGGGAGCCGGGCCGTTCGCCGTACCAAGCCGTACCAGCGGTCCTCAGCCGCCGAGCTGGATGCCGGCCATCCGCTTCCACTCGTACGGGCCGGTCCTCACCTTCAGCCCCAGCTCGCCCTCGAAGTTCTCGTGCAGGGTCAGACCCGCCAGCTCCGCGGCGCGGCGGCCGACGGCGTAGGTCGGGGCCACCTGGTCGCCCCAGGCGCCGTCCGCGCCGACCACGACGATGCGGGTGGCCACGTCGCCGACGTACTCGACGACCGCGTCGGCGCTGCCGCCGTGCTGCCGGGCGAAGCTGGTCAGGTGCTTGGCGATGCGCTTGGCGCGGCGCTCGGTGCGGGCGTCCGGCGCGGCGGCGGTGGCGGTCTCTGCGCTGCTCATGCCCGCATGCTACCCACCGGTAGAGAAGCTGGCGACGGGAGCGCCCTGTGCACCGGGACACATACTCGGAGCATGACGTTCAAAGGCTGGCCGGCCGAGGCCCTCGACTTCTACGAGCACCTCGAAGCCGACAACTCCAAGACCTTCTGGCAGGCCCACAGGGAGCAGTACGACGACGCCGTGCGGGCCCCGATGGAGCTGCTGCTCGCCGAGCTGGAGCCGGAGTTCGGGCAGGGCAAGATCTTCCGCCCCAACCGCGACGTCCGGTTCTCCGCCGACAAGTCCCCGTACAAGACCCACATCGGCGCCCACCTGGAGACCGGCGGCTACATCCAGCTCTCCGCCGACGGCCTGGCCTGCGGCAACGGCATGTACCAGCTCGCCCCCGACCAGCTGGACCGCTACCGCGCCGCCGTCGCCGAGGACGTCGGCGGCGCCGAGCTGCTGCGGGTGATCGCCGCCGTCGAGAAGGCCGGCCCGCAGGTGCACGGCCGGGACAGCCTCAAGTCCGCCCCGCGCGGCTACCCCAAGGACCACCCGCGGATCGAGCTGCTGCGCCACAAGGGCCTGGTCGCCTGGCAGGAGTGGGAGCCCGCGAAGTGGCTCGGCACCCGGACCGCCCACACCCGGATCGCCGGCTTCCTGCGCGCCTCCCAGCCGCTCCGCGACTGGCTGGACGGCCACGTCGGCCCGTCGGAACTACCGGGTCGCTGAACACGGAAGAGCCCCGGTCCACCAGGACCGGGGCTCTTCCTGCGAGGAACGGGCCCTACTTCACGAACGGGTCGATCGCGCACACCACGAACAGCAGCGACAGGTAGGTGATCGACCAGTGGAACAGCCGCATCTCCTTCAGCTTCGCGCCGACGATCCCGGCCTTGGCCCGCCCGTACAGCGCGTGCGCCTCGCGCAGCCAGAACCCGCCGAGCAGCACCGCGACGACGGGGTACAGCCAGCTCATGTGCCCGAGCGGCCATACCGCCAGCGACACCGCGACCATCACCCAGGAGTAGGCGACGACCTGCTTGCCGACCGCGACGTTGCCCTTGACGACCGGCAGCATCGGCACGCCGGCCCGCTCGTAGTCGTCGCGCACCTTCATCGACAGCACCCAGGTGTGCGGCGGGGTCCAGAAGAACACCACCAGGAACAGCGCGACCGCCGCCCAGGAGACCGAGTTCGTCACCGAGGACCAGCCGATCAGCACCGGCATGCAGCCGGCGATGCCGCCCCAGACGATGTTCTGCGAGGTGCGCCGCTTGAGCCCGAGCGTGTAGACGAACACGTAGAACAGCAGCGCGCCGAGCGCCAGTCCGGCGGAGAGCCAGTTGACGCCGAAGCCGAGCAGCAGGGTGGAGAGGACACCGAGCGTGATGCCGAAGACCAGCGCCTCGCGCGGGGAGACCATCCCGGTGACGATCGGTCGCCGCTCGGTGCGGGTCATCAGCGCGTCGATGTCGCGGTCGATGTACATGTTGAGGGCGTTGGCGCCGCCCGCCGACAGGTAACCGCCGACCACGACCTTCAGCACCAGCAGCATGTTCGGCACGCCCTGCTGGGCCAGGAACATCACCGGCACCGTGCTCATCAGCAGCAGCTCGATGATCCGCGGCTTGGTCAGTGCGACGAACGCGCCGACACGGGCCCCGATCGGCCGGTGCGCAGGAGTCGCCCCGGTGACCCCGGCGGGACGGGTTTCGACGGCGGTCACTAACACCCCAACTGAAGATGAATCCTCGCAGGCGTCCATAGGAACGAAGGGTCCCGAATCGTCCGCTCTGCGCGTACCACGCCACCTTAGACGCTCCATATATCCCATCCGGCTCCGGGGTCCCCCGGCGAGGCGGATCCCGCGCGACCGGCTGAGCCGACCGGGTGACGCCCCGGAACGGCCGCGGAACGGGCCCGGCGGGTCCCGCGCAACCCGTCCCGACCACCCGGGCGGCGCGCACCGCCGAACCGGGAGAGTCTGGACAAAACATGTCAGAACGCCCTAGTGGGAATCAGCATGCGGAAATCCCGGTTGTCCCGGCACGGAGGGTGAGCCCCGGCCCGGGCGGTAGGCTCGCACGGAGAAGCGGGATCTACCCTCCGTGACCGGCACCAACCACAGTCGGGCCCACAGCGCCGTGGCCGACCCGGTCCCCATTCACGGGGTCACTCTTCACAATGGAAGGAGCCCTGAGACAGGGTGAGCACTGCGCCGAAGAACGCATTCGAGTGGAGCGACCTGGACGAGCGCACGGTTGACACGGCGCGGGTCCTGGCGATGGACGCTGTCCAGAAGGTCGGTAACGGGCACCCCGGGACGGCCATGTCGCTGGCCCCCGCCGCGTACCTGATCTTCCAGCGCTTCCTGCGCCACGACCCGACCGACCCGGCCTGGGTCGGCCGCGACCGCTTCGTCCTCTCCCCCGGGCACACCAGCCTGACCCTCTACACCCAGCTGTACTTCTCCGGCTACGGCCTGGAGCTGGACGACCTCAAGGCCTTCCGCGTGGCCGGCAGCCGCACCCCGGGCCACCCGGAGCACGGCCACACCGCCGGCGTCGAGACCACCACCGGCCCGCTCGGCCAGGGCATCGCCAACGCCGTGGGCATGGCGATGGCCGCCCGCTACGAGCGCGGCCTGTTCGACCCGGAGGCGTCGGCCGGGGAGTCCCCCTTCGACCACACCATCTGGGCCATCGTCTCCGACGGCGACCTGGAGGAGGGCATCTCCGCCGAGGCGTCCTCGCTGGCCGGCCACCAGAAGCTGGGCAACCTGGTCGCCGTGTACGACGACAACCACATCTCGATCGAGGGCGACACCGAGACCGCCTTCTCCGAGGACGTCCTCAAGCGCTACGAGGCCTACGGCTGGCACGTGCAGCGCGTCACCCCGAAGGCCAACGGCGACATCGACGTCGAGGCCCTCGCCGGTGCGCTGGAGGCGGCCAAGGCCGAGACCTCCCGGCCGTCGCTGATCGCGATGCGGACGATCATCGCCTGGCCGGCCCCGGACGCCCAGAACACCGCCAAGGCCCACGGCTCCGCGCTCGGTGCCGCCGAGATCGCCGCCACCAAGAAGGTCCTGGGCTTCGACCCGGAGAAGACCTTCGAGGTCAGCGACCAGGTCATCGAGCACGCCCGCCAGGTCATCAAGCGCGGCAAGGCCGCCCGCGACCAGTGGCAGCAGGGCTTCGACGCCTGGCGCGCCGCCGACGCCCACCGGGCCGCCGAGTTCGACCGCATCCAGGCCGGCGAACTGCCCGAGGGCTGGAAGAAGGCCATCCCCTCCTTCCCGGCCGGCAAGGACGTCGCCACCCGCAAGGCCTCCGGCGAGACCCTCAAGGCGCTCGGCGCGGTGATCCCGGAGCTGTGGGGCGGCTCGGCCGACCTCGCGGAGTCCAACCTCACCACGATCGACGAGGACAGCTCCTTCCTCCCCGAGGGCAACCCGCTGAAGTCCGCCAGCCCGTACGGCCGGACGATCCACTTCGGCATCCGCGAGCACGCCATGGGCTCGACCATGAACGGCATCGCGCTGCACGGGAAGACCCGCGTGTACGGCGGCACCTTCCTGGTCTTCGCCGACTACATGCGCCCGGCCGTCCGCCTGGCCGCGCTGATGAAGCTGCCGGTCACCTACGTCTGGACGCACGACTCGATCGGCCTCGGCGAGGACGGCCCGACCCACCAGCCGGTCGAGCACATGGCCTCGCTGCGCGCCATCCCGGGCCTGAGCATGGTCCGCCCGGCCGACGCCAACGAGACCGCCGTCGCCTGGCGCACCGTCATCGAGCGCCAGACCACCCACCCCGGCCCGGTCGGCCTGGCGCTCACCCGCCAGAACGTCCCGACCTTCGACCGCGAGGTCTTCGCCTCCGCCGAGGGCACCGCCAAGGGCGCGTACGTGCTGGCCGAGGCCGGCAACGGCGACCCGCAGCTGATCCTGCTGGGCACCGGCTCCGAGGTCCAGCTGGCCGTCCAGGCCCGCGAGGTGCTGGAGGCCGAGGGCATCGCCACCCGGGTGGTCTCCGTCCCGTCCTTCGAGTGGTTCCAGGAGCAGGACCAGGCCTACCGCGACAGCGTGCTGCCGCCGTCGGTGAAGGCCCGGGTCTCGGTCGAGGCCGGCATCGCCCAGGGCTGGCGCGAGCTGGTCGGCGACCACGGCCGGATCGTGTCGCTGGAGCACTTCGGCGCCTCCGCCGACTACAAGGTGCTGTTCGAGGAGTTCGGCCTGACCGCCGAGCGCGTGGTGGCCGAGGCGCACAACGCCCTGCGCTCCCTCGAAGCCGTCAACCGCTAAGCGCGTCCGGGCCGCGTGCCCGCCCGCACGCGGGCACGCGGCCCCTCTGACTACCCCACGAAGCAGAAGAAAAAGGGACTGAGCACCATGACTGACGCACTGAAGCGCCTCAGCGACGAAGGCGTTGCGATCTGGCTGGACGACCTCAGCCGGACGCGGCTGAACTCCGGCAACCTGGCCGAGCTGGTGCAGAACAAGCACGTGGTGGGCGTGACCACCAACCCGACCATCTTCCAGAAGGCGATCGCCGGCAGCGGCGACACCTCCTACGACAGCCAGCTGCGCGACCTGGCCGTCCGCAAGGTCACCACCGACGAGGCGATCCGCATGATCACCACCTCGGACGTGCGCGACGCGGCGGACGTGCTGCGCCCGGTCTACGACGCCTCCAACGGCCGCGACGGCCGGGTCTCCATCGAGGTCGACCCGCGCCTGGCGCACGAGACCGCCCCCACCGTGGCCGAGGCCAAGCAGCTGTGGTGGCTGGTCGACCGCCCGAACGTCCTGATCAAGATCCCCGCCACCAAGGCCGGCCTGCCCGCCATCGCCGAGGTCATCGGCCTGGGCATCAGCGTCAACGTCACGCTGATCTTCTCGCTGGAGCGCTACAAGGCCGTCATCGACGCCTACCTGACCGGTCTGGAGACCGCCAAGGCCAAGGGCCTGGACCTCTCCCAGATCGAGTCGGTCGCCTCCTTCTTCGTGTCCCGCGTGGACACCGAGATCGACAAGCGCCTGGACAAGATCGGCGGCGACGCCCGGAACCTGCGCTCCAAGGCCGCCCTGGCCAACGCCCGCCTCGCCTACCAGGCGTACGAGGAGGTCTTCGGCTCGGTCGACGGCAAGACCGCCGGCAGCGCCCGCTGGCGTGCCCTGGAGGCCGCCGGCGCCAAGCCGCAGCGCCCGCTGTGGGCCTCCACCGGCGTCAAGGACCCGGCCCTGCCGGACACCCTGTACGTCACCGAGCTGGTCGCCCCCGGCACCGTCAACACCATGCCCGAGGCCACCCTGGACGCCACCGGCGACCACGGCGTGATCACCGGCAACACCATCGTCCCCAACTACGCCGACGCCAAGGCCGTCCTCGAGGCCATCGCGGCCGCCAGCGTGGACTACGACGACGTGGTCCAGGTGCTGGAGGACGAGGGCGTCCAGAAGTTCGAGCAGTCCTGGCAGGAGCTGCTCGACACCGTCACCGCCTCGCTGGCCACCTTCGCCGGCGAGAAGTGACCCCCGCTCACACAGCCAGCGCACGAAAGCGGAGCACACCAAGTGAGCACTGATTTCCCTGAGTTGACATCGGATTCGGACGCGGACGATCTCCCGCCCACCCCCGTCAACCCGCTTCGTGACCCTTCCGACCGGCGGCTCCCGCGCATCGCGGGGCCGTCCGGCCTGGTCATCTTCGGGGTCACCGGCGACCTGTCCCGCAAGAAGCTGATGCCGGCCATCTACGACCTGGCCAACCGCGGTCTGCTGCCGCCGGGCTTCTCGCTGGTCGGCTTCGCCCGCCGCGAGTGGGACGACGAGGACTTCGCCAAGGAGGTCCACGACGCCGTCCGGGACCACGCCCGCACCCCGTTCCGGGAGGAGGTCTGGCAGCAGCTCGCCAAGGGCATGCGCTTCGTGCACGGCACCTTCGACGACGACGAGGCCTTCGACAAGCTGCGCGAGACCATCGAGGAACTGGACAAGGCCCAGGGCACCGGCGGCAACTTCGCCTTCTACCTGTCCGTCCCGCCGAAGTTCTTCCCGACCGTCGTCCAGCAGCTCAAGAAGCACGGCCTGGCCGACCCGCCCTCCTCGCCCGCCAACGGGCAGGAGGGGCCCAGCAGGACTTCCTGGCGCCGCGCCGTCATCGAGAAGCCCTTCGGCCACGACCTGGAGAGCGCCCAGGAGCTCAACAAGGTCGTCCACGAGGTCTTCCCCCGGGACGAGGTCTTCCGGATCGACCACTACCTGGGCAAGGAGACGGTCCAGAACATCCTGGCGCTGCGCTTCGCCAACCAGATGTTCGAGCCGATCTGGAACCGGTCGTACGTCGACCACGTGCAGATCACCATGGCCGAGGACATCGGCATCGGCGGCCGGGCCGGCTACTACGACGGCATCGGCTCCGCCCGTGACGTCATCCAGAACCACCTGCTCCAGCTGATGGCGCTCACCGCCATCGAGGAGCCGGCGTCCTTCCACCCCAAGGCGCTGGTGGCCGAGAAGCTCAAGGTGCTCAGCGCCGTCAAGCTCCCGGCCGACCTCGGCCGGCACACCGTGCGCGGCCAGTACGCGGCCGGCTGGCAGGGCGGCGAGGAGGTGGTCGGCTACCTGGACGAGGACGGCATCGACCCGGACTCCAAGACCGACACCTACGCGGCCATCAAGCTGGAGATCAACAACCGCCGCTGGGCGGGCGTCCCGTTCTACCTGCGCACCGGCAAGCGCCTGGGCCGCCGGGTGACCGAGATCGCGGTGGTCTTCCAGCGCGCCCCGTACCTGCCGTTCGACTCCTACGCGACCGAGGAGCTGGGGCAGAACGCCCTGGTCATCCGGGTCCAGCCGGACGAGGGCGTGACGGTGCGGTTCGGCTCCAAGGTGCCGGGCACCTCCTTCGAGGTCCGGGACGTCACGATGGACTTCGCCTACGGCGAGTCCTTCACCGAGTCCAGCCCGGAGGCGTACGAGCGGCTCATCCTCGACGTGCTGCTCGGCGACGCCAACCTGTTCCCGCGCCACCAGGAGGTCGAGCTCTCCTGGCAGATCCTCGACCCGATCGAGAAGTACTGGGACGCCCACGGCAAGCCCGCCCAGTACGCGGCGGGCACCTGGGGCCCGGCCGAGGCGGACGAGATGCTCGCACGAGACGGCAGGAGCTGGCGCCGGCCATGAAGATCGACCTCACCAACACGACGTCCAGCAAGATCAACGCCGCGCTGATGGAGGCGCGCCGGGCCAGCGGCTCCACCGCCGCCGGCATGGTGCTCACCCTGGTGATCGTGACCGACGAGGGCAGCGCCTACGACGCCCTCAAGGCCGCCAACGAGGCCTCCCACGAGCACCCGATGCGCACCCTCGCGGTGATCAAGCGCGCCGGGCGCTCGCCCCGGGCCCGCGCCGAGACCCGGCTGGACGCCGAGATCCTGGTCGGCTCGGACGCCGGCTCCGGAGAAACGGTCATCCTGCGCATGCACGGCGAACTCGCCTCGCACGCCCAGTCGGTGGTCCTGCCGCTGCTGCTGCCGGACGCCCCGACCGTGGTCTGGTGGCCGGACAACGCGCCGCAGCACCCGGCGCAGGACCCGCTGGGCGCGCTCGCCCAGCGCCGGATCACCGACGCCGTCACCGCCGAGTCCCCGGTCGGCCAGCTCGCCCAGCGGGCCCAGAGCTACACCCCGGGCGACACCGACCTGGCCTGGACCCGGATCACCGGCTGGCGCTCGATGCTGGCCGCCGCGCTGGACCAGCGGCCGTCCGCCATCACCTCGGTGATGGTCGAGGGCGAGTCCTACAACCCCAGCGTCGAGCTGCTCGGCCTGTGGCTGCTCAACCGGCTGAACGTGCCGGTCGAGCGGGTCGTCACCGGCGGCCCCGGCATCACCGCGGTGCACCTGCGCACCAAGGACGGGGACATCACCCTGGACCGCCCGGACGGCCTGATGGGCACGCTCTGCATGCCCGGCTCGCCGGACCGCCAGGTGGCGCTCAAGCGGCGCGAGACCTCGGAGCTGATCGCCGAGGAACTGCGCCGACTGGACCCGGACGACATCTACTCGACGGCCGTGCGCACGCCCGTCGACCGGCTGCGCGAACCGGTCGAGGCCGACCGGGGCGCCGCCGAGCAGGCCGCGGCCGGACCGGCGGCGGCCGCCTCGGTGGGCGAGGCCGCGGCCGCGGCCGCCGACGCCGCGGTGGCCAACCCGGCCCGGGTGACCACCGAGAACGCGGAGAAGTCCACCGCGAAGAAGGCCTCGGGCAAGCGCGCCGCCAAGGGCAGCGCATGACCGCCGCGACCCCGCAGCTGGTCGTCCACCGGGACAAGGAGCTGATGGCCCAGGCGGCCGCGGCCCGGCTGATCACCCGGATCGTGGACGCCCAGGCGGCCCGCGGCACCGCCTCGGTGGTGCTCACCGGCGGCCGCAACGGCAACGCCCTGCTGGCCGCGATCGCCGCCTCCCCGGCGCGCGACGCGGTCGACTGGGGCCGGCTGGACCTCTGGTGGGGCGACGAGCGCTTCGTCTCCGCCGCCGACCCGGACCGCAACGCCGTCCAGGCCCGCGCCGAACTGCTGGACACCGTCCCGCTGGACCCGGCGCGGGTGCACGAGATGCCCGCCTCGGACGGGGTGGACGGCTCGGACGTGGAGGCCGCCGCGGCCCGCTACGCACAGGAGCTGGCCAAGGCCGCCGGGCCGGGCGACCGGCTCGGCGTCCCGGCCTTCGACGTGCTGCTGCTCGGCGTCGGCCCGGACACCCACGTGGCCTCGCTCTTCCCGGAGCACCCGGGCGTGCGGGAGACCGAGCTGACCGTGATCGGCGTGCGCGGGGCCCCCAAGCCCCCGCCGACCCGGATCTCGCTCACCCTCCCGGCGATCCGGGCGGCCCGCGAGGTCTGGCTGCTGGCCGCCGGCGAGGACAAGGCGGGCGCGGTCGCACTGGCCCTGTCCGGCCCCGGCGAGCTGCAGGCCCCGGCCTCCGGCGCGTACGGCCGCAGCCGCACCCTGTGGCTGCTGGACCGCGCCGCCGCGGAGCGGATCCCCCCGCAGCTGTACCCGCCGGCCTCGGCCTGAGGCCCGACCGGCCCGGCAGCGGGAGACGAACACCGAAGGGCGCCACCGTCGATGACGGTGGCGCCCTTTCCGCAGGTCTGACGTCCTACGGCCCTCCGGTCAGATCTCGCCGCGCAGCTTGGCCAGCGCCTCGGCGAGGATCGCCTCGCCGTCGGCGTCGGTGCGCCGCTCCCGGACGTAGGCGAGGTGGGTCTTGTACGGCTCGTTGCGGGAGGGCGCCGGCGGGTTGTGCTCGTCCTGTCCGGCCGGGAAACCGCAGCGCGGGCAGTCCCAGGTGTCCGGGATGACGGCTTCGGCGGCGAAGCTGGGGCGGGTCTCGTGCTTGTTGGCGCACCAGAAGGAGATCCTGTTGCGCGGAGCGGACTCACCGCGCTCCGCCTCCCCCATCGGGCCTGCCCCGACCCTGCTCCCACGGATGGCGTTGCCACTTGCCACGGTCTGACTCCCTGCGTGCTGGTGCGCCGACCCGCCGCGGTGCGCGTCGGTGGCGAAAGTCGTCCTAGTGTAAGCAGGACTTAAGCATCCGCCACCATCGCCTCCGCCCCCGACCGTCCCAGGATAGGCGCTCGGGCGACGGGGCGTCAGGCTTGTGTCAGCTCTTGTACTTCAGGATCAGGCCCAGCACCATGATGCAGGCGAACCACCCCAGGCCGACCACGATGGTGATGCGGTCGAGGTTGCGCTCGGCCACCGCCGAACCGCCGCCGGTGGACATCGCGCCACCGCCGAACATGTCGGAAAGACCGCCGCCCTTCCCCTTGTGCAGCAGCACCAACAGGATCATCAGCGCACTGAAGATGATCAGGGCAATCGAGAACCCGAGAACCACGACGGGACCAACTCTCTCGTATCTTCGCGAAGGGGCCGGGCCGCGTACGGCGGTCCGGCCCCAAAGCCTACGTTGCTGCGGCGGCGTTAGCCTACTGCCTGCTCACGGTAGCGCACGATCTTGACGAACTCGTCGGCGTCCAGCGAGGCACCGCCGATCAGGCCGCCGTCGATGTCGGGCTTGGCCATCAGACCGGCCGCGCTCGACGACTTGACCGAACCGCCGTACAGCACACGGACCTTGTCGGCCAGCTCGGCGGAGTACAGCTCGGCGAGCCGGGCCCGGATGGCGGCGCAGACCTCCTGCGCGTCCTCCGGGGTGGCCACCTCGCCGGTGCCGATCGCCCAGACCGGCTCGTACGCGACCACGATCGACTCGGCCTGGTCCGCCGGGACGCCCTCCAGGGCGCCGTCCAGCTGGGCCAGGGTGTGCTCGACGTGGGTGCCGGCCTTGCGGACCTCCAGCGGCTCGCCGATGCACAGGATCGGGGTGACCCCGGCCCGGTAGGCGGCCTTGACCTTGGCGTTGACGATCTCCTCGTTCTCGCCGTGGTACTGGCGGCGCTCCGAGTGGCCGATCACCGCGTAGGTGCACTGGAGCTTGGCCAGCATCGGGCCGGAGACCTCACCGGTGTACGCCCCGCCGTCGTGCTGCGAGATGTCCTGCGAGCCGTACTTGATCTTCAGCTTGTCGCCGAAGACCAGGGTCTGCACCGAGCGCAGGTCGGTGAACGGGACCAGGACGGCGACCTCGACGGCCGCGTAGTCCTTGTCGGCCAGCGCGAAGGCCAGCTTCTGGGTGTGCTGGATGGCCTCGAGGTGGTTGAGGTTCATCTTCCAGTTGCCCGCCATCAGCGGGAGACGCTCAGTCATGCTTTCAGCCTTCCAGTGCGGCGAGACCGGGGAGGGTCTTGCCCTCCAGGTACTCGAGGCTCGCGCCACCGCCGGTCGAGATGTGCCCGAACTTCGTCTCGTCGAAGCCCAGGATGCGGACGGCGGCGGCGGAGTCGCCGCCACCGACCACGGTGAACGCGGCGCTGTCGAGCAGCGCCTGGGCGACGGCCTTGGTGCCGTTCGCGTAGTCCGGGTGCTCGAAGACGCCCATCGGGCCGTTCCAGAACACCGTGCCCGCGTCGGCCAGCTTCGCCGCGTACAGCTCGCGGGTCTTCGGGCCGATGTCCAGGCCCTCCTGGTCGGCCGGGATCTTGTCCGCGTCGACGGTCTCGAAGGTCGCCGGGGTCTTGCCCTTGAGGTCCGGGAAGTCGGCCGAGACCAGGACGTCCACGGGCAGGACGAACTCGACGCCCCGCTTCTGCGCCCGGTCCAGGTACTCCAGGACGGTCGGGATCTGGTCCTCCTGCAGCAGCGAGATGCCGACCTCGTGGCCCTGGGCCTTGAGGAAGGTGTACGCCATGCCGCCGCCGATCAGGATCCGGTCGGCCTTCTCCAGCAGGTTGTCGATCACACCGAGCTTGTCGGAGACCTTGGCGCCGCCGAGCACGACCACGTACGGCCGGGCGACCTCCTCGGTGAGCTTCTTCAGCACGCCGACCTCGGTGGCGATCAGGTCGCCGGCGGCGTGCGGCAGCAGCGCCGGCAGGTCGTACACCGAGGCGTGCTTGCGGTGCACCGCGCCGAAGCCGTCGCCGACGTACAGGTCGGCCAGGCCGGCCAGCTGCTCGGCGAAGGCCTTGCGCTCGGCGTCGTCCTTGCTGGTCTCGCCGGCGTTGAAGCGCAGGTTCTCCAGCAGCGCGACCTCGCCGTCGGCCAGCCCGGCGACGGCGGCCTCGGCGCTGTCACCGACGGTGTCGGTGGCGAAGGCGACGTCCCGGCCGAGGATCTCGCCGAGGCGGACGGCGACCGGCGCGAGCGAGAACTTCGGGTCCGGCTCGCCCTTGGGGCGGCCGAGGTGGGAGGCGACGACGACCCTGGCGCCGCGCTCGACGAGCTTGGCGATGGTCGGCGCGACGGCGCGGATCCGGCCGTCGTCGGTGATCGTGGTGCCGTCCAGCGGGACGTTCAGGTCGGCGCGTACGAAGACGCGCTTGCCGGCGACGTCCAGGTCTTCGATGGTCTTCACGGGTTCTTCGGTCTCCTGGGGAGATGGTTGATGCGCAGAGGCGGCACGGCGCAGGGGCCGCCTGAGAAGTCCTTGCACGCAGAGCGAGGGCCCGGTCGGCACGTTGCGCCGTCCGGGCCCTCGCCCCTACATCACGTCAGCTCCCACTGCGTCAGAGCTGGCCACCGACGATGGCGACCAGGTCGACGACGCGGTTCGAGTAGCCCCACTCGTTGTCGTACCAGCCGAGCACCTTGACCTGGTTGCCCTGGACCATGGTGAGCTGCGAGTCGAAGATGCACGAGTGCGGGTCGTTCACGATGTCCGAGGAGACGATCGGGTCCTCGGTGTAGGCCAGGATGCCCTTGAGCGGGCCCTCCTGCGCGGCCTTCTGGAAGGCCGCGTTGACCTCGTCCTTGGTGACCTCGCGCTCCAGGGTGACGACCAGGTCGGTGATGGAGCCGGTCGGGACCGGGACGCGCAGCGAGGTGCCGTCCAGCTTGCCCTTCAGCTCCGGCAGGACCAGGGCGGTCGCCTTGGCGGCACCGGTCGAGGTCGGGATGATGTTCTGGCTCGCCGCACGAGCACGGCGCAGGTCCTTGTGCGGGAAGTCCAGGGTGACCTGGTCGTTGGTGAACGCGTGGACGGTGGTCATCAGACCCTTGACGATGCCGAAGCTCTCGTTCAGCACCTTCGCCATCGGCGCCACGCAGTTGGTGGTGCAGGAGGCGTTGGAGATGATGTGGTGCGCGGCGGCGTCGTACTTCTCGTCGTTGACACCCAGGACGACGGTGATGTCCTCGTCGGTCGCGGGGGCCGAGATGATGACCTTCTTGGCACCGGCGGCGAGGTGCTTCTTCGCGGCCTCGGCCTTGGTGAAGATGCCGGTGGACTCGACGACGATGTCGGCGCCCAGGGCGGCCCACGGCAGGTTGGCCGGGTCACGCTCGGCGGTCACCTTGAAGGTGTGGCCGTCGACGGTGATGCTGTCCTCGGTGTGCGAGACCTCGCCCGGGAAGGTACCCAGGGTGGTGTCGTACTTGAGCAGGTGAGCCAGGGTCTTCGTGTCGGTGAGGTCGTTGACACCGACGATCTCGATGTCCGCACCCTGGGCCTTGACGGCGCGGAAGAAGTTGCGGCCGATGCGGCCGAAGCCGTTGATGCCTACCCGGATCGTCACGAACCGATCTCCTCGTTAGGTACGCCGGCGCTGAGCCGACGGGGATGAGATTTGGGAAGTCCCCGACCGCCTACGACCCTACCTCTCCCGACCCTGGGAGGGCACATCGCGCCACCTGGCAAGACCTGGCGTGGCGCACTTCCGGGCCCTCCGGCCTTGCCCGCCCGGGCCGTTGGTCCTGGTCAAGTGGTCTTGACCAATTTCGCCTTTCGCCCCCGCCCCGGAACGCCGACGGCCGGTGCCCCGGAATCCGGACACCGGCCGCTGCTCGGAGTCGATCAGTTGAGCGCCATCTCGTCGGTCAGGTTGGCCTCGGTGCTCGGCAGGCCCAGCTCCGCCGCCCGCTTGTCGGCCATCGCCAGCAGCCGGCGGATCCGGCCGGCCACCGCGTCCTTGGTCAGCGGCGGGTCGGCGAGCGCGCCCAGCTCCTCCAGCGAGGCCTGCTTGTGCTGCATCCGCAGCTGGCCGGCCGCGGCCAGGTGCTCGGGCACCTCCTCGCCGAGGATCTCCAGCGCGCGGGCCACCCGGGCCCCGGCCGCCACCGCGGCCCGGGCCGAGCGGCGCAGGTTGGCGTCGTCGAAGTTGGCGAGCCGGTTGGCGGTGGCCCGCACCTCGCGCCGCATCCGGCGCTCCTCCCAGGCGAGCACCGACTCGTGCGCCCCCAGCCGGGTCAGCAGCGCGCCGATCGCGTCACCGTCGCGGATGACCACCCGGTCCACCCCGCGCACCTCGCGGGCCTTGGCCGGGATGCCGAGCCGGCGGGCCGCGCCGACCAGCGCCAGCGCCGCCTCGGAGCCGGGGCAGGTGATCTCCAGCGAGGAGGAGCGACCCGGTTCGGTGAGCGAGCCGTGCGCCAGGAAGGCCCCGCGCCAGGCCGCCTCGGCGTCACAGGTGGCCCCGGAGACCACCGCCGGGGGCAGCCCCCGGATCGGGCGGCCGCGGCCGTCCACCAGGCCGGTCTGGCGGGCCAGCAGCTCGCCGTCCTTGACCACCCGGACGACGAAGCGGCTGCCGCGCCGCAGCCCGCCGGGCGCCATCACGACCAGGTCGGAGGAGTGCCCGAAGATCTCCAGCAGGTCCTTGCGCAGCCGCCGTGCCGCCGCCCCGGTGTCCAGCTCCGCCTCGATCACGATGCGGCCGCTCACGATGTGCAGTCCGCCCGCGAACCGCAGGATCGCCGACACCTCCGCCTTGCGACAGCAGGCCCGGGTGACCGGGAGCCGGCTGATCTCGTCCTTCACCGCTGGAGTCATCGCCATGGCCCGATCCTTCCATGTGTCCGGAAAATCCGGTCGTACGCGGCCGCCAACAGCTCGGGGTCGTGTCGCGGGGTGCCGTCGGTACGGGCCACCGTGCCGAGCACCAGAGCGGCACCCATCCGTTCGGCGGCCTTCTCCAGACCGGCCAGGTCCGCCTGGCCGAAAGCGCCGCCCGTGACGGCACGCTCGTCCACCAGGATCGCATCCACCGCGAGGTCGGGGGCGTGGTCGGCGATGACCTCCAGGTGACGCTGCGGGGTGAAGCCCTCGGTCTCGCCGGGCTGGGGGGCCAGGTTCAGGGTCAGCAGCCGGCGGGCGCGGGTCTCCGTCAGCGCCTTGGCCAGCTCGGGCACCAGCAGGTGCGGCAGCACGCTGGTGAACCAGGAGCCCGGGCCGAGCACCACCCAGTCCGCCTCCCGCACGGCCGTGACCGCCTCCGGGACGGCCGGCGGGCCGTCCGGCAGCAGCCGGATCGACTGCACGGTGCCGGGGGTGGCCGCCACGCTGGCCTGGCCGCGGACGGCCGCGACCTCGGCCGGGCGGGCCGGGTCGTGGCCGCGCACGACCGCCTCGATGTCCAGCGGCACCGCCGACATCGGCAGCACCCGGCCCTGGACGTTCAGCAGCCGGCCGACCCAGTCCAGCGCCGTCACCGGGTCGCCCAGCTTCTCCCAGAGCGCGACGATCAGCAGGTTGCCGACCGCGTGGCCGCCCAGCTCGCCGTTGCCGGTGAAGCGCTGCTGGATCACCTCGGACCAGGTGCGGCCCCAGTCGTCGTCCCCGCAGAGTGCGGCCAGCGCCTTGCGCAGGTCCCCGGGCGGCAGGACGCCCAGTTCCTCGCGCAGCCGCCCGCTGGAGCCGCCGTCGTCGGCGACGGTGACCACCGCGGTGAGGTCGCTGGTGAGCCGGCGCAGCGCGGACAGCGAGGCGGACAGGCCCTGCCCGCCGCCGAGCGCGGTGATCCTCGGGGCCGGATTGGCCCGGGCGGGACTGCTGCGCGGACGGCTCGGCGACGGACTGCCCGCCCGTTCACCGGTCCTGCTCTGCGGCTGCCGACCGGGCACGTATCCCGCCACACATCACCTCGCGTTCTCGGCCCCGCCACCGGCTCCGCCGGCGGCCCGGCAGGGAAGGCGGCGGTTACTCCCGACCCATGTCACGGTGGACGAGCACCGTCTCGACTCCGTCGGCGATGAGACGCTTGGTCAGACGCTCGGACATGGCGACGCTACGGTGCTTGCCACCGGTGCAGCCTACGGCAAGCGTCATGTAGCGCTTCCCCTCCCGCCGGTACCCCTCGGTGACGATGCGCAGCAGCTGGGCGTAACCGTCCAGGAACTCGTTGGCCCCGGGCTGCTGGAACACGTAGTCGGCGACGTCCGCGTCGGTGCCGGTGCGGGCCCGCAGCTCGGGCACCCAGTGCGGGTTGGGCAGGAAGCGGCAGTCCACCACGAGGTCGGCGTCGACCGGCAGGCCGTACTTGAAGCCGAAGGACATCACGGTGGCGCGCAGCTCGGGCTCGTCGTGGTCGGCGAACTGGGCGTCCAGCTTGGCGCGCAGCTGGTGCACGTTGAGGTTGGAGGTGTCGATCACCAGGTCGGCCTCGCCGCGCAGGTCGCGCAGCAGGTCGCGCTCCTGGGCGATGCCGTCCACGATCCGGCCGTCGGCCTGCAGCGGGTGCGGGCGGCGGACGCTCTCGAAGCGGCGGACCAGGGCGTCGTCGGAGGAGTCCAGGAAGACCACCTGGAGCCGGACGCCGCGCTTCTCCAGCTCGTCCAGCGAGGTGAGCAGGTCGTCGAAGAACTGGCGGCCGCGGACGTCCACGACCACGCCGATCCTGGCGACGTTGCCCTGGGAGCGGGCGCCCAGGTCGACCATGGTGGGGATCAGGGCCGGCGGCAGGTTGTCCACCACGAACCAGCCCAGGTCCTCCAGGCACTTCGCGGCGGTGGAGCGGCCGGCTCCGGACATGCCGGAGATGATCACCAGCTCCGGCGCGTTCTCGGCCACGTCTGACACGGTCACTTCGGTTCCCCGCTCTCGGTCTTTCTGCTGGGGAGAACGCACACGGCACGGCCGCCCTTCCCCGGCCCGGACAGGCGGGCGGGGTCGGGGCGCGCCGACAGACGGGCGGCGTCGGCCGTCATGGCGTCTCCTGGGATGGTGCGGTCTGGGGTGCTGCGGCCATCGGCTCGGCCGCCTCGTCGGCCCCGTCCTCGATGATCTCGCCGGTCGCGGTGTTGACCGCGGGTGCGGCGGGTGTACGGGACGACAACGCCGCCGCAACAGTCTCCGCGGTGCGGCGCCCGATGCCGGGTACCTCGCAGATCTCGTCGACGGTGGCGGCCCGGAGCTTCTTCAGCGAGCCGAAGTGCTTGAGCAGCGCCCGGCGGCGAGTCTCGCCGAGGCCCGGGACGGAGTCCAGTTCCCCGGCGGTGAGTCGCTTGGAACGCTTGGCGCGCTGGTAGCCGATCGCGAAGCGGTGGGCCTCGTCGCGCACCCGCTGGAGCAGGTAGAGGCCCTCGCTGGAGCGGGGCAGCACGACCGGGTCGTCCTCGCCGGGCAGCCAGACCTCCTCCAGGCGCTTGGCCAGGCCGCACAGCGCGACGTCGTCGATGCCGAGTTCCGCCAGCGCGCGCTGGGCGGCGGCGACCTGCGGCTGGCCGCCGTCGACCACCAGCAGCTGCGGCGGGTAGGCGAAGCGCTTGGGGCGGCCGTCCTCGGTGCGCGGGCCGTCGGCCGGGTGGTCCTCGTCGGGCTCCTCCGGGACGGCCCACTCGCCGGTCTGCTCGCGCTCCTGGAGGTAGCGGCGGAAGCGGCGGCTGATCACCTCGTGCATCGAGCGGACGTCGTCCTGGCCCGCGAAGCCCTTGATCTGGAAGCGCCGGTACTCGCTCTTGCGGGCCAGGCCGTCCTCGAAGACCACCATCGAGGCGACCACGTCCTCGCCCTGGAGGTGGGAGATGTCGTAGCACTCGATGCGCAACGGGACGGAGTCCAGCTCCAGGGCGTCGGCGATCTCCTGGAGGGCGCGGCTGCGGGTGGTGAGGTCGGAGGCGCGCTTGGTCTTGTGCAGGGCGAGCGCCTGTTGGGCGTTGCGCTGCACGGTGGCCATCAGGTCCTTCTTGTCGCCGCGCTGCGGGATCCGCAGGTCGACCTGGCTGCCGCGCAGTTCGCTGAGCCACTCCCTTATCGGGGCGGCCGGTTCGGGCAGCGCGGGGACGAGCACCTCGCGCGGGACGGACTCGTTGCGCTCCTCGGAGGTGGCACCGCCGTAGAGCTGCTGGAGGGCGTGCTCCACCAGTCCGGCGGTGTCCACGTCCTCGACCTTGTCGGTGACCCAGCCGCGCTGGCCGCGCACCCGGCCGCCGCGGACGTGGAAGATCTGGACGGCCGCCTCCAGTTCGTCCTCGGCGACGGCCAGCAGGTCGGCGTCGGTGGCGTCGGCGAGCACGATGGCGTTCTTCTCCATCGCGCGCTTGAGGGCGCCGATGTCGTCCCGCAGCCGGGCCGCCTTCTCGTACTCCAGGTCCGCGGCGGCCTCCTGCATCTGCTCTTCCAGCCGGCGCAGGTAGTTGCCGGTGCGCCCGGCCATGAAGTCGCAGAAGTCCTCGGCCAGCGCCCGGTGTTCGTCCGCGGAGACCTTGCCGACGCAGGGCGCGGCGCACTTGCCGATGTAGCCGAGCAGACAGGGGCGGCCGACCTGCCGGGCGCGCTTGAACACGCCGTTGGAGCAGGTGCGGACGGGGAAGACGCGCAGCAGCAGGTCGACCGTCTCGCGGATCGCCCAGGCGTGCCCGTACGGCCCGAAGTAGCGCACGCCCTTCTTGTGCGCCCCGCGCATCACCTGGACCCGCGGGTACTCCTCGTTCAGGGTGACGGCGAGTTCCGGATAGCTCTTGTCGTCGCGGTACTTGACGTTGAACCGCGGGTCGAACTCCTTGATCCAGGAGTACTCCAGCTGGAGCGCCTCGACCTCGGTGGCGACCACCGTCCACTCCACCGAGGCGGCAGTGGTGACCATGGTCGCGGTGCGCGGGTGCAGCCCGGCGAGGTCCTGGAAGTAGGAGGACAGCCGCGGCCGCAGGCTCTTGGCCTTGCCGACGTAGATGACCCGGCCGTGGGCGTCACGGAACTTGTAGACGCCCGGGGAGGTCGGGATCGCGCCCGGCGCCGGACGGTAGGTGCTCGGGTCAGCCATGGGTCCACCGTACCGAGTGCGGTCGGGGCCGTGCGGACGGGATCAGCGGGAAGACGATCAACTGCTTCAGCTCGGGGTCACCTTGAGGTTGCCGCCCTCGACCGTGACGGCGTAGGCGGGCAGCGGGCTGGGGGCCGGGCCGTCCTGCACCGCGCCGTCCGCGATGGCGAACCGGCTGCCGTGGCAGGGGCACTGGATCTGCTGGTTCTTCACCTGGTCGACGATGCAGCCGGCGTGGGTGCACTTGGCGCTGAAGGCCTTGTACTGGCCGGCGGCCGGCTGGGTCACCACGATCTTCTGCTCGCGGAACACCTTGCCGCCGCCCTCCGGGACCGCGGAGGCCGGGCCGAGGTCCACCGGGCCCTTGGCGGTGCTGCTCTTGTCCGAGGAGCCGGCCGAACCCGCCGAGGAGCTGCAGCCGCTGACCGCCACGGTGCCGCCGGCCGCCAGGACGGCCGCGGCGCCGCAGAGCAGCGTGCGGCGGGAGGTGGCGGGGCTGGTCTCGGGGGCCTCGGACATCGGTGTGCTCCTACGGTTGCTGCTGCGGCGAGGGACCACGGAAGTCTATGCGGCACGCGCCCCGCCGCTCCCGAGGAGTACCGGGAACGGCGGGGCGCGCCGGGGTCACTTCTTCGCCGCGGCGGCCCGCTTGCGCGGGGCCTTCTTGGCGGGCGCCTTGACCGGCGCGTCCGTGAAGCCGTCCGGCAGGATGTCCCGGAGGAACTTGCCGGTGTGGCTCTCCGGGACGGCCGCGATCTGCTCCGGGGTGCCCTCGGCGACCACCGTGCCGCCGCCGGAGCCGCCCTCGGGGCCCATGTCGACGACCCAGTCGGCGGTCTTGATCACATCGAGGTTGTGCTCGATCACGATCACCGTGTTGCCCTTGTCCACCAGCCCGCTGAGCACCTTGATCAGCTTGCTGATGTCCTCGAAGTGCAGGCCGGTGGTGGGCTCGTCCAGGACGTAGACCGTCCGCCCGGTGGAGCGCTTCTGCAGCTCGGAGGCGAGCTTGACGCGCTGCGCCTCGCCGCCGGAGAGCGTCGGCGCGGACTGGCCGAGCCGGACGTAGCCGAGGCCGACGTCGTTGAGCGTGCGCAGGTGGCGGGCGATCGCCGGGACGGCCTCGAAGAAGGCCAGCCCCTCCTCGATCGGCATGTCCAGCACCTCGGCGATGGACTTGCCCTTGTAGTGCACCTCCAGCGTCTCCCGGTTGTACCGGGCGCCGTGGCAGACCTCGCACGGGACGTAGACGTCCGGCAGGAAGTTCATCTCGATCTTGATGGTGCCGTCACCGGTGCAGTTCTCGCAACGGCCGCCCTTGACGTTGAAGGAGAACCGGCCGGGCAGGTAGCCCCGGACCTTGGCCTCCTGGGTCTCCGCGAAGAGCCGGCGGACGTGGTCGAACACCCCGGTGTAGGTGGCCGGGTTGGAGCGCGGGGTGCGGCCGATCGGCGACTGGTCGACGTGCACCACCTTGTCCACCAGGTCGGTGCCGGTGATCCGGGTGTGCCGGCCGGGCACGCTGCGGGCGCCGTTCAGCTCCCGGGCGAGGTGGGTGTACAGGATGTCGTTGACCAGCGTCGACTTGCCGGAGCCGGAGACGCCGGTGATCGCGGTGAGCGTCCCGAGCGGGAAGCCGACCGTGACGTCCTTGAGGTTGTGCTCGCGGGCGCCGTGCACCGTCAGCTGGCGCTTCTTGTCCCGGTCGCGGCGGGTGGCCGGGATCGGGATCGACCGCTTGCCGGAGAGGTACTGGCCGGTCAGCGACTCCTTGTTGGAGAGCAGCTGCTTCAGCGAACCGGAGTGCACCACCTTGCCGCCGTGCTCGCCGGCGCCCGGGCCGATGTCCACCACCCAGTCCGCGGTCTTGATGGTGTCCTCGTCGTGCTCGACCACGATCAGGGTGTTGCCGATGTCGCGCAGCCGCACCAGCGTCTCGATCAGCCGGTGGTTGTCCCGCTGGTGCAGGCCGATGGACGGCTCGTCCAGCACGTACAGCACGCCGACCAGGCCGGAGCCGATCTGGGTGGCCAGCCGGATGCGCTGGGCCTCGCCGCCGGACAGGGTGCCGGCCGCGCGGTCCAGGGAGAGGTAGTCCAGGCCGACGTCGACCAGGAAGCGCAGCCGCTCGTTGACCTCCTTGAGGACCCGCTCGGCGATCTGCTTGTCCCGGTCGTTGAGCCTCATCGCGCCCAGGAACTCGGCGCAGTCGCTGATCGACATCGACGAGACGTCGGCGATCGACTTCTCCTCGACGGTGACCGCGAGCACCACCGGCTTGAGCCGGGTGCCCCGGCAGGTCGGGCAGGGCACCTCGCGCATGTAGCCCTCGAAGCGCTCGCGGCTGCTGTCGCTCTCCGCCTCGGTGTGCCGGCGCTGGATGAACGGGACGGCGCCCTCGAAACCGGTGCTGTAGGAGCGCTCGCGGCCGAAGCGGTTGCGGTAGCGGACCTGCACCTGGTGCTTGTGCCCGTACATCAGCGCCTTCTTGGCGCGGGCCGGCAGCCCGGCCCAGGGGATGTCGGTGCGGAAGCCGAGCTCCTCGCCGAGCGCGTCGATCAGGCGCTGGAAGTACTCCTTGGCGTGCCCGGCCGACCACGGGTGGATCGCGCCCTCCGCCAGCGAGCGCTCCGGGTCCGGCACGACCAGCTCCGGGTCGACCTCCATCCGGTTGCCCAGGCCCGAGCAGTCCGGGCAGGCGCCGAACGGGGAGTTGAAGGAGAACGAGCGCGGCTCCAGCTCCTCGAACGACACGTCGTCGTACGGGCAGTAGAGGTGCTCGGAGTACATCCGCTCGCGCTCCGGGTCGTCCTCCGGGAGGTCGACGAAGTCGAGCACGACCATGCCGCCGGCCAGCCGCAGGGCCGTCTCCACCGAATCGGTGAGCCGCCGCTTGGCGCTCTCCTTGACGGTCAGGCGGTCGATGACCACCTCGACGGTGTGCTTCTCCTGCTTCTTGAGCTTCGGCGGCTCGGCGAGCTGGATCGTCTCGCCGTCGACCCGGGCGCGGGAGTAGCCCTTGGACTGGAGGTCGGCGAAGAGGTCGACGAACTCGCCCTTGCGCTCGCGCACCACCGGGCTGAGCACCTGGAACCGGGTGCCCTCGGCGAGCTCCAGCACCTTGTCGACGATCGCCTGCGGGGACTGCTTGGCGATCGGGCGCGCGCAGTGCGGGCAGTGCGGCTTGCCGATCCGGGCGAACAGCAGGCGCAGGTAGTCGTAGACCTCGGTGATCGTGCCGACGGTCGAACGGGGGTTGCGGTTGGTGGACTTCTGGTCGATCGAGACGGCCGGGGAGAGGCCCTCGATGAAGTCCACGTCGGGCTTGTCCATCTGCCCGAGGAACTGGCGGGCGTAGGACGACAGCGACTCGACGTAGCGGCGCTGGCCCTCGGCGAAGATCGTGTCGAAGGCGAGCGAGGACTTGCCGGAGCCGGAGAGGCCCGTGAAGACGATGAGGGAGTCGCGGGGCAGGTCGAGCGAGACGTTCTTGAGGTTGTGCTCGCGAGCACCGCGGACGATGAGGCGGTCGGCCACTGCTTCTGGCGCCTTTCTCCGGACGAGAGGGCTTGCGGTGTGTGGGGTGTTCTTCTTCCAGGATGCGGCAGCCAGCCTATAGCTCAGACGTTCGAATCTCGACTTTGTCCAGCCGAGTCCACCCGAACGAGTGACGGAGCCCACCGGACCGTCCGTATCCGGACCGAAAAAGCCCTGCTCAGCACCCGGGATTCGGCGGTAGCGTCACCTGGTCAACGAGCGGAGCCCGCTCCGGGCAACGCGCCGACCGCACAGAAGGCAGATCCGATGAGCGACCCGCAGTCCGCCGCCGTCGCCGCCGAACGGCTGGTCCTGGTCGAGGACAGCACGGCGGCCCTGCTGGAGACCGTCGCCGGGCTGGCGCCGGAGGCCGTCACCGGGCCCTCCGCGCTCCCCGGCTGGACCCGCGGCCACGTGCTGGCCCACCTCTCCCGCAACGCCGACTCCCTGGTCAACCTGCTGACCGGGGCCCGCACCCGGACCGACGTCCCGCAGTACGCCAGCGAGCAGGCCCGCGACCAGGGCATCGCCGACGGCGCCGGCCGCCCGCTCGACGCCCAGCTCGCCGACCTGCGCGACTCCCACCGGCGCTTCCTCGCCGCCGTCGCGCTGATGACCGACGAGGACTGGGCCGCCGAGGTGCGGCACCGCTCCGGCGCCGTCTTCCCGGCCTGCGACGTGGTCTGGAAGCGCCTCGGCGAACTGGAGTACCACCTGGTCGACCTGGACGGCGGCTACGCCCCCGCCCGCTGGCCGGAGGCCTTCGCCGTCACCGAGTTCCACGCGCTCGCGGACCGGCTGCACGGCACCGCGCTGCCCGCCGTCGAGCTGGTCGCCGAGGACACCGGCGACCGCCGCCCGATCGGCACCGGCGAGCCCGCCCTGACCGTCCGCGGCCCGCTGCGCGAGCTGCTCGCCTGGCTCTCCGGCCGCTCCGACGGCGCCGGCCTGGCCCGGACGCCCGACACCGCACTCCCCCCGCTTCCCCCACTGGGCTGACGGAGCGAGGATGATCGCAGGACCCAGACGACGAGGAGCGGACGGATGACGTACCACGGAGCGGTCAAGGTCGGCGGGCCGCCGGACGTGCGCGAGCTGGCCCACCTGATCATCACCAAGGTGGCCGTGGGCCCGTACGACAACAACGCCTACCTGCTGCGCTGCCGGGCCACCGACGAACAGCTGTTGATCGACGCGGCCGCCGACGCCCCGGTGCTGCTGGAGACCGTCGGGGACGACCTGGCCACGGTGGTCACCACCCACCGGCACCAGGACCACTGGGGGGCGCTGGCCGAGGTGGTCGCCACCACCGGCGCCCGCACCGCCGCCGGGGAGCACGACGCCGAGGGCATCGAGGTGCCCACCGGGCTGACGCTCGCGGACGGCGACCGGCTGCGGGTCGGCCAGGTCGAGCTGACCGTCCGGCACCTGGTCGGGCACACCCCCGGCGCCATCGTGCTGGTCTACGACGACCCCCAGGGCCACCCGCACGTGTTCACCGGCGACTGCCTCTTCCCGGGCGGCGTCGGCAACACCTGGGGCGACCCGGAGGCCTTCCGGACGCTCTTCCGGGACGTCACGGAGAAGATCTTCGACGTGCTGCCCGACGAGGCCTGGGTCTACCCCGGCCACGGCAACGACACCACCCTCGGTGCGGAGCGCCCGCACCTGGACGAGTGGCGCGAGCGCGGCTGGTAGCGGCCGCGACAACGCGGAGGGGCCCCGCGACCCTTGCGGTCGCGGGGCCCCTCCGCGGGCGTCAGGCGTCGAGCTTCTGCGACTCCTGGAGTTCGCGCTGCTCGGCCTTCTTCGAGGCCAGCAGGCTGGTCACGGTCGTCACGGCCAGCACCACCACGATGAAGCCGAGCGAGAACGGGATGCCGATCTCCGGGACGTGCGCGCCGGCCTCGTGGGCGGCGTGCAGCACCAGCTTCACGCCGATGAAGCCGAGGATCACCGACAGGCCGTAGCTCAGGTGGACCAGCTTCTTCAGCAGGCCGCCGATCAGGAAGTACAGCTGCCGCAGCCCCATCAGGGCGAAGGCGTTGGCGGTGAAGACGATGTACGGGTCCTGGGTGAGCCCGAAGATGGCCGGGATCGAGTCCAGGGCGAACAGCACGTCCGTGGTGCCGATCGCCAGCATCACGATCAGCATCGGGGTGATCAGCCGGCGGCCGTTCTCCACGACGAACAGCTTGGTGCCGCGGTAGTCGTCGGTGGACGGGAAGCGCCCGGTGATCGACTTGAGCAGCCGGTTCTCCTCGAACTCCTCCTCTTCCTCGTCGGCCCGGGCCTCCTTGATCAGCTTCCAGGCCGTCCAGATCAGGAAGGCGCCGAAGATGAAGAACACCCAGGAGAACTGGGTGACCAGCGCGGCACCGCCGGCGATGAACACCGCCCGGAGCACCAGCGCGATGATCACACCGAACATCAGCACGCGCTGCTGGTAGATCCGGGGCACCGCGAACTTGCCCATGATCAGGATGAACACGAAGAGGTTGTCGACACTGAGCGACTTCTCGGTGATGTAGCCGGCGAAGAACTCACCCGCCGGCTGGGCCCCGGAGTGCCACCAGAGGAACCCGCCGAAGAGCAGCGCCAGCACGATCCAGACGACCGTCCAGATCCCGGCCTCCTTGATCGAGACCTCGTGCGGCTTGCGCCCCCCGATGAAGAAGTCCGCCACGATCAGTGCGATCAGCACACCGATCGTGGTGGCCCACATGGTTACGGAAACGTCCACTACTGCTCCTCCGGCAGGTAGGCGAGACAGTCATCGTCACTGCCGGAGGTCTCTTCCGCCCGTCGGGCCAGCGCCCCGGGGCGCCTCGACGGGCGCCCGTGATGACGGGGTCGGCTGTTGGGGAATACTCCCCTCCGCTGCCGTCGAGAGTAACAGGGAAGGCAAAGAAAGGTAAAGAAGGTAAAGGACGGGTCAGAGGAACGGCTCGATGGCCGGCAGCAGGTCCTGGAAGGTCCGCCCCTTGGCCGGGGCGCCGATCGCCTGCATCTCCCAGCCGCCGTTGCCGTCCCGGACCACCTTGGCCATGATCTGCCCGGTGTGCGGCCCGCCGCCCGCCAGCTCGTACCGGGCCAGCTCCACCCCGGAGGCCTCGTCCACCAGCCGGCAGTGCGCCTGACGCACCTCGGCGAAGGTCTGCCCGGTGTACGAGCTGACCGTGAACACCACCTGGGTGATGTGCGGCGGCACGTGCAGCAGGTCGACCAGGATCGCCTCGTCGTCCTCGTCGCCCGAGCCGCCCTCCAGGTTGTCCCCGGTGTGCCGCACCGAGCCGTCGGTGGACTCCAGGTGCTGGAAGAACACCACGTCGGACGGGGTCCGCTCGGCGTACAGCAGGGCCGAGGCGTCCAGGTCGATCTTCCTGGTCCGGCTGCCGAACAGACCCCGCTTGGGGGCGGCCTGCCAGCCCAGCCCCATCCGGACCACGGTCAGGGTGCCGCCCCCCTTCTGGAGGCTGACCCGCTGCCCCTTGGCAAGGTTCACCGACACGACGTTGTCCTCTCTGCCGGCCACGCGGTCGCTGCCGCACGGCTCCACGGTGGAACACCCCGTCGCCGTCCCCCGGCTGAGGCCCCCTCTGCTGACGGCCCGCTACCCCGTCCCGAGGGCACGATGCCGCAGGCCAGCCTAGGGCCTGCGGCACCCGCGACTCCTCCGGGTTACCCGGTTTGTGGCAAGGCTGAGACACCGCCGGGCTTGACCGGTGCCGAACCGGCCAAACCCGGTGCCCCGGCGGTCAGGCCACCCCCGCCTCGCGCATCTGGCGCAGCTCCTTCTTCAACTCCTTCACCTCGTCGCGCAGCCGGGCCGCCACCTCGAACTGGAGGTCGGCGGCGGCCGTGTGCATCCGGTCCGTCATCTCCTGGATCAGCTCCGCCAGCTCGGCGGCCGGCAGCGACTTCGCGGGCTTGCGGTCCGCGCCCAGGCTCGGCACCGGGGCCTTCGCCTTGCCGGAGCCGCGGTACCCGGTGGAGAGCAGTTCGTCGGTGTCCACGTCCTCGCGGGCGAGGGTGTCCAGGATGTCGCCGATCTTCTTCCGCAACGGCTGCGGGTCGATCCCGTGCTCCTGGTTGTAGGCCTGCTGCACGGCCCGGCGGCGGTTGGTCTCGTCGATCGCCTTCTCCATCGACGGGGTGATCCGGTCCGCGTACATGTGCACCTGGCCGGAGACGTTGCGGGCGGCGCGGCCGATCGTCTGGATCAGGGACGTGCCGGAGCGCAGGAAGCCCTCCTTGTCCGCGTCCAGGATCGCCACCAGCGACACCTCCGGCAGGTCCAGGCCCTCGCGCAGCAGGTTGATGCCGACCAGCACGTCGTACCGGCCGGCCCGCAGCTCGCGCAGCAGCTCCACCCGGCGCAGGGTGTCCACGTCGCTGTGCAGGTACCGGACCCGGATGTCCAGGCCCAGCATGTAGTCGGTGAGGTCCTCGGCCATCTTCTTGGTCAGCGTGGTGACCAGGACCCGCTCGTCCTTCTCGACCCGCTTGCGGACCTCGTGCACCAGGTCGTCGATCTGGCCCTCGGTCGGCTTGACGATCACCTCGGGGTCGATCAGGCCGGTCGGGCGGATGATCTGCTCGACCTGCCCGTCGCCGCGCGACAGCTCGTACGGGCCCGGCGTCGCCGACAGGTACACCGTCTGGCCGATCCGCCCCAGGAACTCCTCCCACTTCAGCGGGCGGTTGTCCATCGCGGACGGCAGCCGGAAGCCGTGCTCCACCAGGGTGCGCTTGCGCGAGGCGTCGCCCTCGTACATCGCGCCGATCTGCGGGACGGTGACGTGCGACTCGTCGATGACCAGGAGGAAGTCCTCCGGGAAGTAGTCCAGCAGGGTGTTCGGCGGGGAGCCGGGCTCGCGGCCGTCGAAGTGCATCGAGTAGTTCTCGACGCCCGAGCAGGTGCCGATCTGGCGCAGCATCTCGATGTCGTAGGTGGTGCGCATGCGCAGCCGCTGGGCCTCCAGCAGCTTGCCCTGCTTCTCCAGCCTGGCGAGCGTCTGCTCCAGCTCCTGCTCGATGCCGGTGATCGCCCGCTCCATGCGCTCGGGGCCGGCCACGTAGTGCGAGGCGGGGAAGACGTAGATCTGCTCGTCCTGGCTGATGATCTCGCCGGTGAGCGGGTGCAGGGTGTACAGCGACTCGATCTCGTCGCCGAACATCTCGATCCGGACCGCGAGCTCCTCGTAGACCGGGAAGATCTCGATGGTGTCGCCGCGGACCCGGAAGGTGCCGCGGGTGAAGGCGACGTCGTTGCGGGCGTACTGGATGTCCACGAAGCGGCGCAGCAGCACGTCGCGGTCGATCTCCTGGCCGACCTTGAGCGGGACCATCCGGTCCACGTACTCCTGCGGGGTGCCGAGGCCGTAGATGCAGGAGACGGAGGCGACCACGATCACGTCGCGACGGGTGAGCAGCGAGTTGGTCGCCGAGTGCCGCAGGCGCTCGACCTCCTCGTTGATCGAGGAGTCCTTCTCGATGTAGGTGTCCGTCTGCGGGACGTAGGCCTCCGGCTGGTAGTAGTCGTAGTACGAGACGAAGTACTCGACCGCGTTGTTGGGCAGCAGCTCGCGGAACTCGTTCGCCAGCTGGGCGGCCAGCGTCTTGTTCGGCGCCATCACCAGGGTGGGGCGCTGCAGCTTCTCGATCATCCAGGCCGTGGTGGCCGACTTGCCGGTGCCGGTGGCACCGAGCAGCACGACGTCCTTCTCCCCCGCCCTGATCCGCCGTTCCAGCTCGGCGATCGCCGCCGGCTGGTCACCGTTCGGCTGGAAGGGGCTGACGACCTCGAAGGGCGCCACGGACCGCTCAATACTCGTGATGGGACGCACGACTCCACCGTACGACCCCCCACCGACAACCGGTGCCGCTCCGATCAGGCCGCGTGGGCCTCGAACCTTATGGCGGGCTCGCGGGCGGGGTCGATGCGGACCGCGGCGTCGAACGCGGCGGCGAGCAGTTCGATCAGCGGCAGGGTCGGGTCGACCCCGCTCTCCTCGATGCTCTCGACCGTCTCCTCCTCCAGTCCGGCCCGCCCGGCGAGTTCGGCGACCGTCCAGCCGAGCGCGGAGCGACGGGCGTACACGGCTTCGGCGAGCGCCATCCGCCGCCCGGCCGCGCGGTACTCCTCGCTCTCCCGGTGCTCGGGTGGCACGACCCAACGGGTGTGGTAGCCGCCGCTCATCGCTGCTCCTCGTCCCTGTCGTAGACCTCGTGGTCACCGGCCGGTGCGTGCTCCGCCTCGCAGAGCTTCTGGGCCCGGTGGGCCCGCTCGACCTCGTCGCCCTCGCGGTTCCTAGTCTTGCGGAAGACGGTCAGCAGCACAGCCCGCCGCCCGGGGGCCAGCCAGTACGTGATCCGTACCGGCCCGATCCGCAGCTCCCGCAGCGGCCCTCCGAGGTGGCTGGCCAGTGGGAACGTCAGCAGCTCGCCGTCCTCGGCGAGGCGGTCGGCCGCGCGCTCGGCCGCCCGGTACTCAGCGGTCGAGCAGCAGCGGAGCCACTCCCGGACCTCCGGCTCGATCTCGATCCCGTACGTTCCGCGGGTCCCACCACCGGCCACACGATCCCCCTCGCTCCGGGGAGCAACGAGTGGCCGGCCCAGGGGTCACGGGCTCATTGCTTCGCGCTGTCGCGGGCGAGGGCGACCAGGCGGGAGATGGCGCGCAGGTACTTCTTGCGGTAGCCGCCGCGCAGCATGTCCTCGGGGAAGACCTCGTCGAAGGGCAGGCCGGAGGCGGTGATGGGCAGCTCGCGGTCGTACATCCGGTCGGCGAGGACGACCAGGCGCAGGGCGGTGGACTGGTCGTCGACCTGGTGCACGCCGCGCAGGCAGACCGCCGTGACGTCGTCCAGCAGCGCGCCGTAGCGGCTGGGGTGGACGGCGGAGAGGTGGGCGAGCAGGGCGTCGAAGTCGTCCAGCGAGGCGCCGGGGGTGCGGGCGGCGGCGGCCTCGACGGCGGCGTCGGCGTACGGCGGCGGGGCGTCGGGCAGGCCGCGGTGGCGGTAGTCCTGGCCGTCGATCCGCATCGGGCGGAAGTGCGCGGACAGGCCCTGGATCTCGCGCAGGAAGTCGGCGGCGGCGAAGCGGCCCTCGCCGAGCTTCTCCGGCAGGGTGTTCGAGGTGGCGCACAGCTTGACGCCGTTCTCGACCAGCCGGCCGAGCAGGGTGGAGACCAGCACGGTGTCGCCCGGGTCGTCCAGCTCGAACTCGTCGATGCAGAGCAGGGTGTGCCCGGAGAGGGTCCGGACGGCCTGCTGGAAGCCGAGCGCGCCGACCAGGTTGGTCAGCTCGACGAAGGTGCCGAAGGCCTTGGGGCCGGGGGCAGCGTGCCAGAGCGAGGCGAGCAGGTGGGTCTTGCCGACGCCGTAGCCGCCGTCGAGGTAGACGCCGGCCGGGCCGGTGGGCGCGGGGGCGGACCGGCGGAACCAGCTGCGCTTGGGCGCGGAACCGTTTCCTCCCCCGAGCGTGGCCGCGAACTGCTCCAGGACCTGGACGGCCTCGTACTGGCTGGGCTGGGTCGGGTCCGGGAGGTACGTCCCGAAGCTCACCTCGGCGAACCGGGGCGGCGGGACCATCTCGGCGACCAGCCGCTCGGCGGGCACGACGGGACGGCGTTCGGTGAGCGCGATCGGGGCGCCGGCCGGGCTCGCGGCGGCTATCGACTCGGTCGCGGTGGCGGGGCGGGAGGCTGCGGGCACGTTAGTAGAGGGTACGCCTGGTCCCGGCGCCCTCCGAACCGGCTCCGGAGCTCCCGGGGGCCGCCCGCCGGGGCGGGCCCGGGCCCGCTCCGGGCCTCCCCCGGACGGCCCGCGGTGGAAGACTGAGGTCATGCAACAGTTGATCAGCCCGCTGGGTGCCCCGGTCGCCGATCCGTCCGACCTGGAATCGCTCGCCGCCGTCTACGCGTACCCCGACCAGGTGAATCGGGGGCGTGCCTGGCTGCGCGCGAACATGGTCGCCGGGCTGGACGGCGGTGCGGGGCTCGACGGACTGTCCGAGGGCCTGTCCGGCGACGCCGACAAGCGGATCTTCGGCGTGCTGCGGGCGCTGTCCGACGTGGTGCTGGTCGGCGCCGAGACGGTCCGGGCGGAGGGCTACCGGCCGGCCCGGGCCCGCCGGGAGTTCGCCGCCGCGCGGGCAGCGGCGGGGCAGTCGCCGGCCCCGGCGATCGCGATCGTGAGCCGCTCGCTGAACCTCGACCTGGCCGCGCCGCTGTTCACGGAACCGCTGGTCAGGACGGTGGTGATCACCGTGGAGGACGCCCCCGAGGAGCGCCGCCGGGAGGTCGCCCGGGTGGCCGACGTGGTGCTCGCCGGGCGCGGCTCGGTGGATCTGCGGGCGGGCGTGGCGGCCCTGGTGGACCGCGGCTGGACCCGGCTGCTGACCGAGGGCGGCCCCCGGCTGCTGGGCCAGCTGGCCGCCGCCGGGCTGCTGGACGAGCTCTGCCTGTCGCTGGCTCCGCTGGTCACCGGCGGGGACGCGCCGCGCATAGTCCACCATGCGGAAATGCCTGACGTGCAGCGGATGCGGCTGGTCTCATTGATCGAGCAGAAAGGATTCCTCTTCACCCGCTACCTGCGTCACCTGGGTTCGGATGACCCCGTGACCCCCCGATCGTGATCCCGTTATGCGATGCCGGGGCCCGGGGGCCGGCCACTGGAAGGGACTCACGTGTTCAAGACGGTACTGATGATCGAAAAGGCGCTCTCGGACGCGGACGTGGAGCTGGTCACCACGCTCCACAGCGACGAGAAGGTGTCCTTCGTCGTCCTGATGCAGCCGCGCGGCAAGCAGGACGAACTGCTGCGGGCGCTCGACGACGTCGCCCTCGGCCACCTCGACAAGGTGGTGCGCGAGCACGACGAGTCCGAGGGCGGCCCGACCGTGGCCGGTGAATCGCTGGAGCACAGCCTGCGCCACCTGCGCGCCGCCGGGGCCGAGGCGATCGGCGAGCTGGTCGAGGAGAAGCCGCTGGACCGGCTGCGCGCGGCGGTCGAGGAGCACCGGGCGGACGAGGTGGTGGTGCTCACCTCCCCGCACTTCGTGGAGGAGTTCTTCCACCGCGACTGGGCCTCCCAGGCGCGCCACAAGGTGGGCGTGCCGGTGCTGAGGCTGTTCGCCAGCGACTCGTAGGGCCCTGGCCCCGCGCGCCGGTGGTGCAGAATCGTCCTTGCGGTCCGTCCGCGAGGACGATTCGCGCATCGCCGGACCCACCTGCCCACACCAGCCATCGCCCGTACGGAGCCACGCCTTGAACGACGCCGCGCACGACCTGCACGCCCCGCACTTCATCGGCATCGGCGGCGCCGGGATGTCCGGCCTGGCGAAGATCCTCGCAGTGCGCGGTGCCAGCGTCTCCGGCAGCGACTCCAAGGAGTCCGAGACCGTCCTCGCGCTGCGCGCCCTCGGCGCCACCGTGCACGTCGGCCACGCCGCCGAGCACGTGCCGGACGGCGCCAGCAGCATCGTGGTCTCCAGCGCGATCCGGGCCGACAACCCGGAGCTGGTGGCAGCCCACGAGCGCGGCATCCCGGTGGTGCACCGCTCCGACGCGCTGGCCGCGCTGATGGGCGGCCGCCGGGCCCTGGCGGTGGCCGGCACCCACGGCAAGACCACCACCACCAGCATGCTCGCCGTCGCCCTCGGCGAACTGGGCCTGGACCCCTCCTACGCGATCGGCGGCGACCTCGACGCCCCCGGCTCCAACGCCCACCACGGCACCGGCGAGATCTTCGTCGCCGAGGCCGACGAGAGCGACCGCAGCTTCCACAAGTACGCGCCCGAGGTGGCGATCGTGCTCAACGTGGAGCTGGACCACCACGCCAACTACGCCTCGATCGACGAGATCTACGAGTCCTTCGAGACCTTCGTCGGCCGGATCGCCCCCGGCGGCACCCTGGTCGTCTCCGCCGACCACGACGGCGCCCGCGAGCTGACCGCCCGGGTGGCCGGCCGCGAGGGGCTCACCGTGGTCACCGTCGGCGCCGCCGAGGACGCCGACCTGCGCGTGCTCTCGGTCGTCGCCCACGGCATGACCAGCGAGGTCACCGTCCTGCTGGACGGCACCGAGCTGACCTTCACCGTCTCGGTGCCCGGTCGGCACTACGCCCACAACGCGGTGTCCGCGCTGGCCGCCGGCGTCGCGCTGGGCGTCCCGGCCGCCGACCTGGCCAAGGCGCTCGGCGCCTACACCGGTGTGCGCCGCCGCCTCCAGCTCAAGGGCGAGGCGGCCGGCGTCCAGGTGATCGACTCCTACGCCCACCACCCGACCGAGATGACCGCCGACCTGGAGGCCATCCGCGAGGGCCTGGAGGGCGGGGGGCGCGTCCTGGTGGTCTTCCAGCCGCACCTGTTCAGCCGCACCCAGCAGCTCGCCGAGGAGATGGGCACGGCCCTGGCGCTGGCCGACGCCTCGGTGGTGCTGGACATCTACCCGGCCCGCGAGGACCCGATCCCCGGCATCACCAGCGAGCTGATCATCGACGCCGCCCGCCGGGCCGGCGCCGACGTCACCCCCGAGCACGACTTCGCCGCCGCCCCCGCCCTGCTGGCCGGCCTGGCCCGCCCGGGCGACCTGCTGCTCACCATGGGCGCCGGTGACGTCACCAACCTGGGGCCCGAAATTCTGAAGCACCTCGCGAACGTTGCCTCCAACGTCTGACCAACAGCGTCCGACGTACGTACGCCGCGAGCGGGAGTCGTGATGAGCTACGAGATCCAGAAGACCGAGGCCGAGTGGCGCGCCCAGCTCAGCCCCGAGGAGTACCACGTGCTCCGCGAGGCGGGCACCGAGCGCCCCTTCGTCGGCGAGTACACCGACACCAAGACGGTCGGCGTCTACAGCTGCCGGGCCTGCGGGTCGGAGCTGTTCAGCTCCGAGACCAAGTTCGACAGCCACTGCGGCTGGCCCTCGTACTACGCGCCGCTGGCCGAGGACCGGGTCGAGTACATCGAGGACACCTCGCTCGGCATGCGCCGGGTGGAGGTGCGCTGCGCCGCCTGCGGCGGGCACCTGGGGCACGTCTTCGAGGGCGAGGGCTACGGGACCCCGACCGACCAGCGCTACTGCATCAACAGCATCTCGCTGACGCTGCGGCCGGCCGGGTAGTCCGGACGGCGGGAGGGCCCGGACGGTCGCCGTCCGGGCCCTCGGGCCGTCTCCGTGCGCCGCTTCGCGCCGCTCGCCGGGGTGCGGCCGGGGGCCCGCGTACCGGCGG
>NZ_JBFBGS010000003.1:197897-275634 GCF_040684795.1 Kitasatospora sp. NPDC089797 | reverse complement strand
TCGCACGCGAGGTCTACCGCGCGCTCACCGGCGCACCAGCCGAACACACCACGCGAACCGACCTTGCTCCAGCCGCTTGACGTCTATAGGAGCATTCCTCAAGCGCGTTGAAGCGGTGGTCCCGGCTTGCTGGCCGGGACCACCGCTTTCTCACTCCTCGTCCAGCGCAGGCTGCTCGGCCACGGGCTTCTTGGCGGCCGGCTTCCGCCCGCGGGTCTTCCGCTCAGGCCGCCACGCCTTCAACTCCTCAGCAGTAACTCGGTGCTTGGCCATCTGCTCCGAGAGGTACGCCTCACAGTCGGAAGCCGGGATGCTGCCCCATTCCGCGTCGTACTCGCCGTGCCACTGTCTGACCCAGGGCATGATCTCGGACAGGCCGGCGAGCAGCGGCAGAATCCGGTCGGTGCCCCAGGCTGACTGCTCGGCGCGGTCCTCAATCAGGTCGATCAGCGCCTGAGCCTGGTCCTTGTGATCCCAACCGGCCCACCCGAGCAGGACGCTGGGGTCGGCATCGGGGCTCGCCTCCAGGTAGGAGATGAACCGCTCCTTGGGGACGTCGAGCTTGCCTCGCTGCGACCAGTAGGACGCCTTGAGGAAGTCAGCGGACGTGTACTTCGGCGGCACGGGGATGTCCAGCCGCTCGCCCGTACGGTCCTCCTTGCGCTGCTCGTCCCACACGTACTCCCACTGCTCGCGCTTGCGCAGACCGGAGTCCTTGTAGCGCATGGCGGCGAGGTACGGCACGTGCTCGTCGGCGATCACCTCGGCCAGTACCTGCGCGAGCGGGAGGTCCGGCTTCTTGAGGTGGTCGGCTGCGTAGAGCTGGGCGACGGACACCACATCGGCGTTGCCGCGTAGTTCGTCCGCGAGCTGGCTGACGGTGAGCTGGCGAGGCTGCTTCATGCCGTCACGCATGTCGAACCAGAGGGCATCGTTCTCGCAGCAGTCCAGCAGCCACGTACGCAGCGCAGCCCGCTCCTTCTTCTCCCACGGCTCGGAAGACCAGCGCCGCTTGCACTCGGGCCGCTCGATGAGCGCAAGGTCCCGGCGGCTCTCGATGGTGTCGATACGCGCCTGGACGATCTCGCGGTACCACTCCGGCCAGTGGGCGGGAATCTCTGTGATCGGCGTCGACCCATGCCGCTCGAACCATGCTGTTTCGGCTTCGCCCGCTGCCACCTTCCGCGCCAGCACAATCTCGAACGCCCGCTCCCCGAGCTTCACTTCGGGAATGGCCTCCGGACCGGGTGACTGCACGACGAGCCGGGCGGACTCCTTCCCCGTCAGCAGCCCGTAGAGACCGTAGACCTCCCAGTCCAGCTCCTCCTGTAGCGCGATCAGCCGATGGCGGCTGTGCGTGTGTTCGTCCTGCGCCTGATCCAATGTGTTGCGAGAAGGGACCATTGCCGCACACACAGCAGACGGCTCGACCTGAGTGACTTTCTGCGTAAGAGTGTCGAGCATACGGCTGATCTTCAATGGCAGCTGATCAGGGAGCGGGAACTCTTGCAGCTTTGTCCCCGTGAACTCATAGAACCGTTCCCAGCCGGCACTAGTGATTCCACCGCCCTCTCCGCGATTTCCCTTGTCATGGCACACTTGCTTCAACCAGAAGCAGGCCGTCGACGAGTTTAGAACTCCCAAGATTTCAACGTAGGCGTCCTCGCTCGTTGTGTCCGGTAGCTTAATTACCGGAGCCGACTGTTTGAAGACATTTCCGCCTCGATCTAGTGTGAAATGATTATGGGTCGCAACAAATGAAAAGACGATAGCTTGACTGCCAGCGCCCCCGTCTTTCGGCAGTTGATGCCATGCGTGCCACGGGCGACCCTCTTCGAAGTAAGTTCGCTTCGAAAAGGTCGCCCTATTGCCGAGCTCGGTGCGGAAGGGCCAAATCCACCTGTAGAAGTGAGAATCGACAGGAAGTGGCAGCAGCTCGTGGGTGGAATCGTAGGGGAATAGTGCGTAGCTTTCGGGGGATGTACTCCAATCGCGCACTTCGTCCCCGACGGTCAAGGGGGCGAGGAACGATTCTTCGATCGCCCTGGATTTAAATGTGCGCCTATGGGCGATCATGGCATCATCTGCGCCGGGGATGCCGAATACGCCAATTCGGTGCGCTTGACTTTCAAGGCGACGGGAGGATGACATCTCAATTGAAGAAAATACTTCCCCTGATCCGCCCCCGCTTACTGACCAAGGATGCGTCGAGAATTTTGATGCTGGGGCATCCTCGACGGAGATCCATTCTGAGATGCTTCCCGGATCTTCAAGCTGCTTGGTGACTGCCTGCCAGACGAGCCCTTCTGCTGGGTTTTCCGGCTGGGATGGCTCGCCTCGGATGCCGAGTACGGCACGAATCGTCCGGTTTGGATTAGGGAGGCGATTGCGGCCAGCAAGCACAACTGTTGGCGTTCCGTGGCCTGGGATGTACGCGCCAGAGGTGTCAATGACATGCGTAAGTTCGACTTGGCTGCGGAAGATTTCGTCAATCAGCCTCCTGCCAAACTCTCGCTTCATAAAAGAGTTGGAAGTGATTTGGCCGGTGAAACCTCCGCCCCCCCGGGTTCCTCCGGTTCCGCGAATGGCCAAGTCGAAGAATCGCTGTGCAAATGGAACTGACAGCGCGTATTTTCCGGATGCTGCACTGTATGAGGATCGGTAGTTTTCGTTCTCCTGCTTGTCTTTGGCTGTAATGTATGGAGGGTTTCCCACTACCACGTGATACGACCCTCTGCCGAGCATGTCTACTTGCTCGGAAAGTGCGGCGACATCCTCGGTGGAATATGTGAAGCTGTCTCCCTGTTCCGAATCCATCGTCGCGAAGAGCGTGCCAAGGTCGGTCTGGATGCCAGCTGCACCTCGACCGTGCAGTAGAGAATCTCCAATAGCCACATTGATCGGAAATGCTGGCGCATCCTTAAGCCGAATCGTGCCAGCGGCTCGCATTGTGGCTACCAGTAGCCGGAATCGCGCGATATTGGCCGCGAAAGGATTCTTATCGCAGCCGTGCACTGACTCCAGGGCCCGTCGCACAATTACCCAGTCATCCACACCGGGCTCGGCCTGACGCCACTTTTCTACGAGTCGGTGGAAGATGCCCAGCAGGAAGTGCCCAGACCCGCAAGTGGGGTCGATGGTCCGAAGCCCCCGCCTCTCCGTGCTCTCCGGGAACTCCCATACTGGGTTGAGGCCGAACTCCTCGATCGCAGGCTCAAGAGTCAGGTCGAGGATGAACTCCTCGACGAACTCCGGGGTCTGGAGCAGCGCATACGTCTTCCGTGCGTGGTCGCTCAGGTCCTGGTAGAGGTCGCCGAGGAATCGGGTGTCCCACTCGGGATCAGTGAAGTCGTACTGGATCTGCCCGTTCGAGCCCCATCGGCGCCAGAACCGCAGCAGCTCGGTCGCAGCCTCATAGCTTGGGGTCAGCTCCCACAGCGGGTTGTGCCGCTCGTCGAACAGGTCTGCTGCGGTCGTGTTCGACTCGGCCAGATGCTTGAACGACGCGATTAGCCAGTCGCGGTTGTTGAAGTGGGGGTACTCGCGGAAGAACGCCTCGTGCCGTTCTTCTGCATCCGTCAGTCGATTCCCAGGCCCGGCGAGAAACGGTTCGTCGATGAGTCCGTTGTCCTCGCAGAAGCGCACGAAAACGGAGCCCAGCACCCATGCCACTGCAGACTGCGTGACCCGTTCATCTCGCCACGTCTCATACGTGGCTGCCGTCCGATTGGCTGCGCGGGCCTTCTGGTACTCGCGCTCCAGCCGCGTCCGGAACTCGTCCTCGGAGTGACTGCGCTCCCGCAGGTCGTCCTCCAGCAGCACGACCTGCTTGCGAAGGTCCCGCAGCAGCCCGTCCTTGTCCAAGCCTGTCCGCTCGTCCTGGCCCGCGACCATCGCTCCTCGCATCCCTCTCACCACGCCACACCGCCCGCCACCACACCCAGCGAACCTGACCTACCATCCTGCCAGGTCCGCCGCACCTAATAACGGGCCCAGCCCAGGTCTGGCCCCCACAAAGCGCTCCCAGCGCCCCCACCCCCACCGCTAGAGTGATCGCGTGACCACACCCGCCACCACAGCGCCACCGCCGCACCGCTTCTGGCGTGCGGGCGTCGGGCACTACCGCGCCGCCGCGTTGCTGGAGCAGAAGGAGCCGGGTCCGGCGGACCACCTTGCGGGGATCTCCGCAGAGTGCGCGCTGAAGGCGATCCTGATCGACTTCCTCGGCTCCCAGGACAACGGCAACAAGGCCCCCATGCACCCGAAGACCGGCAACCACGGTCATGTGGACAAGCTGTGGCCGCAGCTTGCCCAGCTCGCCCAGGGCCGGGTAGGTGCGGCGCTCCTGCCGCTGATCGCCCACAACCCCTTCGCAGGCTGGAAGGTCGACCACCGCTACGAGGACGGCTCGGCGATACAGGCGGCCGATCTGGCGGTGCACATCCAGATGGCACAGGCCCTGTGTGTTCTGTACGACGATGCAAGGAACGGACGCATATGAACCCGCCCGCGCGCTTCGATGAAGCCTGGACGGCGGCCCTCGCCCACGCCGAGCGCGCCGCAGACGCCGGCTGCGACGTGGTCCTGGTACGCGACCTCATCGGCCGGGCGAGTCTGATCGTCGACGACCGCAACGCGGCATCGGCCGAGCAGTCTGACTTCCTCGCCTCCCTCCGCGCGGACTTCGCCCGCGACACCCACCCCTTCACCGGCCTGGACCCCGTCCAACTCGCCGGCGACATGTTCGCCCCCGAGCTGCTGCTGGACTCCCCGGACCTCTCCGTCCACCGCGAGGCCCGCCCCGAGGACAGCACCGGCCGCGTCGCCCTCCTCGAACGCACCGTCGTCGGCGCCGACTGGCTCCGCCCCGCCACCGACACCACCGCCGTCCAGCGCCGCGTGGCCCTCTACGGCTTCAAGGGCGGTGTCGGCCGCTCCACCGCCACCACCGTCCTCGCCCGCCGCCTCGCGGACACCGGCCGCTGCGTGCTCGTCGTCGACCTCGACCTCGAATCCCCGGGCGTCTCCGCGCTGCTCGAAGACCCGGAGCAGCTCCCCGAGCACGGCGTCGTCGACCACCTCATCGAGGACGCCGTCGGCAACGCCGACGACCTCGAACTGGTCTGCCGCAGCTCCGTCCTCCCCCTCTCCGGCAACGGCGAGGTCTGGCTGGCCGCCGCGGGCGGCCGCCCGCGCGAGGACTACGACTTCCTCGCCAAGCTGAACCGCATCTACAGCGACCTCCCGCCCGCTGTCCCCGGCGGCGAGCCGCGTTCCTTCGCCCGCCGCCTCGACGCAGCCATCTCGGCCTGTGAGGAGCAGGTCACCAAGCGGAGCCGCAAGCCGGACATCGTGCTGCTCGACAGCCGCGCCGGCGTCCACGACATCGCCGCCGTCACCATCACCCAGCTCTGCTCCCTGGCCCTCCTCTTCGCCGTCGACAACCCGGCCACCTGGTACGGCTACGGGACGCTGCTCAGCCAGTGGAACCAGCGCCCCGACCGGGCCCGGGCGCTGCGCGAGCGGCTCAGGGTCGTGGCGGCGATGCTGCCGCAGACCGACTGGGAGGAGCGCCTCAACACCCTGCGCGGCAACGCACTGGACGTGTTCTCGAACCTCTACGACGACGAGGCGGAGGGCGACTTCGAGGCGTTCAACCCATCGTTCGAGAACGACGACGCGCCGCACGCCCCCATCCCGATCTTCTTCAGCAACGAGCTGGTGTCGCTCGACCCGGCCCGTGACCGCGACTGGATAGACCTCCCCCTGATCAAGAGTGCTTACAAGCTCTTCCTTGAGAAGGTGGAACGCATCATCCCCGATCCCCTCCCGGAGTCACGATGACGGACGCCCTCTCCACGGAGGAGTACCGGCAGCTTCTGATCACCGCCGCCGGCAATGCCTTCGACGCGGACTCCGCCGAGCCGAACCTCCGGCTGCTCTTCACCCCGGCCACCCACCGCCTCGCCCTGGACCCGGACGTGACCCTCGTCCGTGGGGCGCGCGGCACCGGCAAGACCGTCTGGTTCAAGGTGCTCAACGACGAGCGGCTGCGCGGGATCGCCGCCGCGGCGTACATGATGCCCAGGCTGCGCAGCGCGACGGCGACCAGCGGCTACGGCACGGCGAGCGCTCCGGACCGTTACCCGAGCCCGGGCGTCATCCAGAAGCTGGTCAAGGACGAGGTCGACCTCGTCGAGATCTGGCGCGCCGTCGTCATGGTGGCGCTCGGCGTGCCCGAGATTCTTGATCTCAAGAAGTGGGCCGAGAAGGTCAGTTGGGCCGAGGAGAACCCGGAGGAGTACGACCGGGCGCTCTTCGAGCACGACCGCAGGGAGGGTGACCGCAACGGAACCCTGCTGATCCTCTTCGACGCGCTCGACCACCTCCACAACGACCGCAAGGTCGCCGACACCCTGGTCTCCGCCCTCCTCAAGGTGGCCCTGGAGCTGCGCCTGCGCACCCGCCGCATCCGGGCGAAGATCTTCATTCGCCCGGACATGTACCACAGCGCGCCCAAGAACTTCCCGGACGCCTCGAAGATCGGCGCCAACCCGGCCGACCTCACCTGGACCACCGAGGGCCTGTACGGCCTGCTCTTCCACCAGCTGGGGAACGTCGAGGGCGAGGCCGCCGCACGCTTCCGGGCGTCGACCGGGCGCTGGCAGGACGAGGGCGACGGCCGGTTCGTGGCACCGGTCGGGGTGATCGCCGACAAGGATCGGCAGGAGGAGACCTTCGTCGGCATCGCCGGCCCCTACATGGGGACGACGAAGCAGAAGGGCTACACCTACACCTGGCTGCCGAACCACCTCCAGGACGGTAACCGCGAGGTGAGCCCCCGCAGCTTCCTCAAAGCGGTCAGCAAGGCCGCCGAGGTCACCCGGGACACCTACGCCAGGCACGAGTTCGCCCTTCACCACGACGGCATCCGCCAGGGCGTCCAGGAGGCATCCAAGGTCCGCGCGGACGAGATCACCGAGGACATCCCCTGGGCCGCCGAGGCGGTGAAGACCCTCAACGGCCTGCAGGTGCCCATTGAGGAATCGGCCGTCCTTCGCTGCTGGCGGGAGCACCAGCTCACTGCCACACTCAACGAGCTGGGTGGTGTTGACGATCACCGGAGCGGCCCGCTCGACACGGGCGACCACCTCGGCCTGATCGACCAACTGGTCGAGCTCGGCGTCATGACCCGCCGCACCGCCCACCGCCTCGACCTGCCGGATGTCTACCGCATTGCCTTCGGCGTCGGTCGCAAGGGCGGAGTCCCCCGCAAGACGTCCTGAGGATGCTCGCGCTCACCACTGCGTGACTCACCTCCACACGTGATCGACCCATGTCAGTCCCACCGTGAAGAATGGCTTCATGAACACCGACCTAGCGGATCTCCTCGGCACCCGGGAGACCGCCTGCCTTGAGTTCAAGCGCCAGGCCAAACGGCCCGAGCAGATCCGTCAAGCGATCTGCTCCATGGCCAATGATCTTGGTGGCCATGGCGGTGGCGACCTTCTGATCGGAGTCGACGACAACGGAGAACCTGCTGACGACGTCGATATGAGCGATCGGTTGCTGCTCGCCCTTACGGATATGCGCGATGACGGGAAGATTCTGGAACGGCCGTCACTGACCGTCACGGTCGCGCCGTTCAAGGGCAGGCCAGTGATCAGGATCCGCGTGGAGGCATCGGCCGCGACGCCGGTCCGCCTCGACGGTGTGATTTGGGTCCGTCCAGGCCCGTCCACGCGCAAGGCGACGCGGGACGACGAGCGCGTCCTCTCCGAGCGCAGGCGGGCCGGTGACGGCCCGTACGACATCCGGCCTCTCGCCGGTACTGGGCTGGAGCAGCTGGATCTGGGCCTTTTCCGATCGACGTACCTTCCGGCAGTGGCGGCCTCCGACGTACTGGAGGAGAACGGCCGGCCTGAGGTTCAGTACCTTGCGGCGTCGCGCTTCGCGACTTTGGACGGAACAGCTACCGCACTCGGTCTGCTGGTCGTCGGCTACGACCCCAGCGCGTTCATCCCCGGAGGATACGTCCAGTTCGTTCGTTATCAGGGGCTGGACCTCGACGCGCCGATCGTTGATGAGCAGGAGCTGCGCCACAACGTGGTCGTCACCGCGGACAGACTGGAAACGATTCTCCGTGGTCATCTGCATACCCGGATCGTCGAGGCGAGTGGTTTCCGGGAGGAGCAGCAACCTGATTATCCCATCGAAGCCCTGCGTGAGCTCTGTATGAATGCGATCATGCATCGGAACTATGAGACGTCGTACGCGCCTGTTCGCATCGCCTGGTTTGAGGACCGCATCGAGGTGACCAACCCTGGGGGGCCGTATGGGCAGGTCCGCAGCGACAACTTCGACCGGGTCAACGACTACCGGAATCCGTCTCTCGCGGCGGCCATGAAGTCGCTGGGCTACGTCAACAGGTTCGGCCGGGGGATCGGTCGCGTTCGGGCGGCACTTGAGCGGAACGGCAACCCGCCGGCCGAGTTCCTGGTCGATCAGTCGTCGTGGTTCGTCACGGTGAGGAGGGCTCAGTGATCTCTGTCGCGCTGTTCAACAACAAGGGCGGTGTCGGCAAGACGACGCTCGCCTACCACCTGGCTCACATGCTGCAACGCCAGGGTCTACGGATCCTCGCGGTCGACCTGGACCCGCAGTCCAATCTCACTGCGGCCATCCTCGACGAGCAGGAGCTGGAGGCGCTGTGGGGAGAGGACTCGGAGCTGGCGGCTCAGGAGAGCCGCCCGGCGCAACGCATGCTGTTCACCCGTACCGATGGGCAGTACACCATCGCCGATGCGATTCGACCGATCATGGAGGGCACGGGCGACATCGCACACGTGACTCCGGTGGCAGTCACCGAGGGCTTGTGGCTGCTCCCGGGCAATCTTGAGCTCAGCAAGTTCGAGGACAAGCTCTCGGCGGGCTGGCTCAACAGCTACGGCGGTGATCCGGCAGCCATTCGCACGACCACCGCGTTCTACCGCATCATCACGCAGGCGGCCCACTCGGTCGACGCGGACATCGTCCTGATCGACGTCGGCCCGAACCTCGGTGCCATCAACCGTGCGGCACTCATCGCGGCAGACACCGTGCTCATGCCTCTTGCAGCGGACCTGTTCTCGCTCAAGGGGTTGCTCAACCTCGGTCCTACCCTGCGGGAGTGGCGCACCAAGTGGCAGGGGGTGGTGCGTCCGCAGATTCCGTCCTCGATCCCCTCTCCGACGGCAAGCATGCAGCCGCTCGGATACGTGATCATGCAGCCGGAGATGCGCCTCGACAGGCCGGTTCGGGCCTACGAGCGCTGGCTCGCGCGCATTCCCTGGGTGTACGGCACCGCTGTGCTGGGCCATGACACATGGCCTGCAGACGACCGCTCGTACGAGATCGCCACGATGCGCAACTACCGCAGCCTCATGCCGCTCGCTCATGACGCCCGGAAGCCGATGTTCGATCTCAAGGCGGCCGATGGCGCGTTGGGAAGCACACAGAAGTACGTCCAGACCTGCTACCAGGAATTCCGCGCGCTTGCCGAGGAGATCACGAGCAGGTTGGAAACCGCGCGGGGGAACCTTCTTCAGTGAGCGGGCGCATGACTACCTGCTGAGTGCAGTCACTGCGTCGCTGTCCAGATGGACCAGCTCGCCGTCCCCGCCGATGACCTCGACCGTCCGGCCGTCCAGGTGGGGGGCCTGGCTGCGGGTGACCACTGGGCAGAGCAGCCACAGCCCGTGCGGTCCTTCGGCTGGGCGGCGGGCCGCCGCCTGGAGGCGGACCAGCAGGTCGTGGCCGCCCTCCTGCCAGTAGCGGGCGAGCAGGCCGGCGTTGTGCAGGAAGAGCACCGTGCGGGGCGGCGCGGCGCGCTCGGTGAGCACAGCCTCGACCCGCTGCCAGACCGTTCGCACGAACTTGGCCAGGCCCGGCTTGATCTGGCCCGGGGCCGATCCGGCATCCGCCCGCAGGACCTTCGCCCAGTCCTGGCCGGTCTCCGACGCCAGTACGTGGAAGGTGGCGACGAACTCCCGCCCGAGATCGAGCCGGTCGACCAGGTAGGCAGCGGCCACGTCCTCTGCGACCCCCGGGAGGTTGGTGCCCTTCACGGTGACAGCGAGGAAGCCGCCCCGCTCCGCGCTTTCCGCCAGTTTGGTCGTGATGGGCGCGAGCAGGTCCTGACCCGGAATCCAGGGCCGGCCCACTCCGAGCAGACTGGTGCCAGCACCGGTGGACGTCCAGAGCGGGGCGATCTCCGCAGCGGGCGGCTCGAAGCAGGCCTTGGCGGGCTCGTACTTCAGGAGTACCCGGAGTTCGGCGAAGGCCTCCTCGAACTGCACGTACGTCGGCTCGGAGCCCTTGGCCAGGACGGCGAGGTCAGGGAACCGCGCCCGGAGCCGCGCGATCAGCTCCTCGACCGTGATGCCCTTCTCCCGGCGCACGCCGGCAGCAGCCTGCGAGATCCGCAGGGCCCGATCCAGGCCCAGGTCGCGCGGGTACAGCTCGAGCCGCGGAGAGACCTGGGCGGTCGGCGCGACGACGGCGGCCAGTGTGACCAGCCGGGTGTCGGCGAGCGGGGCCAAGCCCTCCGGGGCCGGTACGGACCGCAGGTCCCGGATGATCGACGCCCGTCCGGGCATCGGTTCGAGATGGGCCAGGCGCTCCGCCGTCTCGCCCAGGGCCGCGGCGTAGTCGGCGAGTTCCCGGGGGCTGGGGTCGTCCGTACCGGGCAGCGACTCGGCCGCCAGCAGCACGGTCTCCCCGCGCCGGTGCACTGCGAGCCTCGGCTCGTGCACCTCCTCGCCCTCACCCGCCCACAGCTCGGCCTCTGCCGCAGCACGCACCACAGCGAGCGCCTTGGCCTGCGTCCGCTCGGGCGTGTCATCCGCCGCACCGTGGCGAACCCGCAGCTCGGCGGCGGCCTCCGCGGCCGTCATCACCCGGCCGGCCGCCTCGACGATCTCGACCAGCTCCGTGCGGACCGGTGCGAGCCACGGGGCCTGGGCCCACTCCTTGATCTCGATGCGGTGATGGCGGGAGACGGGCGGCTGCTTGATGTCGAGGTGGGCCGCGATCCGGGCCTGCACGGGCCAGAGCCCCAGCGGCGACAGCCCGCCCTCCTCGGGGGGCAGGCCGAGGGTCAGCCGGATCACGGCTTCGCGGTTCGAGTTCTTGCGCACCGAGGCTGGCGTGAGCCGGGCAGCCATCTCGTCTATCGACAGGACCTGCTGGACTTCACCCTCGGTACCGACGGCATCGACCGGACGGTCCGGCTCTGCGCCTTCGCCGCCCGGAGCCCGTCGCGGAGCGGGCACGCTCTCGTACCGCAGCGCGGTGGCCCACTGCTTGCGGCGCCGGTTGAGCTCGCGGCGGACGAGCGAGCCCGCGCCCCGGGCCTTGGAGATTACGTACGGCTGGATCTCCAGGAGTTGGCCGACGGTGGACGCGCCCAGGCCGTTCGCGACCGAGACGGCTCGCAGGCTGAGCCCGGCGGCGTCGAGCAGGGTGGACGCGTCTGCCGCGGCGGCAGCCGCGTCGAGGGCGGCTTCGGTGCTCTCCGGGGTGGTGTCGACGGTCTTCGGAGTGCTGAGCGGCAGAGCGGAGTCGGCGCTGCGGAACACCTCGCGCCACGCGTCCTGCATCTGGCGCAGGGTGTCGAAGCGTTCCTCGATGTCGCGGTGCAGCGCGCGGCGGAAGAAGGCGGTCAGCCCCTCGCTGAGTGCCTGCTCGAACAGTTCCTCCGCGATGTAGAGCTCGGCGTCCTCGTTGGTGACCGGATCGACCCTGCCGGAACCCCAGATGGGTCGCTCCCCGGAGGCCATCTCGTGCAGCGTGACCGCGGCTGCGTACCGTTCGGCGTGGTCGTCGTAATGCGCACGCCGGACCGACCCCAGGAACGGGTCAAGGTAGCCGCGGGTGCCCGCCTTGACGTCCCGGTCCGAGGCGTCGGTGAGGGAGAAGTCGAACAGCTTCAGCTCGAAGGCCCGGTCCTCGCGCTTGCTGATGCCGAAATTGTCCGGCTTCAGATCCCGATGCCGGATTCCCTTGCCCGCGAGTTGGTCGAGGGCCCGGAACAAGTCCTCGCTGAAGCGCTCCAGTTGGTGGTAGCTCAGCTTGCCCTCGGCGCGGAGCCGGGCGCCCAGGGACTCTTTGCCCGCGTACTCCAGCTCCAGGATCGTCCGGGGGCCCAGCTCGCGTACGCCTTCGCCGCGCAACTGGACGATCGCCCCGCCGCCGACGATCCGCAGGGCACGCTCCTCGGCCCGGAGCCGTTCGGCCTTGTCCTCGTCGAGGGCGACCTTGAAGACACGTCGAACCTCCTGGCGCTTGCCGTCCTCGTCCTCCTCCTCGTGGAGGACTAGCAGCGCGCGGGCGGTCGCACCCGTGCCGAGCACCCGCTCGACGAGCCAGTAGCCGTCGAGTACCTGGCCGGGCAGGGCCTCCAGCGGATCGACCTCGGTGACCGAGAGCGGCTCCGGCTTGGCATCGGCCTGCTCGGCCCTGTCCAGCAGATCGATGAAGTGGTCCACCGAGCCCAGGCGGTCGTTGACGTCGGACCGGGTGGCCTGGAACACGAGGTGGTCCATGGCGTCGGAGAATCCGTCGGCAACCGCGAAGAGCCGCAGGCCGGAGTCCGTGCGCAGCCGCTCGAGCAGGCCGCTGCGCTGGGCGGCGGGCGGCCGGCCGGTGAGGATCAGGTGCGCCACCGCACCGAGACCGAAGACGTCGAGGTCGGCCGGATCGGCGTAGGGCTGGTCCGTCTCAGGCGCCAGGTAGATCTGCGCGGCGTCCTCGATGAGGGCGGCGTCGAGTGCCGAGCCGCCGATCGACCGCATCATGGTCGCGGTGGTGTCGAAGTCCCGGGCCGCCGTCTGCCAGTCGGTGATGCGCAGTTCGGGCCGCGAGCCGTCCTTGCGGCTCGACACGTAGACGGAGCGGGCCGCCAGTGCCCGGTGGTACAGCGAACGGTTGTGGGCGTACCGCATGGCCTCCGCGAGCTGCCGGACCAGGTCCAGACGCAGCTCGGGGGTGAGCCGGCCACCGTGGACGTCGAGGTACTGGTCGAGGCGCAGGTCGGTGTGGCGATGGCGGAAGAGGATCGCCGGGCCGCCCTGGTGCTCGCGGATCTCCACGGCCTCTGCGATGCCGCGGTGGTTGATGCCCTGCAACACCTCGTACTCGCGACGGGCTGCCCGCTGGGTGGACTTTCGGGCCGCCTCGCTCGCCTGCTGGCTGACCAGGTAGATGCGGACCCGGCCTTCGGCGTTCACCAGGCCGTCGTCGCGCTTGGCCAGACGGTCCTCCCAGGACGGCCCTGCCTCCAGCGGCCGGGACTCCAGCTTCCAGGCGTCGCCGAACCGTAGGTGGGCGCTGGACTGCTTGATGCCGATGGCCTTCAGCAGCTGCGGCAGAGAGTGCCGGGAGAACTCCGGCGTGATTCGGCGCTCGGGGCGGTCCGGTGGCAGGCCGAGGAAGTCCTGCCAGATGCGCTTGAGACCGGTGCCGGGTGCGTCGTCGCGGCCGTACACCTTGATGCGCTGGACGTCGTCGAGTCGGCTATCGAGGTCCGGCGCAGACAGGAACACTGCAGGCTCGACCCGCGGAACCACCCGTTCGCTGATACCCAGCTTACGTGCGGCCCAGATGAGCTGGCTCTTGAGCTCCTTGGACTTCAGGTCGGTCAGGTGGAGCGGATTGTCGATCGTGCGCATCCGGTCCGCACCGAGGAAGTTCCACGTCGAGCCGATGTTCTCCAGCCGGCCCGGGTGGCTCTTGACCTCGACGAGGTACAGGCCCGCCGGGACGGCGATCAGCAGATCGCACTCGTTGACCCGTCCTGAGCGGGCGGTGAACGAGAACGTGGCCCAGGCCCGGAACGGCTCTGCAGGCGGCATCAGACGGCGGATGTGGTCGAGGGCGTCCTGCTCGTGTGCGTACGGCGACGGTTGCTCCTGGATCCACTGAAGTGCAGGCCGCTGCGGGCCGGGCTTGGGCACCGGGGCGGATCCTGCTGCGGGCACCGTCAACCTCCACGGTATCGATCATGCAAGGGGATTGGACAGTCCCCGCACGACCTTATCGTGCGGAGGCAAGGGGTCGGGGCAGATCATGCGAGCCAGCTGCCGACGAGGGCGGCGGCCGAGCCGACTCCGGTCGCGAGTGCTGCCCGATGGTTGATGCGCAGCGCCCCGGCGTGCAGAGCGGACAGGAGAATCCCTGCACCGTGCCGGACCGCGCAGGTGAGCCCACAGACGATCTCTCCGCAGGAGTACGCGAACGCGGATTGCTCGCGAGGTGCAGGGTCCAGCGGCTAGCAGTGCTCGCCCTCCCGAATGACTGTCGAGCGAGCCGGATACCGCACTTCGGTGCCGAGTGTGATCAGCGCGACCCGGATGTCGTCATCGAGACTGGCGAGGAACGGGACCTTGTCGTCCAGGCCGTCGGGCATTGGCGAGCTTCCGATTGTCCAGCCCAGTTGCCCACGCGTGGTAACTCCCCATCGACTCAGGGGCATATGTACATCGTCGAGTGCCGAATCGTTGCTCAGTGATCGCTAAGAGCTCCGGGAGGGGTGGGTTGATGTGGGTGCCCGCAGCTGCCGCAGCGTCCACTCCTCCCCGAGCGACCGGGCCTGCGCACCGAACAGTTCGGCCGCCCGGCGGTACGAGAGCCGGGCCCGGCCGGTGTGCGGGCAGCGGTCGGCGGCCGGGGTGCCGGCCGGGGCGCGGCGGTCGGTGAGGAAGAGCGGGCCGCCGGAGCGGCCGGCGATCAGCAGCGGGAGCAGCCGGGCGGTGCCGGTGCCCCAGCGGACCGTGGTGCGGTCGGACCGGGGGCGGGTGCGGCGGCCGGGGAGGTCCAACCGGTCGGTGTCCAGGGCCAGGACGGTCTCGATGGCGGCACCGGACTCGTGCAGCAGGTGCCAGAGCGTCTGCTCGCGCAGCGGTGCCCGGCGGGCGAACAGGGCGCGCAGCTGTTCCGGGGTCAACGGCGCCGTCCCGGCGGAGGTGGCGGAGGCGGCGGAGGACGGTTCGGGCAGCGGGCCGGGCCGCAGGTCGGCGCTCGGGTCGCCGTCAATCCAGCCCCGGCCGCGCCACCAGGCCACGGCGGCCCGCAGGGTGGAGAGTTCGCGGTTGAGGGTGCGCGGGTCGGTGTCGGCGCCGCGCCGGGCGACGGCGGTGCGCAGCCGTGCAGCGGCGTCGGGGTGGTCGAGCAGGGCGAGCGGCAGCACGGGCGGTCGGGCGCGCCGCCGCTCGGGGCCGGTGGGGGCGGACCGGTCGGCGAGCGCCCAGGCCCAGGTGTCCAGCGCGATCCGGTAGATCCGCCGGGAGCCCTCGGCGAGCGCGGAGGCGGCCAGGTAGCGCTCGACGGCGACGCCGTACTCGACCGGGGGGAGCTCCGTCACGTCCGCCTCTTTCCGCAGTAAACAGCCGATCGCCGGATGTCCTCAGGATATCCGTGAAGCGCAGTAAATAGCAGGTGAAAGCCGATGCGCAGGGAAATTTACTGCGGCAGAAACCAGATTCACCAAACATGAGGCGAACCAGCTCAGGTTTTTCCCGGAAACCCTTGAACCGGCTCGCCGGACGGGCGCAGACTGACTGTCCATGGCAGTGGAAACCGAACGGTCCCGGGTCCGCCGAAGGCGCCTCGGTGGCCGTCTCGCGGTGTTGGGCGAGCGCGAATTCACCCGCTTCTTCCTCGGGTACACGACCTCCCTCCTCGGCTCCTCGATGGCGCCCGTCGCGGTCGCCTTCGCGGTGCTGGACGGCGGTGGGACGGGCACCGACCTCGGCTGGGTGATGGCCGCCCGGATCCTTCCGGTGGTGCTGGTCCTGCCGGCCGGCGGAGTGATCGCCGATCGGCTGGGCAGCCGCCGGCTGATGCTGGGCTCGGACGTCCTGCGCGGCCTCGTCCAGGCGCTGTTCGCCGCGCTGCTGGCGGCCGGGCACGCGCCGGTAGGGGCGATGGTGGCGCTGGTGGCGGTCTGGGGCGTCGGGGAGGGGCTGTTCATGCCGGCCTTCGGCGCGATCGTGCCCGGGCTGGTGGGCCGCAAGGAACTGCTGGCCGACGGCAACACCCTGCTGGGCCTGTCGCGTTCGGTGTCCACGGTGGCCGGGCCCGCGCTGGCCGGCCTGCTCACGGCGACCCGGGGGCCGGCCGCGGTCCTGCTGGTCGACGCGCTGACGTACGGGGTCGGCGCCCTCGCGCTGGCCGGCCTCCGGCTCCCGGACCGGCCGGCGGCGGACGGCGCCCCCGCCTCGACGGTCCGCGAACTCCGCTCCGGCTGGTCGGAGTTCACCGCCCGCCCGTGGCTGTGGATCACCACGGCGCAGATGGGCCTGTTCAACCTGCTGGTCTGGGCCCCGTTCCTGGTGCTCGGCCCGCTCACCGCGCAGCGGGACCTGGGCGGTGCCCGGGCCTGGGGCCTGGTGATGGGCCTGTACGGGGCCGGCGCGGTGCTGGGCGGGCTGCTGATGCTCGGCCGACGCCCGGGCCGCCCGCTCGCGCTGGCCACCCTGGCCGGTCTGCTCTGGGTGCTGCCGTCCGCCGCGCTCGCGGCGGGGGCGGCGCTGCCCTGGGTGACGGCGGGAGCGCTGGTGGCCGGGGCCGGTTCGGCGGTCTGCACCAGCCTGTACAGCAGCACGACGCAGCACTGGGTGCCCGCGGCCCTGCTGGGCCGGCTGACCTCCTTCGGGGCGTTCGGCTCCTTCGCCCTCGGCCCGCTCGGGCTGGCGGCGGCCGGCCCGCTGGCGGACCGGTTCGGGACCGGCGCGGTGCTGGCGCTCGGGGCGGTCTGGCAAGTTGCCGCCGGGGCCGTAGTGTTGGCCGTACCGGCCGTTCGGAATCGTCGCTGGGAGGAGGGCCCGGACACCTGACGCACCCCTGGACGGCTCCGGGGCGCACCCCCGGCCACCGGTGCGGCCCACCGCGCGCCGTTCCCGGCCGGCTCCGGAGTACCGCCGGTCGCTCCGCCCACGCGTGCGTGCCTCCGCGGCGGGCGGGGTGGCCGGGACGGTCGTACCGTGGAGGGAGGGGGCGACGGAGGAGGTTCGACCATGCCCGGTTCGTTCACCATCGGCCACCACCAGGCCGCGACCGTCCTGGACCACGCGGACACCGAACGGCTCGCCACCGTACTGGCCGACCTGGCGTACCTGTTGGAGATCCCGGGGCCGGACCGGCTCACCGACGCCCAGCTCGCCGTCCTGTGCGAGGGCCGCGCCGCGGACCGCTCCGAGCTGGTGCACTGGTGCGCGTCGACCGCCCGCGCCCTGAAGCGGCAGCTCTGACCGGACCGACCGGTGGCCCGCCCCGCCCGCCGTACGATGGCGCGCGGGGCGCAGCCGCCCCCTGGCCACCGGGACACCCGGCGGTCGGACCGGCGGAGGGTGGGGGCCCGAGCGTGTCGCAGTCCCGGTCGTTGTCCTGGCTGACCGTGCCGACCCCGCTGCCCAGCGGTCCGATGCAGATCGGGGTGACGCCGCTGGGCGTGGCGTCGGCCGGCTACGGCGTGCGGCCCGATGCGGTGCCGCCCTGCACCGACCCGGCGAAGACCGCCGCCGTCACCGAGCGGATCGCCGCCTACCTGGCGGGCCGCACCCGGGAGCTCGGCCTGCCGATCGACTGGAGCCTCAGCTCCGGACCGCACCGCACGGTGCTGCGGACGCTCTGGGAGCAGGTGCCCTACGGCCGGACCGTCACGTACGGCGAACTGGCCGCCCGCAGCGGGGTGTTCGAGGACGTCACCGAACCGGGCCTGGCCGCCCGGACGGTCGGGCAGATGATGGCCGCCAACCCGGTCGCGCTGCTGGTGCCCTGCCACCGGGTGGTCGCGGCGGACGGGATCGGCGGCTTCGGCGGCGGCCGGGTCGGGATCGAGGTGAAGCGCTGGCTGCTCACCCTGGAGGGGGTGTTGGAGCCGACCCTGGACTGGACCGGCCCGCTGTAGCCCCGCCGGCCCCGACAGGGTCGGGCCTCAGGCCGAGACCGCGCCTCGGGCCGACACCGCGGCGGTGCGCGGCAGCACCGGCCGGATCCCGGGGACCAGTGTGTACTCGATGCCGTCCACCTCCGGCGGCCGGGTCGCCCCGACCCGCTCCCCGAGCGCCTGCCGGACCGCGTCCCAGGCCAGGTTGAGCCCCACCAGCCCGAGCTGGTACAGCCCGGCGGCCGGGCGGGTGTTGACGTCGATCACCACCGGACGCCCCTCCCACTGCCGGAACTGGATGTTGCTCAGGTAGGCCATCGCGCTCGCCCGGACCAGCCGCCGCGCCGGTTCCAGGTGGCACTCCGCCGTGGTGAAGCCCCGGCGGCGGCCGTCCTTGGTGCGCCCGACCACGGTGAGCGGGTGGCCGTCCCGGTCGGCCAGGCAGTCGACCGAGACCTCCGGCCCGTCCAGGTACGGCATCACCAGCAGGTCGAGGTCGTGCCCGGGTTCGGCCAGCGCCGCCGCCACCTGTCCGACCTGCACCCGGTGGTCCCAGCCCCGCAACCGGGCCGGGTCGTACGGCCTACGGGTGAGGACGCGGAAGCCCGCACCGCCCGCGCCGGTGGTGGGCTTGAGGCAGGCGGTGTGCCCGGTGTCCTCGATCCGGTCGACGGCGGCCAGCAGCTCGTCCGGGGTGCGGACCCGCCACCAGGGCGGGGTGGGCAGTCCGGCGGCGGCGATCGCGGTGTAGCCGTCGGCCTTGCTCGCGAAGGTGGCGATCGCGGCGGCGGGCGGGCAGAGCAGGGCGGTGCCGATCGCCTCGAACTCCGGTCGGGCCAGCGCGACGGCGAGCTGGTGGAGTTGGGGGAGGAAGACGTCGACGGAGTGCCGGGCGCAGTGGTCGAGGGCGTAGCGGACGTAGGCGTCGGCGGGCAGGTCGGCGGGTTCCGGGCCGCCGTGGTCGGCGGCGGCGAGGACCGGGGAGTCCGGGTCGGGGTGGGTCGCGTGGACCACCACCGGCCGTTCGGCGGCGTGCAGTTGCTCGATGAAGAAGACGTTCTCGGCGTAGGTGCGGTTCAGCCAGACCCGTACGGGTGAGGTCATGCGGCGCCTCCAGGACCGTAGTTGACGCAGGGTCAGGGCACCCTAGCGGCCCGTTCGAGGGCTTCGAACGCCGGGGTCGGCGCGTACGGGAGGTGTCAAGGGATGGCGCGGGCCGGGCCGTCGATGGGGGAGGATGGGCCCGGCATTCCGGCCGGGTTCGAATAGATAATCGAACAAATATCGATCAGGTGATCTAGTCGTACTATTTGTTCGGTTATTCCGAACCACTCGAATGAGTGATTGCGGTCCGCCCCCGAACGGGCCCACCATGAAGCTGCAACATGAATGTGCAAGGCGACACTTCATCGGGTTTGCGAAGGGCTCCCCATATGTCGACCGAAACCAATGCCGGTATTCCTGCGCCGGGCGCGCAGCCGGAGATCCGGCAGCAGCAGTCCCTGAGCACGGCGGGCGCGCGGAACCTCGCCACCACCACCAAGTCCGCGCCGCAGATGCAGGGCATCAGCCCGCGCTGGCTGCTCAAGATGCTGCCCTGGGTGCAGGTCTCCGGCGGTACCTACCGGGTCAACCGCCGGCTGCGCCACAAGGTCGGCCGCGGCCGGGTGAGCTTCGTCAAGACCGGTTCCGAGGTGCGCGTCGTCCCGGAGACGCTGGCCGAGGTGCCGGTGCTGCGCGGGTACGAGGACGAGGCCGTGCTCCAGGAGCTGGCCGGCCGCTTCGTGCAGCGCCGGTTCGCCGCGGGGGACGTCCTGGTCACGGCCGGCACGCCGATCACCGAGGTCTTCCTCATCGCGCACGGCAAGCTGGACCGCCTCGGCACCGGCAAGTACGGCGAGGAGACGGTGGTCGGCACCCTCGCCGACGGCGACCACCTGGGCGACGAGGCGCTCCAGGAGGAGACCGGCAGCTGGCCCTACACCGTCCGGGCCGCCACGGCCGGCACGGTGATGGCGCTCGACTGGCCCTCCTTCCAGGAGCTGCACGACCGCTCCGAGTCGCTGCAACTGCAGATCATGGAGTACCTGAACGGCTTCCAGCAGGCGCAGAACAAGCACGGCGAGGCCGCGATCGACCTCTCCGCCGGCCACCAGGGCGAGTACGACCTGCCCGGCGCCTTCGTGGACTACGAGCTCAAGCCGCGCGAGTACGAGCTGAGCGTCGCGCAGACCATCCTCAAGGTGCACAGCCGCGTCGCCGACCTCTACAACCAGCCGATGAACCAGACCGAGCACCAGCTCCGGCTGACCATCGAGGCGCTGCGCGAGCGCCAGGAGCACGAGCTCATCAACAACCCCGAGTTCGGCCTGCTGGAGAGCGCGGAGTACGACCAGCGGATCCAGACCCACTCCGGTCCGCCCACCCCGGACGACATGGACGAGCTGCTCAGCCGCCGCCGCAGCACCAAGATGTTCCTGGCACACCCCAAGGCCATCGCCGCCTTCGGCCGGGAGTGCAGCAAGCGCGGCCTCTACCCGGGCACCGTCGAGGTCGAGGGCAAGCACATCGGCTCCTGGCGCGGGGTGCCGATCTTCCCGTGCAACAAGATCCCGATCATCGGCGGGCACACCAGCTCGATCATCGCGATGCGCGTCGGCGAGGACAAGCAGGGTGTCGTCGGTCTGCACCAGACCGGAATTCCGGATGAATACCAGCCCGGCCTTTCGGTGCGGTTCATGGGAATCGACGAGAAGGCCATCATTTCCTACCTGGTGAGCGCCTACTACTCGGCCGCGATCCTCGTTCCGGACGCCGTCGGCGTGCTGGAGAACGTCGACATCGCCCAGCGCTGACCGCCGCGCCGGCCTGTCACACCCCGCGCCGCCCGGCCGAGGAATTCCTCCCCGGCCGGGCGGCGCGCTGCGGCGCGCACCGCCGCCGCCCCGACTGTCGACCCGTCATGAAGCCTTCGATGAGGCCTTCGATGAGGTCTTCGATGAGGTCTTCGATGAAGCCTTCGCCCGCGGTCCCGGCCGTCGGCCCGCTCTGCGGCCCCGCCTGACCCGACCGCCCCGCACCACCCGACCGCCCCGCACCACCCGAACGGCCCGCATCACCCGACCGCCCGCCCGGGCCGGCCGGCCCACGACAGCGCCCTACAGGGGGAGAACACCGATGACGAGCTCCACGCTGGAACGGGACCACAAGGAGGGCCACGAGGCGGCGGACATCCTCGCCCGCGCCCGTGGGCTGGTCGACCCGGTCCTGCGGGCCGCCGTCGACTCGCTGCCCGGCACGATGCGCAAGGTCGCCGGCTATCACTTCGGCTGGTGGGAGGCGGACGGCACACCCTCCGAGTCCTCCTCCGGCAAGGCGATCCGCCCGGCCCTGGTCCTCGCCGCCACCCAGGCCCTCGGCGGCACGCCCGCCAAGGCCGCCGCCGCGGCCGCCGCGGTGGAGCTGGTCCACAACTTCACCCTGCTCCACGACGACGTCATCGACCGCGACGACACCCGCCGCCACCGTCCCACCGCCTGGCGGGTGTTCGGCACCACCGAGGCCATCCTGGCCGGCGACGCGATGCACTCCCTCGCGCTGCGCCTGGTCGCCGAGGACGCCCACCCGGCCGCCAGGGGCTCGATCCGCCGGCTCGCCGACTGCGTGGTCGAACTCTGCGAGGGCCAGCAGATCGACTGCGCCTTCGAGCAGCGCAACGACGTCTCGCTCACCGAGTGCCTGGCGATGGCCGAGGCCAAGACCGGCGCCCTGCTCGGCGCCGCCTGTGCGATGGGTGCGCTGTACGGCGGCGGCTCCGAGGAGGCGGCGCAGGCGATGGACGGCTTCGGCCGGGAGATCGGCCTGGCCTTCCAGCTGATCGACGACCTGATCGGCATCTGGGGGGACCCTACGGTCACCGGCAAGCCGGTCGGCGCGGACCTCGTCGCCCGGAAGAAGTCGCTGCCGGTGGTCAAGGCGCTCGGCTCGGGCACGCCCGAGGGGGCCCGGCTCGCCGAGCTCTACAGTCTCGAACGGCCGCTCAGCGCGGCGGAGTTGGCGCAGTGCGCGGCGGCCGTGGACGCGGCCGGCGGGCGCGGCTGGGCGCAGGGCGAGTCCTGCGAGCGGATGGCCGCGGCGATGGCCCAACTGGCCGTGGCCGTACCGGAGCCGGCCGCCGCCGACGAACTGCTGGCGCTCGCCGAGCTGGTGACCCGCCGCACCCACTGAGCGCGACTCGGACGCCGAACGCGCACTCCGGGGGCGGGCGGACCGATCCGACCCGTCCCCCCGCCCCGGGGACGCCTCAACCGTGCGCGGCCAACAGCCGCTGCTCCTTGGCCGGTTCGATGCCCTGGACGAACGGCGACCCCGGCACCGGCTTCCGCCCGTCGGCGTCGGTGTCGCCGGCCGGGCCCCGGGCGCGCAGCCACGCCCAGGTGTCCCGGGCGGTCTCCTCGAACGGGCGGCAGCGCAGTCCGGCCGCCTCGGCGCGGCTGCTGTCGACCTGCCAGATGTACGCCCACTCCGGCAGGTCCGGGGCCCAGAAGGGCAGTTCGAGCCAGGGCTCGACCCGGTCCGGCCCCTCGGCCAGGAGCGGGCCGTCGTCCACCCGGACCAACTCGGTCCCAGCCGCTCCCGCGACCTCCCGGCAGGTCTCCAGCCACTGCCCGAAGGTGAGCCGCCCGGGCGGAGCGGTGGTGAGGAAGCGCCCCGCCGTCCCGGCCGTCAGCAGGTCGAGCCCGAACGCGGCGAAGTCCCGGACGTCGATCACCTGGATGGTCCGTCCGGGGTCGCCGGGCGCGAGCACCCGCCCGCCGCGGGCCATCCGCTCCAGCCACCAGGGCAGCCGACCGCCGATCTCGTACGGTCCGACGAGTAGCCCGCTGCTGAGCACCAGGGTGCGACCGGCGCCGAAGCCCTGCTGCACCGCGCGCTCGCAGCCCGCCTTCAGCGCGCGGTCGAAGGGCTGGTCGGGCGGAGTGTCGGCGGGGCAGGGGAGGAGCGGGGAGTCCTCGGTGATCACCTGGGTGGCCCAGTCGGCATAGGCGTGCACCGAGGAGACGACGGTGTAGTGGTCGGCCCGTTCGCGCAGCAGCCGGGCGGAGAGCGCGGCCTGGGCGGGCTGCCGGGCGGAGGTGTCGACGACGGCGTCCCAGCGGCGGGCCTCGACGAGGCGGGTGAGGTTCTCGGCGCGGTCGCGGTCACCCCGGACGGCCTCGACCCCGGGCAGGTCGGGGGCGCTGCGGCCGCGGTTGAAGGTGGTGACCTGGTGGCCGCGGGCGAGCGCCTCGGCGGCGTAGGCCCGTCCCAGGAAGGACGAGCCCCCGAGCAGGAGAATCCTCATGCCGCCCAGCTTGTCCGGGGGCCCCGGCCGGTACACCGGGATTCGCGCTGGGCAGAGCGCCCGCCCCGACCGGCCCCACCCCGACGGACTCCGTCCTGCCCCCGCTCGCGCTCCCGACATGCCTCCCCACCCTGCCCCACTTAGCATCCCAGATGTACCGATCTGACCTGATTCGGCCTGGGAGGGCGACAGCATGGTCAACCCGGCACTCGTCGATCCGACCACCATCCGCACCACCGCGGCCGAGGCCTGGATCCGCGCCCACCCCGTCCTGCGGAACTACCGCACCCTCTACGCCCAGGCCCTGGACGACGCGGACCCCGGCTACCTCGGCGGCTTCGGCGTCTTCCGCCACACCACGCGCCCGGCCGCCCCCGGCGACGCCGACGCCGTCACCCCCGACAACGACACCCTCCCCTCCCGCGCCTGGCTCGACCTGCGCGCCGAACCCTGGGTGCTCTCGGTCCCCGCCGAGGACCGGTACCACGTCCTCGCCGTGCACGAACTCGACACCCTCCGGGCCGGCTTGATCGGTTCCCGGACCACCGGCGGACGGGCCGGTGACTACCTGGTGGCCGGCCCCGACTGGCAGGGCGAGACCCCGCCCGGCATCACCGGCGTGATCCGCACCGCCACCCGGCTGGTCGGCGTCCTCGCCCACACCCGCCTGACCGGGACGGCCCCCGACGACATCGCCGCACTGAAGGCCGTCCAGGAGCAGTACCGGCTGCGCCCGTTGCACGAGTACGCCGGCACCCCGGCGCCCGCCCCCGCTGCCGAGCCGGTCTGGCCGGTCTGGCGGGACGAGGTCCTGGACGGCGTCGAGTTCCTCACCTTCCTCGACTTCCTGCTCGGCTTCCTCCCGCAGGCCGGTGAACTCCCGGCCGCCGAAGCCGAGTTGCGCGGTCGGCTGGCCGACCTCGGGATCGACGGCCGCGGCGAGTTCGAGCCCGCCGTCCTCCCGCTGGAGGTCCGCGCCGAGCTCGACCGCGGCATCGCCGACGGCCGCGCCCGGCTGACCCGTGCGGTCGCCGAACTCCGGGACTCCGCAGGCCTCTTCGGCACCCGCGAGGAACTGGGCGGGGACTACCTCCGGCAGGCCGTGGCCGCCGAGCTGGGCCCGTACGGATTGCCCACCGAGGAGGTCTGGTACGGCCGGTGGGCCGCGGACAGCGAGGGTCGCCGGCCGCCGGACGCCGGTGACCGCGACCACCTGATCCGGTTCGCCCCGGACGCCCTGCCGCCGGCCCGCTTCTTCTGGTCCGCGACCGCGTACGCGCTCCCCGGCCACCGGCTGGTCGACAACGCCCTGGACCGCTACTCGGTCGGCGGACAGACCCCGGGCCTGGTCCACGACCGGGACGGCGGCCTCACCCTCTACGTCCAGCACGAGCGACCCGCCGACGCCGGACAGTCCGCCAACTGGCTGCCCGCCCCGGACGGCCCGTTCGCCGTGGTGCTCCGGATCCACGGCCCCGAGGCGGCCGTCCTGGACGGCCGCTGGCAGCCCCCGCCGCTCACCCCGCGCTGACCCGGCCCCGCCCCGCACCGGCCGCCCCGACTGCCCCGACCGCCCGCCCGGCCCCGCCCCCCCCGACGAAGGACCACCGATGAACCTGCCCGAGCTGGAGGCCCTGGCCGCCGACGCCTACGTCTACGGCTACCCGCTCGTCGCCGGCCTCACCATGGTCGAGCGCTTCGCCAAGGGCGGCCTGGGCACCCTCCCGGCGGCGCCGTTCAACCACTTCAGCCACGCCACCCGGCTGGCCGGCCCGGGTGACCACTTCGTCTCGGTCAACAACGACACGGTCTACTCGATCGCCCAGCTCGACCTCTCCGAGGGCCCCCAGGTGCTGCACGTCCCGGACACCGCGGGCGCCTACTACGTGCTGCAGTTCCTGGGCGCCTGGACGGACAACGTCGCCTACCTCGGCAGCCGCGCCACCGGCACCCACGCCCAGACCTGGCTGGTCGTCCCGCCCGACTGGCACGGCACCGCGCCGGACCCGGACCGCGTGATCGAACTGCCCACCACCGTCGGCACGATCGTCGGCCGCTTCGCCTGCGACGGCCCGGAGGACCTGCCCCGGGTCAAGGCGCTGCAGGCGGGCCTCCGGCTGGAGCCGCTGGAGCCGGGCGGCCTGGTCGCCGGACTGCCCGAGCCCGACCCGGAGGTCCCCGAGCGGCTGGCCTTCTTCGAACGCCTGCGGGTGTGGATGCAGGCCTTCCCGCCGGCCACCCCCGACATCGAGTACCAGCGCCGCTTCGCCCCGCTCGGCCTGCTGGACGACGGCGCCTCCCCGTACCGCGCGGCCGCCGCGGAGTGGACCCTCTCGCTCGCCAAGGGCCTGGCCTCCGGCCGCGAGCGGGTCGAGGACGCCACCCGCCCGCCCGAGGAGCACCCGCTCGGCGAATGGCGCTCGGCGCTGCACCTCTTCGACTACAACATCGACCACCTGGGCCCGGGCACCCTGGACGACCCCGAGTGGCGGATCCCCGACCGCCGCGCCGCCTACCTCAGCCGCGCCGCCGCCGCCCGGGCCGGCCTCTGGGGCAACCACGCCTACGAGGCCTCGTACGCGACGACCTACGACGACGCCGACGGCCGCCCGCTCAGTGGCGCCAACAGCTACACCCTGCGCTTCGAGCAGCCGCCGCCGGCCCGTGCCTTCTGGTCCGTCACGATGTACTCGGTGCCGGACTACTACCTGGTGGAGAACCCGATCGACCGCTACTCGATCGGCGACCGCACCCCCGGCCTGGTGCACGATCCGGACGGCTCCCTGACCGTGACCCTCCAGCACGAGCAGCCCGAGGACCCGACCGCCGCCGCCAACTGGCTCCCCACCCCGCTCGGCGAGTTCCGCCCGATCATCCGGCTCTACCGGCCGGAACCGTCGGTCCTGGACGGCACCTACCGGATCCCCCCGATCCACCGCAGCTGACCCCGGCGCCCGCCCCGCCCCGCGCCGCCCCCGGGCCCGGCAGGCAAAGAGAGGGTCTAACGCCCCGACGCCGCCCCCGTCGGGTGCGGCGAGGCTCCGCCCGTCGGAGCGGCCGTGGGAGTCGCACCGCCCGGCGGTCCGGAGGGTGACGGCGAGCCCGTCCGGCCCGGTGTCGGCGTGCCGGGCGCGGTGGGCGCAGCCGTCGCCGACGGCCCCCCGCCCGACGTCGACGAAGGCCCCGACGAGGGCCCCGAGGAAGGCTCCGCCGACGGACCCGACGACGGCACCGGGGACGGTCCCGAGGAAGGCCCCGCCGAGGAGGACGCGGACCCGCCCCGGTTCCGCGGCCCGCCCTCCAGGGTGACCACCGCTTCCGAGGGCGGCAGCGCGATCCGGGCGGTCCAGTGGTCGGCGGGCGCGAGGTCCTCGTCCACGGTGACGATCACGGTGATCCGCTGTCCGGGCGAGAGCGTCCCCGCGTCGCGGCTGAGCCGGAGCCAGCCGGCGTCCGTCACGGCGTGCCAACGGATCTCCGTGGCACCGGAGTTGGTGAGGGTGAGCACCGTCCGGCTGCCGTACTCCCCGGCCTCGACGGTGAGCAGGCCGGCCGGGGCCGGGTCGCCCGGGCCGGCGGCGGAGGCCGGTTCGGCGGCGGGCGCCGGAGCGGCGACCAGGGCGGGGCTGCCGAGCGGGGTCGCGCCGCGGGCGGGTACCGGGACCAGCGGCCCCTGGAGGGTGAGCCGCGGAAATCCGTGCAGCAACGTTTCTGCACCGCCCGCACCGCCGCCCTGACCGGTACCCCCGCCACCGGCACCCGCCAGCTCCAGCCCCGGCACCCCCGAGCCCACGGCCGCCGCCGCCCCGGCCGCAGCCGCCGCCCCCGCCGGCCACGACGGCCGCTGCCCGGCCCCGTCCACCCGCACCGCGGAGACCGCCGCCGCCGTCCCCGGGCCGCCGCCGCCCCGGTGCCCGGCCCAGAGCGCGACCACCGGTGCCGCCAGGACGGCCGCGAGCACCCCGGTGGTCACCACCCGCCGCCGCACCGCCAGTCCCCGGCCCGCGTCCGGCGCCCGGTGCCGGGGGAAGCCGTCGTGGTCGAACCGCAGCCCCGGCTCGGCCGCCGCCGTGCCCCGCCGCCCCACCGGCCCCACCGGCCCGACCGGAACCGGACGGGCCGGACGGGCCATGCCCTGCGCCGGGTCGTGGCCCGGGCGCCCCGGCCCGCCCCCGGCCGCGGGCGCCGTCAGCAGCGGCAGCCCGGACAGCCCCGCCGAGCCCTCCGCCGCCTCCCGGGCGGCCACCCGCTCCGCCGTCCCCCGGCAGGTCGGGCACTCCACCACGTGCTGCACCAGCTCCCGCCGCAGCGCCGGACCGAGCACCCAGTCCCGCCAGGACTCCGCCCCGGCCCCGCCGAGCCGGTCCAGTTCGGGGCAACTGCCCACCCCGAGCACCAGCAGCGCCGCCCTGGTCCGGGTCACCTCGGCCTCGGCGGCGGCGAGCAGTCCACGGGTCCGTTCGAACGGCAGTCCCAGGACGGCCGCCACCTCCAGCGGGGTCAGCCGGTGCCGGACGGACAGCTCCAGCGCCTCGCGCTGCTCCGGGTCGGTGCCGGCCGCCTCCGGCCAGGCGAGCGAGGCCAGCTCGCGCCGCCGCCGCACGGCCTCGCCCTCGCCCTCGTCCGCCCCGGCCCCGGTCCCGACCGCAGCGCCCGCCGGGTCCCCGGCCCCCGCCCCCGCGCCGCCCCCGTCCGCCAGCCGCCGCAGGCAGCAGTACCGGGCCACCGCGAACAGCCAGGCCCGCACCAGTCCGGGCTCGGCCAGCCGGGCACCGTGCCGCCGGGCCAGCTCGCCGACCTCGCGCAGGGCGTCGGCGGCCGCGTCGTGCTCGCAGAGCACCGAGAGGCAGTAGGTGAACAGGCCGTCCACCTGCCGGTCGTACGCCGCGAGCACGGCGGCCGGCGCCCCGACGGGCCCAACAGTTCGCGTTGTCACCCGTCCGACGGTAGGAGCACCCGGCCGCCCGTCCCCGCCATTCACCGCGTATGTACTTCTTTCGGGTAACAACATCGCCCATCTGTGTGGGCGCGCGCCGCACCCCGGAGCCGGGCCCGGGTGTCACACCCACCCGCTACCGTGGGCCGCATGCCTCCGCGTTCCAAGACCACCGCCAAGCCGCGCCCGGCCTACCGCTGCACCGAGTGCGGCAACCAGCTGCCCAAGTGGGTCGGCCGCTGCCCGGAGTGCAACGCCTGGGGCACGGTCGAGGAGTACGGCGCGGTGCCGATCCGCACCACGGCGGCCGGCCCGGTCAGCGCGCCCGCCCGCCCGATCGGCCAGGTGGACGGCCAGGTCGCGACGGCCCGCTCGACGGGCGTGCCGGAGCTGGACCGGGTGCTCGGCGGCGGCCTGGTCCCCGGCGCGGTGGTGCTGCTGGCCGGCGAGCCCGGCGTCGGCAAGTCCACCCTGCTGCTGGACGTCGCCGCCAAGGCGGCCACCGACCGGCACCGCACGCTCTACGTCACCGGCGAGGAGTCGGCCGGCCAGGTCCGGCTGCGCGCCGACCGGATCAACGCCCTCTCCGACCACCTCTACCTCGCCGCCGAGCAGGACCTCGGCGCGGTCCTCGGGCACATCGAGGCGGTCAACCCCGGCCTGCTGATCCTGGACTCGGTGCAGACCATCGCCTCCGCCGAGCTGGACGGCGCCCCCGGCGGCCCGGCCCAGGTCCGCGAGGTGGCCGGCGCGCTGATCCGGGCGTCCAAGGAGCGCGGCATGGCGACCCTGCTGGTCGGCCACGTCACCAAGGACGGCCAGATCGCCGGTCCGCGCCTGCTGGAGCACCTGGTGGACGTGGTGCTGAGCTTCGAGGGCGACCGGCACGCCCGGCTCCGGCTCATCCGCGGGGTCAAGAACCGTTACGGCGCCACCGACGAGGTGGGCTGCTTCGAGCTGCACGACGAGGGCATCGTCGGCCTGGCCGATCCGTCCGGCCTCTTCCTGACCAGGCGTGACAAGCCCGTCCCGGGCACCTGCCTGACCGTCACCCTGGAGGGCAAGCGCCCGCTGGTGGCCGAGGTGCAGGCGCTGATGGTGGATTCGCAGATCCCCTCCCCGCGGCGCACCACCTCGGGCCTGGAGTCGCCGCGGATCGCGATGATCCTGGCCGTGGTCGAGCGGCACGGCGGGGTGAAGCTCGGCAAGCAGGACATCTACACCGCGACGGTCGGCGGGGTGAAGCTGACGGAGCCCTCCGCGGACCTCGCGGTCGCGCTCGCGGTGGCCAGCTCCTCCACCGACACCCCGCTGCCCAGCAACCTGGTGGCGATCGGCGAGGTCGGCCTGGCGGGCGAGGTGCGGCGGGTGACGGGTGTGCAGCGCCGGCTCGCTGAGGCGCACCGGCTGGGCTTCACCCACGCCCTGGTCCCGCCGGACCCGGGCAAGGTGCCGCCGGGCATGAAGGTGGTCGAGGTGGCCGACATCGGCGAGGCGCTGCGGGCCATCCCGGGCCGCCGCCGGGCGGCCGCCAAGCCGCGCGCCGAGGGCCGCACCGAGGGGCGTGCCGAGGCCCGTACGGGCGGGCGTGCTGAGGCTCCGTCGGCCCCGCCGGCGCCCCGCGCGGCCAGGGTCCCGGCGTACCCGGACGAGCTGATGGACGGCTGGGAGCCGCTCGACTCCGACGAACTGCACTGACCCAAGCCCTGCCGAAGCCGCACGCAGTTAGACTTTCCCCAGTCTCATTGGCCAGAAGGCAGTACCGAAGCGGTACTGAGCGACAGAGCAACAGACCGCGGACCGGCGCACGGCGCGAGGCGCGCGGCACGGGGTCGACCGGAGGAGTCACGTGGCAGCCAGCGACCGGGGGGCGGACAAGGCCTCCCGTGAGGAGGCCCTGCTGCGGGCCTCCCTCACCGCCATCGCGCCCGGTACCGCGCTTCGTGACGGCCTGGAACGGGTCCTGCGGGCCAACACCGGCGGCCTGATCGTGCTGGGCTTCGACAAGACCGTCGAGTCCCTGTGCACCGGCGGCTTCGTGCTGGACGTCGAGTTCAGCGCGACCCGCCTGCGCGAGCTGTGCAAGCTCGACGGCGCCGTGGTGCTGGACAAGGACATCACCAAGATCGTCCGGGCCGGCGTCCACCTGATGCCGGACTCCACCATCCCCACCGACGAGACCGGCACCCGGCACCGCACCGCGGAGCGGGTCAACCGGCAGACGGGGTACCCGGTGGTCGCGGTCTCGCACTCGATGCGGCTGATCGCCATGTACGTCAACGGCACCCGCCGGGTGCTGGAGGACTCCACCACCGTCCTCTCCCGCGCCAACCAGGCGCTGGCCACCCTGGAACGCTACAAGCTGCGCCTGGACGAGGTGGCCGGCACGCTCTCCGCCCTGGAGATCGAGGACCTGGTGACGGTCCGGGACGTCACCGCCGTGGCCCAGCGCCTGGAGATGGTCCGGCTGATCGCCACCGAGATCGCCGGCTACGTGCTGGAGCTCGGCATCGACGGCCGCCTGCTCTCGCTCCAGCTGGACGAGCTGATCGCGGGCGTGGAGCCGGAGCGCGAACTGGTCGCCCGGGACTACTTCCCGGAGCGCGCCGCCAAGAAGGGCCGGACGGTCACCGAGGTGCTGGCCGACCTGGAGGCGCTCACCCACGCCGAACTGCTGGACCTCCAGACGGTCGCCAAGGCGCTCGGCTACTCCGGCTCGCCGGAGTCGCTGGACTCCGCCGTCTCCCCGCGCGGCTACCGCCTGCTGGCGAAGATCCCGCGGCTGCCCAACACGGTGATAGAGCGCCTGGTCGAGCACTTCGGCGGCCTCCAGAAGCTGCTCGCCGCCAGCATCGACGACCTCCAGACGGTCGAGGGCGTCGGCGAGACCCGGGCCCGCTCGGTCCGCGAGGGCCTGTCCCGGCTCGCCGAATCGTCCATCCTGGAGCGCTACGTCTGACCGGACGCGCGACGGACCCGACGGCCCCCGGAGAAACGCTTCCCCGGGGGCCGTTCCACGTCCGCGCGCACCGCAGCCGCCTGCCCGCACCGCACCCCGCCCGCACCCCGCCCGACCACGCCGCACCCCGCCCGCAGCGCCGCCCCGGGAACGCCGGAGCCCCCGACCGCCCGGCGGTCGGGGGCTCCGAGGGAGCTGACAGCGGCTCAGTTGTCCAGGCGGATCGAGGTCCGGGCCGACACCTTGTCCCCGGAGAGCCCGGTGAGCTCGGCGAGCACCACGTACGTCCCGTTGGCCGGCGCCGTCTGGTCGGCGGTGGTCGCGCACTGCGGCTTGCTGCGGCTGCGGTCCCAGGTGAAGGTCTCGGTCTGGCTGCCGTTCGCCGGGATCTGCACCCAGATGTTGCCCTTGTCGGGCGGGCAGTCACCGGAGGACCAGACCCGGTCGTTGTTGCCGCCGCTGCTGACCGTGATCACGGAGGCGGTGCGGCCCAGGTCCACCCGGCAGTTGGCGCCGGAGGAGTTCTTGACCGTCAGGGACAGCTTGGGCTTGTCCTTGGGCTGGTACGAGTTCTGGGTGCCGGCCAGCTCCAGGGCGACCTGGGAGGAGGAGCAGACCGGAAGCGCCATCACCTCGGCGGTGTTCACCGCCGGGGCGCCGCCACCGGAACCGCCGGTGCCGCCGGCCCCGCCGGTCGAGCCACCGGATCCGCCCGCACCGCCCGAACCACCGGTCGAGCCGCCGCCGGAGCCGCCCGTGCCACCCGCGCCGCCGCTGCCGCCACCGCTGAGGCCGACCTCGCTGCCGCCGCCGCTGGCCACCGGTCCGCCGCCGGTGGTGCCACCGGTGGCCGGGTGCGCGGCGGGGCCGCTCGGCGAGGCGCCCGGCGTGATCGTCTGGGCGGGCGTCTGGCTCTGGGACGGGACGGCCTGGGCGGCCTTGCTCTGTGAGCCGTCGTCACCGCCTCCGCCCTGATCGGTCATCAGCCAGGCGATCAGCGCGACGACCGCCGCGACGGCGGCGAGCACGACGATGCGCCGACGCCAGTAGATCGAGGCCGGCAGCGGTCCCACGGGTTGACGCAGAGAGGGCACGACCAAACTCTATGGGACGGCGTGTGGCGATTGACTCACCAACACCGCACAGTCGCCCCTTCTTTCACATGATCCGCCATTTGATCCGTTCGGGGGAGCCCGCGTACCCCGGTTTTCGGGTGAAATCCGGTCGATCCGGATCGCCCGCCTCCACTTCGGTCGGATCCGCGACCGTGGGAGGATCGAAGGGCCATGACTGCCATCACCGCTGCCGAAGCCGCCCCCGCGCCGCCCCTGCCCCTGCCGCTGCTGCACTCGACCGTCATCGACTGGTACGAGGCGAGCAAGCGCGACCTGCCCTGGCGGACCCCCGACGCGACGCCGTGGGCGGTCATGGTGAGCGAGTTCATGCTCCAGCAGACCCCGGTGAAGCGGGTGCTGCCCGCCTGGCAGGCCTGGATGACCCGCTGGCCCACCCCCGCCGCCCTCGCCGCCGAGGCGTCCGGCGAGGCGGTCCGGATGTGGGGCCGACTGGGCTACCCGCGCCGTGCGCTCCGCTTGCACGCGGCGGCCGTCGCGATCACCGAGGAGCACGGCGGCGAGGTCCCGGACGACCACGCCACGCTGCTCTCGCTGCCCGGGGTGGGGGAGTACACCGCCGCCGCGGTCGCCTCCTTCGCCTTCCGCCAGCGGCACGTGGTGCTGGACACCAACGTCCGCCGGGTGTTCGCCCGCGCGGTGACCGGCGTCGAGTACCCGGCCACGGCGACCACCGCCGCCGAGCGCCGCACCGCGACCGCGCTGCTGCCCGACGACGCCGCGACGGCCGCCACCTGGGCGGTCGGTGTGATGGAGCTGGGTGCGCTGGTCTGCACCGCGCGCGGCCCGGAGTGCGGTGACTGCCCGCTGTTCACGGTCTGCGCCTGGCAGCGGGCCGGCCGCCCGCCGTACGAGGGCCCGGCCCGGCGCGGCCAGACCTACGAGGGCACGGACCGCCAGGTGCGCGGCAAGCTGCTCGCGGTGCTGCGCGAGGCGCACGGCACGGTGCCGCAGGCCCGGCTGGACGCGGTCTGGCCGGACGCGGTGCAGCGGGCCCGGGCACTGGACGGCCTGGTCGCCGACGGCCTGGTCGAACCGGTCGAGCAGGGCGTCTACCGCCTGCCGCAGTAGCCCGCAGCCCGCCGCGGCACCCCGAAGCACCCCGCACGACGACGGCGCCCCCGGAAGGCTCGAAGCCTCCCGGGGGCGCCGTGTGTCGGCGGGCGGTCGTCAGACGGCCGCCGCCTCCAGCGAGGCCTCGGCCGGCTTCTCGCCCTTGCCGGTGCCGCGCAGCGGCACCTCGCGCAGGAACACCGCGGCGGCGATGGCGATCACGGCCACCCCGGCGCCCCACAGGAAGACGGTGTGGATGCCGTTGGACACCGCGTGGTGGAAGGCGTCCTGGATGCCCTCGGGCAGCTTGCGCAGCTCGGCCGGGCTCATCTCGCCCGGGTCCTTCGCCCCGCCGGCCGTGGCCTGGGCGCCCAGCCGGGAGGTCATGGTGTCCGTCACCCGGTTGTTGAACAGGGCGCCGAACAGCGCGACACCGAAGGAACCGCCGATGGTGCGGAACAGGGTGGCGGTGGAGCTGGCCACGCCCATGTCCTTGAGCTCCACGCTGTTCTGGGCCACCAGCATGGTGATCTGCATCAGGAAGCCCATGCCCGCGCCCAGCACGACCATCCAGCAGCCCGAGGTGAAGCTGCTGGTCCCGATGCCCATCGTGGAGAGCAGGACCAGGCCGCCGGTCATCACGACGGTGCCGATGATCGGGTATATCCGGTACTTGCCGGTCCTGGTGACGGCCTGGCCGACCACCAGCGAGACGACCAGCATGCCGAACATCAGCGGCATCAGCAGCAGGCCGGAGTTGGTCGCCGAGGCTCCCTGGACGATCTGCTGGTAGAACGGCAGGAAGAAGGTCGAGCCGAACATCACGAAGCCGACGATGAAGCCGATGATCGAGACCAGGGTGAAGTTCAGGTTCTTGAACAGGCTCAGCGGCAGCATCGGCTCCTGGGCGCGCTGCTCGACGTAGCAGAACGCGATCAGCGAGGCGACGGAGAGCGCGGCCAGGCCGAGGATCTGCTTGGAGCCCCAGGCGTACTGCTGGCCGCCCCAGGTGGTCAGCAGGACGAGCGAGGTGATGCCAGTGGTGAGCAGGAGCGCGCCCAGGTAGTCGACCCGGGCGGTGCTGCGGACCTTCGGCAGCTTCAGGGTGACGATGACGACCGCGAGCGCGATCACACCGAGCGGCAGGTTGATGTAGAAGGTCCAGTGCCAGCTCAGGTGGTCGGTGATGAAGCCGCCGACCAGCGGGCCACCGACGGTGGCGAGGGCCATCACGGCGGCGAACATGCCCTGGTACTTGCCGCGGTCACGCGGCGCGACGAGGGCGCCCATGATCGACATGACGCCGACCATCAGACCGCCGGCGCCGAGGCCCTGGACGGCACGGAAACCGATCAGCTCGGTCATGTTCTGCGAGAGGCCGGACAGCGCCGAGCCCACCAGGAAGATCACGATCGAGGTGAGGAAGCTGCCCTTGCGGCCGTACATGTCGCCGAGCTTGCCCCAGATCGGGGTGGAGGCGGCGGTGGTCAGGGTGTAGGCGGTGACCACCCAGGACCGGTGCTCGGCGCCGCCGAGGTCGCCGACGATGGTCGGCATCGCGGTGCCGACGATCAGGTTGTCGAGCATGGCCAGCAGCATGGTGACGACCAAGCCGACCATCACGAGGCGGATCTCGCGGGGTGACCGCGGCTGTTCCTCCTCGGCCGTCTTGTCCTCCGGTACCGGGCCGGCGGTCTTGGACTGTGACATGGGGTGGGGTCTCCCGGAGGGGTGTTTCGGACAGGCATCGTGCCGTGCGACGGCTCACTTACTTGACGCCCGGCTAGTTTATCGATCGTCGGCACGGTAAGTTGTTTCCTAGCCGGTCGTCAAGCCAGTTTTCCGACCGGCCCTCTGGGCAGGGAGAATGGGCCCGAGGCGGACGCCACCCGGGGGTCCGCGGTAGTCACCGACGCAGTCATGAGGCAGGCATGGGCACTCCGCACAGTCCCCGCAGCGACACCCGGGCTCGCATCATCGAGGTGTCGTTGGAGCTCTTCTCGGAGCAGGGCTACGAGCAGACCTCGCTGCGCGAGATCGCCGACCGCCTCGGCGTCACCAAGGCCGCGCTCTACTACCACTTCAAGACCAAGGACGACATCGTCCTGGGCATCGTCGAGCGGATGGCCGCGCCGATCGACGAGATCATCGCGTGGGGCCGGGAGCAGACCTGGAGCCCGGAGATGCGCGACGAGCTGATCCGCCGTTACGCGGACGGGATGCCCGAGCGGGCCCCGCTGCTGCGCTTCTTCCACGAGAACCAGCCCGCGCTGCGCGAGTCCCCGGCCGGGCTGGCCTTCCGGGAGCGCGTGATCACCATGATGCAGCTGGTGCACGGGCCGGACGCGGGGTTCCGCGACCGGCTGCGGGCCACCATGGCGCTGTTCACCGCCCACTCGGCGTTCTTCCTGCTCAAGCAGGACGCCGCGGAGCACGGCGAGCCCGTGAACGTGTGGGGCGAGAAGGTGTCGCACGCCGAGCTGGACGAGGCGCTCGACGCGGCCCGGGAGATCGCGCTGGAGATCAGCGGCCGGATCGGCCGGCCGGCCCACGACGCCGGCTGAACCACGGCCGCCGGGGCGTCTCCACCGGTCCGCGCCGAGCCGGGGCGGACCGGTGGAGACGCCCTAGAACGCCGAGACGCCGTGCGCGGACAGGTACGCGATCGGGTTGACCACCGCGCCGTAGCGGTTGCTGGTGCGGATCTCGAAGTGCAGGTGCGGCCCGGTGGAGTTGCCGGTGTTCCCGGACAGCCCGATCCGCTGGCCCGCCGACACCTGCTGGCCCGCCGAGACGGACAGCCCGGACAGGTGGGCGTACTGGGCGAAGTGCCCGTCCGCGAGCCGCAGGACGACCTCCTTGCCGTAGGCGCCGTCCCAGCCGGCCGACACCACCGTCCCGTCGCCGACCGCCAGCACCGGCGTGCCCGGGGACACCGCGAAGTCCACCCCGGTGTGGTACCCGGCGGCGTACGAGCGGTTGGGCACCCCGAACGGATTGCTGGTCGGCGCGTCCGGCACCGGCGCCGACCAGTCCGGCTCGGGCGCCGGGGCCGGTGCCGGGGCGGCCTCCGGCTGCGGGGCCGCCGCCGGGGCGTCCGGGGCCCCCGGGTCGGCGGTCCCGGGCTCGGGCGCCGGCGGGGCGAGCGGCAGCAGGTTGGGGGCGACCGCCACGAACACCTGCGCCGAGGCGGCGTCGTCCGGGAGCTTGTACGGGCTGGGGCCGGCGACCTGCACCAGGCCCGGGTTGGGCACCTCGGCCTGCGGGGCGGTGAAGGCCGAACTGCCCGGGGTGGTCGGCAGCACGGTCTGCGCGGAGGCGCTGCCCGGCGAGGCCACCAGCAGCACGCCCGCCAGCAGTACCGCGGCCGCCCCGGCCGAGGCCATCGCGTGGTCGCGCTCGGTGCGCTGCCGGCTGCCCGGCAGGGTGGCGTGCCGGGGGGTGGTGAGCAGACGCAGCGGCGGCACGGCACGGCTGCGGACGGCCTGGCCGATCCGCGGCTGCCAGACGGCCGCCTGGGCCGTCGCACGGACGGCGAGCCGGCGCAGGGCCGGCCTCACGGGCGGAACGGTGGACATCGCCGGCGTACCTCACGGTTGTACGGGGACAGCACGAAGCGCCCGATCGGGCGCTTTGCTGAGCGGGGGACCACTCAGGTGTAACGGTCACCGAGCGGAGTCCCAAAAGCCGTGACGTACTACGGCGTGTAGTCATCGGGGCGCCGGATATTCAAGCCGACGGAGTAATGATCATGCGATCGGATCGCCCGCGCCCGGCCCGGCCCGATCCGGAGCTCCGCCCGACCGACTACTAGGCCCGGTCGTACCGCCGTGAACCGCTGTGACGATCGCCACCCGCGGGCCTGGTTTGAAGCCCCGTGGAACGGCCGGAAAGCGGCCGGCCCGCCCCCGCGCTGAGCGGGGACGGGCCGGACGTGGAGGCTCGGATCAAGCTGTCGTCACACGGGGTGCGATCAGTTGTCGACCGGGCGGACCCGGATCCAGGTCTCCAGGTAGTTCGCGGACTCGTTCTCGACCTCGATGCTGGTGCCCGTCTTCGGGACGTCGACACCGGCGTACGGGTTGTCCTTCGACCACCAGGACTTCAGGTCGTTGAACTCGTCGACGCCCTTGGACTTCGGGATGACGGTCTCGACGTCGGCCTTGTGCAGGGTCAGCGCCGGGACGCGGCGCGAACCGAAGGTCGAGTCGAAGCCCTGCATGCGCGGACGCATCAGGGTGCCGTCGGACCACTTGATCGGGGTCGGGTGCGAGTCGACCGGCAGCACCAGGCCGTGGCCCGGGTGGGCGCTGACGTTGTTGTCGGTCTGCGACTCGTCCCAGTACCAGATCAGCAGGCCGGGCTGGTACGAGTAGTGCTCGACCCAGTTCGGCTTGGCGGCGGAACCGAAGTTGTACGGGCCGGTCTTCAGGGTCTGGTCGAACGACACGTACTGCTTGTTCTCCGCGATGTAGTACTGCGCGTAGTCCTTGGTGTACGAGCCGCCGAAGCGGGTGAAGCCGGCGGCGGTCCAGCCGTTGTCGCCGTTCTCCACGTCGTCGCTGAACACCGTGGTGCCGTCGGCGACGACCGCGATGTTGTCCACCGCGAAGCCGCGGTAGTGCAGGCCGCCGTCGGTGGTGTTGTGGTAGCGGAACTGGATCTTCTTGCCGGCGTAGGCGTCCAGGTTGAACGACAGGTCGCCCCAGGCGGCGGTCAGGCCGCTGAGGGCCGGGCGGCCGTTCTCCTTGGGCAGGGCGGCGCCGTTCCAGGTGCCGTCCACCACGGTCCAGTTCTTGCCGCCGTCGGTCGAGACCTCACCGAAGGCGTAGTCGAAGTCCTGCTCCAGCTCGTACCAGGCCTTGGCGTTGATGCTGGCCTTGGTCCTGCCGGTCAGGTCGATGTCCCGGGTCAGCGTGACGTTCAGGTTGTCGGCGCTGCCGCTCCACCACTCGCTGTTGCCCCCGAAGGGCTTGTTGATGTCGGTGGTGATGCTCTTCTTCGGCAGGTCGACGATGAGCGCCTGCGGCAGGTTGGTGTTGTACTCGACCGGGCCGATGTGGTGGGTCGACTCGGTACCCGCCTTGGCGCGGTCGGCCTTCAGCCAGCCGAGCTGGTACTTGCTCCAGGCGTCGAGGTCGTTCGGCATGTCGCCGATGCTGTCCTTGCCCTCGCCGAGCCAGGAGCCGGAGGACATCAGCGACCAGAAGCCGACCGAGTTGTCGATGCCCTTGCCCGCGGTGTCGTAGAGGTCCGGCAGACCGAGGTCGTGGCCGTACTCGTGGGCGAAGACGCCGAGGCCGCCGTTCTCCGGCTGCATCGTGTAGTCGCCGATCCAGAAGCCGGAGTCACCGACCTGGACGCCGCCGAGCTTGTTGTTGTCCGGACCGGCCTGGCCGGTCAGGTTGCCGTAGACGTACGAGCGGTGCGCCCACAGGGCCTTGCTGCCCTGCTTGCCGCCACCGGCCGACTTGTCCTCACCGGCGTGCACGATCTGGAAGTGGTCGATGTACCCGTCGGGCTGGTTGAAGTTCCCGTCGTGGTGCGAGCCGTAGCGGTCCCACTGGTCGTACGAGGCCAGCGTCGCCTTGATCTGCTCCTTGGACTGACCCTTCGCCACCTGGTCCTTGTACCAGATGTCGACGGCGTCGCGGATCAGGTCCTGGGCGCTGGAGCACACGTTGGAGCCGCAGTAGTCGGAGCCGTACCGGGCCTCGTTCCACGGCACCCGGACCCAGTCCGAGACCACGCCGTCGACCGAGTAGCGGCCCGAGGACTGCTTCTCGTAGAAGGTCTTCAGCGAGGGCTTGTCCTTGCTGAAGTAGAGGTCCTGGTAGTGCTGCTGGTTGTAATCGGCCTGCCAGGCGGTCGAGTTGTTCGTGGCCCGGTCCGGCGCCGCGATCTCGTTGTGCTTGGGGCCGGGGTCGCCGCCGTACTTGATCTTGCCGTCGGCGGTCTTGGTGGTGTTGTCGACCTGGTCGCCGAAGTCGACCAGGATCGTGAAGATCTTGTCCGTGCGCTCACGGGCGAGCTCGACGTACTTGTCCTTGCCGAGCTTCACGCTGGTGCTGCCGTTGTGCTGCTCGACCTGGGCGGTGCCGTTGAGCAGCTGCTCGGTGGCAGCCTTCTTCTCGGCGTCGACCTTGGCGGTCAGCGGGCCCGGGATGTTGTGCTCGGTGGTGACGGACTGGACGGCGTCGGCGGGGTCCCTCGGGACCGGTGCCGAGCCGGCCGCGACGGCGCTGCTCGGGAGCAGACCCGCGCCGAGCGTGACTATGACCGCCGCGGCGGTGGTGACCGCAGCGACTCTCCTGGTGGTCTTCAACGTTGTGACGCCCTCCCCGACCGAGCCGACTCTTGGCCAAGGCCCGGTAAACCAATATGAAAGACAGGTGGACGTCATTTGACCGAAGTGGGGCGGGAAAAGATAGACCTTGACCCTGACATGGGCACGGCGCTATGCTCGCCGATTTCACGTCAGCTGATGGCCCGTCGGAAAAGCCCAGGTCCGGGCCGGGTGCGGGAGCCGGGAACGCACCGAGCCCCCGGCGCGGACGCCGGGGGCTCGGTGGCTGTGAAGTTGTCTGTGTAAAAGTTGCCGCTACTTCGTCAGGTCCGGACCGGACGAAGCGACCTCGGCCGGGGTGTCCGCGACGGCCGACTTCTCCTCGCCGCGGAAGGTGAACTTGGCGTCCTTGCCCTCGCCGTCCACGTCGACGACCACGATGTGGCCGGCCCGCAGCTCGCCGAAGAGGATCTTCTCGGAGAGGTGGTCCTCGATCTCGCGCTGGATGGTGCGGCGCAGCGGACGGGCACCCAGGATCGGGTCGTAACCGCGCTTGGCGAGCAGCTTCTTGGCCTCGACGCTGAGCTCCAGGCCCATGTCCTTGTCCTTGAGCCGCTCGTCCACCTTGGCGATCATCAGGTCGACGATCTGGATGATGTCGTCCTCGGACAGCTGGTGGAACACCACGATGTCGTCGACGCGGTTCAGGAACTCGGGGCGGAAGTGCTGCTTGAGCTCCTCGCCGACCTTCGCCTTCATCCGCTCGTACCCGGTCTGGGTGTCACCCGTGGCCGCGAAGCCCAGGTTGAAGCCCTTGGAGATGTCCCGGGTGCCGAGGTTGGTCGTCATGATGATGACGGTGTTCTTGAAGTCGACCACGCGGCCCTGGGAGTCGGTCAGGCGACCGTCCTCCAGGATCTGCAGCAGCGAGTTGAAGATGTCCGGGTGGGCCTTCTCGACCTCGTCGAAGAGGACGACCGAGAACGGCTTGCGGCGGACCTTCTCGGTCAGCTGGCCGCCCTCCTCGTAGCCCACGTATCCGGGCGGGGAGCCGAACAGCCGGGAGACGGTGTGCTTCTCGGAGAACTCGGACATGTCGAGCGCGATCAGCGCGTCCTCGTCGCCGAAGAGGAACTCGGCGAGCGTCTTGGACAGTTCGGTCTTACCGACGCCGGACGGGCCGGCGAAGATGAACGAACCGCCGGGGCGCTTCGGGTCCTTGAGGCCCGCACGGGTGCGTCGGATGGCCTGGGAGAGCGCCTTGATGGCGTCCTTCTGGCCGATGACGCGCTTGTGCAGCTCGTCCTCCATGCGGAGCAGACGGGAGGTCTCCTCCTCGGTGAGCTTGAAGACCGGGATGCCGGTGGCGGTGGCCAGGACCTCGGCGATGAGCTCCTCGTTGACCTCCGCGACGACGTCCATGTCGCCGGCCTTCCACTCCTTCTCGCGCTTGGCCTTGGCCTGCAGGAGCTGCTTCTCGTCGTCGCGCAGGGACGCGGCCTTCTCGAAGTCCTGCGCGTCGATCGCGCTCTCCTTCTCGCGGCGGACGTCGGCGATCTTCTCGTCGAACTCGCGCAGGTCCGGCGGCGCGGTCATCCGGCGGATGCGCATTCGGGAGCCGGCCTCGTCGATCAGGTCGATCGCCTTGTCCGGCAGGAAGCGGTCCGAGATGTACCGGTCGGCCAGGGTGGCGGCGGCGACCAGGGCGGCGTCCGTGATGGAGACCCGGTGGTGGGCCTCGTAGCGGTCGCGCAGACCCTTGAGGATCTCGATGGTGTGCGGCAGCGAGGGCTCGGCGACCTGGATCGGCTGGAAGCGGCGCTCCAGCGCGGCGTCCTTCTCCAGGTGCTTGCGGTACTCGTCCAGCGTGGTGGCACCGATGGTCTGCAGCTCGCCGCGGGCCAGCATCGGCTTGAGGATGCTGGCGGCGTCGATGGCGCCCTCGGCGGCGCCCGCGCCGACCAGGGTGTGCAGCTCGTCGATGAACAGGATGATGTCGCCGCGGGTGCGGATCTCCTTGAGGACCTTCTTCAGGCGCTCCTCGAAGTCACCGCGGTAGCGCGAGCCGGCCACCAGGGCGCCCAGGTCCAGCGTGTAGAGCTGCTTGTCCTTGAGCGTCTCCGGGACCTCGCCCTTGACGATCGCCTGCGCCAGGCCCTCGACCACGGCGGTCTTGCCGACGCCGGGCTCACCGATCAGGACCGGGTTGTTCTTGGTGCGGCGGGACAGCACCTGCATGACCCGCTCGATCTCCTTCTCGCGCCCGATGACCGGGTCGAGCTTGGCCTCGCGGGCGGCCTGGGTGAGGTTGCGCCCGAACTGGTCCAGGACCAGCGAGGTCGACGGGGTGCCCTCGGCGGGCCCGCCGGCCGTGGCCGACTCCTTGCCGCCGCTGGTCTGGTAACCGGAGAGCAGCTGGATGACCTGCTGGCGCACCCGGTTGAGGTCGGCGCCCAGCTTCACCAGGACCTGGGCGGCGACGCCCTCGCCCTCGCGGATCAGGCCGAGCAGGATGTGCTCGGTGCCGATGTAGTTGTGGCCGAGCTGCAGGGCCTCCCGGAGCGACAGCTCCAGGACCTTCTTCGCCCGGGGGGTGAAGGGAATGTGACCGGACGGGGCCTGCTGGCCCTGGCCGATGATCTCCTCGACCTGCTGGCGCACGGCCTCAAGGGAAATCCCGAGGCTCTCCAGGGCCTTGGCGGCGACGCCCTCGCCCTCGTGGATCAGACCCAGGAGGATGTGCTCGGTGCCGATGTAGTTGTGGTTGAGCATCCGGGCTTCTTCCTGAGCCAGGACGACAACCCGCCGCGCGCGGTCGGTGAACCTCTCGAACATCGTTTATCGCTCCTCAGAGCGGTCGGGCAGTTCGGGGTCCGTCCCCGCCCTGTCCTTCCGCATGCTAGTCCCGCTCAGCGGCGCGGCCCACGGATTCACTCCCCGGTAGAGGAGCGAGATGCTGCGCGACCAGCCGACACCAATCCCAACCTGATGCTGGGAATCGGTGTTCCCACAGGTGGGCCGGATGCACCGGAATCCGCTACGCCATCGGCGAACAAGAGCCGCCGGGGCGCAGCCGGACCCTCACCGGCCGGTCGCACATGCTGCCCCTGGACGGGCCGAAGAACCCGTCCACCTGCATTCATACCCGGTATCGGGGCGGTTCTCGCGCAGTTTCCGCGGTGGCGGTGTTCGCCTGGCGAGAAGTCGGGCCGCGGTGGCGGTGGTTCAACGGTGACCGGGCCGGTCGTAGGCCATCCCGGGGTGTCCGCGTTACCGCTCCGCCCTTACAGCGTTGCACAGCTCGTGATTGTTCCGCCGCCCGAGTCCGCCGCCGCCCCGGCCGGTCGGGCCGGTGCGGCGCCCGGCACCGGGGGTACCGCGGTCGTCCGGGCGTGCGCCGCGGGGCGCGGAGGTGTTCCCTCCGCGCCCCGCGCGTGTGTCGTCGGCGCCGTGGGCGGCCGCCGGGGCCCCGCATCCGCTCCGGCGGGCCGGTGGCGCCGGGGTCAGGACGCGTTGGCCTTGTCGTAGGCCTCGCGGACGGTGCTCGGCACCCGGCCGCGGTCGTTGACGTCCATGCCCTGCTCCTTGGCCCACGCGCGGATCTTCGCGGTGTCGGGAGCGCTGCCGGCCGGACGCGTCGCGGGGCCGCGGCCCGGACGACGGGCGCCGGCGAGCCGGCCGCTCTGCTTGCGGCCCTTCTCCAGGTAGGGCGCCAGCAGACCGCGGAGCTTGTCCGCGTTGGCGCTCTTCAGGTCGATCTCGTAGGCAACGCCGTCCAGCGCGAACGTCACCGTCTCGTCCGCCGAACCGCCATCGAGATCGTCTTCAAGAATGACCTGCACCCTCTGTGCCACGGGCTTCCCTTTCCGCTAAACGACCCATTGCCTAAGGAAAGGAAAGCGCCTTTCTCCGGAAAACACAAACCCTTGACCGGCTCGGAGCCGCTCAGAGGTGCAGCAGCATGCGCGAGTTGCCCAGTGTGTTGGGCTTCACCCGCTCCAGGTCGAGGAACTCGGCGACACCTTCATCGTACGAGCGGAGAAGTTCCTCATAGACATCCGTAGCGATCGCCGCCGGGTCTGTCGTACCATCATCGGTTTCCTGAAGCTCCCCGATCTCGACGAAACCGTGTTTCGTGAAGAACGGCACCTCGAACGTCAAGCAGAAAATCCGACGGACGCCCAGCCAGCGCGCGGTCTGCACCAGCTTCTCCAGGAGCAGATGCCCGATCCCGAAGCCCCGGCAGGACGGATGCACCGCCAGGGTGCGGACCTCGGCGAGGTCCTCCCACATCACGTGCAGGGCGCCGCAGGCCACCACCACGCCGTTGTCGTCGCGTTCCGCGACCCAGAACTCCTGGACGGATTCGAACAGTGTGACTGTGGGCTTGTCGAGCAGAATGCCGTCGCGCGAGTAGGCGTCGATGAGCCCGCGTACGGCCCGTACGTCCGTGGTCCGCGCGCGGCGGATGGTGACCTCCATGGCGGGACGTTATCGCGTCGCGCCGGGCGTGGTCTCCCCGGTATCCGCTCCGCCGGTATCCGGGCCGTCCCCGGGGGAATCCGCGGCGGTGGGATCCGCCGCCGGATCCGCCGGGAACAACGCCGCCACCCGCAAGGCGTCCCGGAGTGCCTCGCGCTGCTCCGGCGACATCAGGCCGAAGAAGTGCACCAGTGCCGCCGCGGGATTGTCACCGGTGGCCCAGGCGTCGTTCATCAGAGCCGCCGTGTACGCCTCACGCGAGGAGACCGGTTCATATCGATAGGCCCGGCCGACCCGCTCGCGGCGCAACCAGCCCTTTCTGTGCAGCTTGTCCAGGACGGTCATCACCGTGGTGTACGCGATTTCGCGTTCCGACTGCAGATCCAGGAGAACCTCGCGAACCGTCACCGGTCGGTTCCACCGCCACACCCGGGTCATGATGGCGTTCTCAAGTTCGCCGAGTTGCCGGACCATAGTGCCGCCAGGATAGGGAGTGAATGGGGCAAATCTTGTGAAGTGCGCCAAACCGGCGCGCCGCCACCCCCGGGAATCGGGAATGGCGGCGCGGGTGGTTCCGGGCGGCCGACGGCGGCGGCCGGCGTCAGCCGGATCAGTCGATGTCTTCCTTGGCCTTCTGGGCCCCGCCCTGGCTGCGGATGATGGCCCGCACCAGGAACCCGAAGCCGATCGCCATGACCAGCGGCGGCACGATCGCGCTGACGTAGTCCATCAGGTCACTCCTCCTCGGTCTTCTCCGCCGTCGCGGCGGAAGCCTTCGGCTCCGGCTTCACCAGCGGGAAGAGCACGGTCTCCCGGATGTTCTTGCCGGTCAGCAGCATGATCAGGCGGTCCACGCCGAGGCCGAGGCCACCGGTCGGGGGCATCGCGTACTCCAGGGCGCGCAGGAAGTCCTCGTCGACCTGCATCGCCTCGACGTCGCCGCCGGCCGCCAGCAGGGACTGCGCGGTGAGGCGGGCGCGCTGCTCGACCGGGTCGACCAGCTCGGAGTAGGCGGTGCCGATCTCGGTGCCGAAGATCACCAGGTCCCACTTCTCGGCCACGCCCGCGATCGAGCGGTGCTGGCGGGTCAGCGGGGAGACCTCGGTCGGGTAGTCCTTGATGAAGGTCGGCCGGACGGCGTTCTCCTCCAGCAGGCGCTCGACCATCTCCAGCACGATCTGACCGTGGCCCCAGTTCTTCTCGAACGGGATGCCGTGCGCGGTGGCCAGCTCGCGCAGCTCCTCGACACCGGTCTCCGGGGTGACCTCGACGCCCAGGTGGGCGGAGATGCCCGGGTAGACGCTGACCTCCGCCCACGGCTCGGCGAGGTCGATCTCGTGCTCGACGCCGTGCGGGTCCACGCCCTTGATCACGGTGGTGCCCAGGGCGTCCCGGGCGGCGTTGACGATCGTCGCGCGGATCAGCTCGGCCTGGGTGTCGTAGTCGCCGTAGGCCTCGTACGACTCCAGCGAGGTGAACTCCGGGTTGTGGGTGGAGTCCGCGCCCTCGTTGCGGAAGTTGCGGTTGATCTCGAAGACCTTCTCGGCGCCGCCGACCACCAGCCGCTTGAGGTAGAGCTCGGGCGCGATGCGCATGTAGAGGTCGATGTCGTACGCGTTGATGTGCGTCTTGAACGGGCGGGCGTTGGCGCCGCCGTGCACCGGCTGGAGCATCGGGGTCTCGACCTCGATGTAGCCGCGGTCCTCGTAGGTGCGGCGGATCGAGCGGACCACCTTGCTGCGCAGGTGCAGGATCTCGCGCGCCTCGGGGTTCACGATCAGGTCGACGTAGCGCTGGCGGACCCGGGCCTCCGGGTCGGTCAGGCCCTTGTGCTTGTCCGGCAGCGGGCGCAGGCACTTGGCGGTGAGCTCCCAGCGGTCCACCATCACGGACAGCTCGCCGCGCTTGGAGGTGATCACCTCGCCCTCGACGCCGACCTGGTCGCCGAGGTCGATGTCGGCCTTCCAGGCGGCCAGCCGCTCGGCGCCGAGCTTGTCCAGGGAGAACATCACCTGGAGGTCGCCGGTGCCGTCGCGCAGGGTGGCGAAGCACAGCTTGCCGCCGGTGCGGGACAGGATCACCCGGCCGGTGACGCCGGCGCGCTCGCCGGTCGCGGTGTCGGGTTCGAGGTCCGGGTGCTTGGCACGCAGGTCCGCGATGGTGCTGGTGCGGGGGAAACCGACCGGGTACGGGTCGACGCCGGCCGCCCGGAGCCGGTCCAGCTTCTCGCGCCGGACGCGCATCTGCTCGGGAAGGTCGTCGGTCGCGGGGACAAGGCTCTGATCGCTCACCCCACAAGGGTAGCCAGCCGTACACCGTGCTCCGCGCCCGGATGACGCCCGGGGGGAGACCGTGGCGACGGCCGCCCCCCGGACGCGCGGCCGGGTCAGCCGTTGGCGGCGGCGGTGCCGGCGCGCAGGGCGACCGTCACCAGGTCGTTGGCGGGGTTGCGGTCCCAGCTCATCACCGCGCTGGGGTGGCCCGGATCCAGCGAGCCGCCACACGGAAACGGAGGGGAGTCCGCGGGTGCGGTCTCCCCTCCGGGGTGCGGGGGGCTCAGCCGGTGCCGGTGCGGAGTTCGATCTCCTCCGGGGCCGGCTCGGCCGGTCCGCCGGGGTGGGCCGGGGGCTTGGGGCGGCGGCCGAAGAGCTCGGCCGGGGTGGGCATCCGGTGCGGGCGGGGCGGGGTCTGCGCGGCGGCGGGCTGCTCCGGGCGGGAGTCGCGGGAGTCGGTGCTGCTCATCGTGGTCCGTCCTCCTACAGGGGTGGGGTGACTGCTCGGTGGTGCGGCGGGGTTCGGTACGGCCACCAGGTGGCGCGGGTGCCCGGCGGTGAGCGCCAGCCGTTCGCGGACGGCGGCCTCGGCCAGCGCGTGGCAGCGCCCGGCCAGCCGGGAGCGGCGGGCCCGCTCGCCGTGGCCGCAGGGCTGGCGGGTCAGCCCGCGCAGCGCGGTGAGGTCCTCGGGGCCGGGCAGGTAGCCGTCGGTCACCGCCTCCTCCAGGCGCTCCAGGTAGCCGGCGGCGCTGCCGGGCAGCGCGGCGCGGTAGCGGCCGAGGTCGGCGAGCAGGAAGGCGCGCAGTCGGCCGCCCTCCTGGACGGCCTCGTCGATCGCCTCGGTCAGACGCAGGGCGTCCTGGACGTCCTCCGCCCACAGCTCGGCGCCCGGCCCGGCGAGCGCCGTCCGGTCGGGCCCCTGGAGGTGGACGGGGACGGCGGGGTGCAGGGCTTGGGCGAGGGCTCGGCGCAGCACGCGGACTTCGTCGGCGCTGAAGGCCATGCCGCCGCGCGATCCGTGTGGCGTAGGCATGGGCTGACACTACGTGACGAATATCCGATTTGTCGGTAACGTCGCGGGGAATTCCCGACGTCCGTCCGGCCGGGCGCTCAGCTCGGGCGGTTGCGCTCGTACACCAGCCGCAGGCCGATCAGGGTCAGCCAGGGCTCGTGCACGTCGATGGTGCTGGCCTCGCCGAGGACGAGGGGGGCGAGGCCGCCGGTGGCGATCACCTGGACGTCGTCCGGGTCCTTGGCCAGCTCCCGGGCCATCCGCTCGACCAGGCCGTCGACCTGCCCGGCGAAGCCGTAGAGGATGCCGGACTGCATGCCCTCGACGGTGTTCTTCCCGATCACGTTGCGCGGGCGGGCCAGCTCGATCTTGCGCAGCTGGGCGCCGCGGACGCCGAGCGCCTCGACCGAGATCTCGATGCCGGGGGCGATCGCGCCGCCGACGTAGTCGCCGCGGGCGTTGACGGCGTCGAAGGTGGTCGCGGTGCCGAAGTCGACCACGATGCACGGGCCGCCGTACAGGTGGTTGGCGGCCAGCGCGTTGACGATCCGGTCCGCGCCGACCTCCTTGGGGTTGTCCATCAGGACGTGCACCCCGGTCTTCACGCCGGGCTCCACGATCACCGCGGGGACGTCGCCGTAGTAGCGGCGGGTCACCTCGCGGAGCTCGTGGAGCACGGCGGGAACGGAGGAGCAGATCGCCAGGCCCTCCACCACGGCGTCCTTGGCCGCGGTGTGGTTGCCCATCAACCCCTGCAGCAGCACCGCCAGTTCATCGGCCGTGCGGCGCGGATCGGTGGAGATCCGCCAGTGTTCCACCACGTCCTCGCCGTCGAACAGGCCGAGCGTGGTCTGGGTGTTGCCGACGTCGATGGTGAGGAGCACGGGGACGCTTTCTGCGAGTCGGGGCGGGGCTGCGCTCGACCTGACGGTCAGGCGCGCAGGTCCAGGCCGATGTCCAGGATCGGCGAGGAGTGGGTCAGCGCGCCCACCGCCAGGTAGTCGACACCAGTCTGGGCGACCTCGCGCGCGCTGGCCAGGGTCAGTCCGCCGGAGGCCTCCAGCTTCGCCCGGCCGGCCACCAGCGCGACGGCCTCCTTCAGCTGCTCGACGGTGAAGTTGTCCAGCAGGATCAGGTCCGCCCCGGCCTCCAGGACCGGCGGGATCTGCTCCAGGGTGTCCACCTCGACCTCGACCGGCAGCTCCGGGTAGGCCGCGCGGACGGCCCGGAAGGCCTCGGCCACGCCGCCGGCCGCCACCACGTGGTTGTCCTTCACCAGGGCGGCGTCCGAGAGCGCCATCCGGTGGTTGGCGCCGCCGCCGCAGCGCACCGCGAACTTCTCCAGCGCGCGCAGGCCCGGGGTGGTCTTGCGGGTGTCCCGGACGACCGCGCCGGTGCCCTCCAGGGCGTCCGCCCAGGCCCGGGTCGCGGTGGCGATGCCGGACAGCCGGCAGAGCAGGTTGAGCGCGCTGCGCTCGGCGGTCAGCAGGTCGCGGGTGCGCGAGCGGACGGACAGCAGCACCTGGCCGGCCTCGACCCGGTCGCCGTCCTCGACGTGCCGCTCGACCTCGAACTCCTCCTCGCAGACCAGCGAGACGACGGCCTCGGCGACCCGCAGGCCGGAGACCACGCCGGCCTGGCGGGCGGTGAAGTCGGCGGTCGCCACGGCGTCGGCGGGCACGGTGGCCACCGAGGTGACGTCCTCGCCGCCGGCCAGGTCCTCGGCCAGCGCCAGGGTGGCGATGTCCTCGACCTCGATCGGGTCCAGCCCGGACTGCTCCAGCAGCTCGGCCAGCTGCGGGTCCAGGCCGGTCTCGTAGCCCTCGCCGTCCCCGCAGGCGCAGCCGTCGCCGCAGCCGCCGCCCTGGTCGGCCAGGGGGAGTTCCTCGTGCGCGTGGGTCATGGTTCTACTGCTCCTCAGGGGTGCTGACGGGGTCGCCGGAGGCGGCGAGGGTGGTGATCAGGTGGCGCCGCCAGTGGGCGTCGTCGCGCTCGGGGAAGTCCTCGCGCCAGTGGCAGCCGCGGGTCTCCTCGCGCTGCGCGGCGGCCGCGACCAGGGCGGTGGCGACCAGCAGCAGGTTGGCGGCCTCCCAGGTCTCCACCCGGGGGTCGGCCGGCTTCTCCTCGGCGACGTGGTGGCGGGCCTGCTCGGCGAGCAGGGCCAGTCCGGCCGCGGCGTCGGCCATCGAGGCGGCCGAGCGCAGCACGCCCGCGCCGCGCGACATCAGCCGCTGGACCTCCGCCCGCGCCTCGGAGGGCGGCAGCGGCACCGGCAGCGCGGCCCGGGCGGCCGCCACGTCGACGGTGCGCTCGGGCAGGTCGCCGGCCGCGTGCCGGCCGGCCAGGTCGGCGGCGATCCGCTCGGCGAAGACCAGGCCCTCCAGCAGCGAGTTGGAGGCCAGCCGGTTGGCGCCGTGCACCCCGGTGCAGGCGACCTCGCCGCAGGCGTACAGGCCCGGGACGCTGGTGCGGCCCCGCGCGTCGGTGCGGATGCCGCCGGAGGCGTAGTGCGCGGCCGGGGCGACCGGGATCGGCGCGGTGACCGGGTCGATGCCGTGCGCGCGGCAGGAGGCCAGGATGGTCGGGAAGCGGTGCTCCCACATCTCGGCGCCGAAGTGCCGCCCGTCCAGGAACATGTGCTCGGCGCCCTGCTCCTGCATGCGCCGGGTGATCGCCTTGGCGACGATGTCCCGCGGGGCGAGCTCTGCCAGCTCGTGCTGCCCCAGCATGAAGCGGACGCCGTCCGCGTCCACCAGGTGGGCGCCCTCGCCGCGGACCGCCTCGGAGACCAGCGGCTGCTGGCCCTCGGCGTCCGGGCCGAGCCAGAGCACGGTGGGGTGGAACTGGACGAACTCCAGGTCGGTGACGGCGGCGCCGGCCCGCAGCGCCAGCGCCACGCCGTCGCCGGTGGAGACCGCCGGGTTGGTCGTGGCGGAGAACACCTGGCCCATGCCGCCGGTGGCCAGCACCACCGCGCGGGCCCGGACGGCGCCGACGCCGTCGCGCTGGCCCTCGCCCATCACGTGCAGGGTCAGCCCGGCGGCGTGGCCCGCGGCGTCGGTCAGCAGGTCGAGGACGAGCGCGTGCTCGATCAGCTCGATGTCCGGGTCGGTGCGCACGGCGGAGACCAGGGCGCGGGATATCTCGGCGCCGGTCGCGTCGCCGCCGGCGTGGGCGATCCGGCGGCGGTGGTGGCCGCCCTCGCGGGTCAGCAGGATCTCGCCGTCCTCGCCCCGGTCGAACAGGGCGCCGGTGGCGATCAGTCGGCGGACGGCGTCCGGGCCCTCGGTGACCAGGGTGCGGACGGCCTCCTCGTCACAGACGCCGGCGCCGGCCACCAGGGTGTCGTCCAGGTGCTGCTCGGGGGTGTCCCCCTCGCCCAGGGCGGCCGCGATGCCGCCCTGGGCCCAGCGGGTCGACCCCTCGTCCAGCATCGCCTTGGTGACCACCATGGCCCGCAGGCCGGCCTTGCGGACGTTGAGGGCGACGGTGAGACCGGCCACCCCGGAGCCGACCACGACCACGTCGGTGGTGGCGGTCCACCCGGGGGTCGGGGCGGTCAGGCGATGCGTAGCGGACATGGCTCAGTGGCTCCTTCAGCGCGTGGCCGCGGTGGCCGCGCCGTCCTCGTCACGGTACGCCGCGTCCCCGCGCAGCAGTCCGCTGCCCTCCGGGGCCCCGGCCGGGTCCCCGCCCAGGCCGGTGACCCGGTTGTGCGCGTCGACGAAGACGACCTTCGGCTCGTAGCCCTTGGCCTCGGCCGTGTCCATCTGCCCGTAGGCGATGAGTATGACCAGGTCACCGGGGTGGACCAGGCGGGCCGCGGCGCCGTTGATGCCGATCACGCCGGTGCCGCGCGGGCCGGCGATGGTGTAGGTCTCCAGCCGGGCGCCGTTGTTGATGTCGACGATGTGGACCAGCTCGCCGGGGAGCAGGTCGGCGGCGTCGAGCAGGTCCTCGTCCACCGTGACGGAGCCGACGTAGTGCAGGTCGGCCTGGGTCACGGTGGCCCGGTGGATCTTGGACTTGAGCATGGTGCGGAGCATGTGGTCACGCCTCCTGTGAGTGCATGCCGGAAGGATTCGCTGCCGGTGTTGCCGGTGCCACCGGACGGTTCTGCGCCCGGTGGTCGGCCGCCTAGCGGCAGATGACGCGGACGTTGTCGATCAGACGGGTCGAGCCCACCTGCGCGGCGACGGCCAGCACCGCCTCGCCCTGGAAGTCGTCCGCCGCCTCCGAGAAGTCGTGCGGGTCGATCAGGGCGAGGTAGTCGAGGGTGACGCCCTCGGCGCCGTCCAGGACGGCCGCGGCGGCCTCGCGCACGGCCTTCGGGCCCTGGGCGGCGACGTCCCGGCCGGCGAACAGCGCCTTGGACAGGGTGAGGGCGTGGTCGCGCTCCTCCGCGGAGAGGTAGCGGTTGCGCGAGGACAGCGCCAGGCCGTCCTCCTCGCGGACGGTCGGCACGCCGACGATCTCGACGTCGAAGTCCAGGTCGGCGACCATCCGCTGGATCAGCGCCAGCTGCTGGGCGTCCTTCTCGCCGAAGAACGCGAAGTCCGGGTCGGTGATGTGCAGCAGCTTGGCGACGACGGTCAGCACGCCGTCGAAGTGGCCGGGCCGGGTGGCGCCCTCGAACCGCCCGCCCATCGGGCCGGCCGCCAGGCGCACCTGCGGCTCGCCGTTCGGGTAGACCTCGTCGACGGACGGCGCGAAGACCACGTCGGCGCCGTTCTCCTCGGCCAGCCGCACGTCGGCGTCCAGGGTGCGCGGGTAGCGCTCCAGGTCCTCGGACGGGCCGAACTGCAGCGGGTTGACGAAGACCGTCACCGCGACCCGGCCCTCCTGGCCGACCTGCTTGCGGGCGGCCCGGATCAGCGCGGCGTGGCCCTCGTGCAGCGCGCCCATGGTCATCACCACGGCGTTGTCCACCGGGCGCTCGTCCGGCCAGAACGCGGCCTCGAAGTCGTCCACGGTGCGGGTGACCACGGCCCGGTGGACCTTCGGCGTCTTCTGGGGCTTGTTCGACTGCTTGCCGCGTGCCATCTAGCGCTTCTCCTCGTTCAGTACGTCCAGCAGCCCCGCCGCGGACGCGTCGTCGATCGTCCCGTTGGCGAGCGCCCGCTGCGCGGTGGCGCGGGCCATCGCACGGTAGGCCGCCGGGATGTCCGGGGACACCGTACTGAGCTGCGCCAGGTGGCGCCGTACGGTGCCCGCGTCGCCCCGGGCGACCGGGCCGGTGAGGGCCGCGTCGCCGGAGCGCAGGCTGTTGTCGAGGGCGGCGCCGAGCAGCGGGCCGAGCAGTCGGCCGGGCTCGGCGACGCCGGCCGTGCGCAGCAGCTCCATCGCCTGGGCGACCAGGGTGACCAGGTGGTTCGCCCCGTGCGCGAGGGCGGTGTGGTAGAGCGGGCGGACCTCCTCGGGCACCCACTCGGGCTCGCCGCCCATCTCCACCACCAGGGCCTCGGCGACCGGTCGCAGCTCCTCGGGAGCGGTCACCCCGAACGGGCAGCCGGCCAGCCGGGCGAGGTCCACCGAGGTGCCGGTGAAGGTCATCGCGGGGTGCAGGGCCAGCGGGAGCGCCCCGGCCCGGGTGGCGGGCTCCAGGATGCCGACGCCGTGCGCGCCGGAGGTGTGCACCAGCAGCTGGCCCGGGCGGACCGCGCCGGTGGCGGCCAGACCGGTGACCAGGTCGGCCAGCGAGTCGTCCGGGACGGTCAGCAGCACCAGGTCGGCCGCGGCCATCACCTGCGGCGGGGTGACGATCCGCACGCCCGGCAGCAACGACTCGGCGCGGCGGCGGGAGGCGGCGGAGACCCCGGAGGCGGCGACCACGGTGTGCCCGGCGAGCTGCAGGGCGGCGCCCAGCGCCGGTCCGACCCGGCCGGTGCCGACCACGCCGACGGCGAGCCGGGCCGGGCGGTTGCCCGGGTCACCGGGATCGCCGACCGGAGCGAAATCGGTGAAGTCGGACGAATCCATGTCCACCCTTGTCCTGAATGACCGTTCCGGTCCGCTGGGGGTACCGGACGTACCGCCCCAGTGTACGGGCGCGGGCGGTCCGGGCCCGGGGCCGGACCGGCCCCGGGCCCGGGCCTAGTCGGTGGCCCCGGCCCGGATCAGTCCCGCCTCGTAGGCCAGCACCACCGCCTGGACCCGGTCGCGCAGCCCCAGCTTGGCCAGGATCCGGCCGACGTGGGTCTTCACGGTCGCCTCCGAGAGCACCAGCCGGGCCGCGATCTCGCCGTTCGACAGGCCCTGGGCGACCAGCAGGAACACCTCCCGCTCGCGCTCGGTCAGCGGGCCCAGCACGTCCGAGCCGGGCGCGTTGTGCGGGGTGGGCAGCACCTCGGCGAAGCGGTCGATCATCCGGCGAGTGGTGGTCGGGGCGACCACCGCGTCGCCGCCGTGCACGGCGCGGATCGCGGCCACCAGCTCGGTCGGCGGCACGTCCTTGAGCAGGAAGCCGCTGGCGCCGGCCTTGAGCGCGGCGAAGGCGTACTCGTCCAGGTCGAAGGTGGTGAGGATGAGCACGTGCGGGGCGTTCGGCACCGGGCTGCCGTCCTCGGCCAGGCAGATCCGGCGGGTCGCCTGCACTCCGTCCAGGCGCGGCATCCGGACGTCCATCAGGATCACGTCCACCGGCGTGTGCCGCAGCCGTTCCAGGGCCTGCGCGCCGTCGCCCGCCTCGGCGGCGATCTCGATGTCGCCCTGCGACTGGAGGATCATCCGGAAGCCGGTGCGCAGCAGCTCCTGGTCGTCGACGAGCATCACGCGGATGGTCAAGGTGGCTCCTAAGGGGGGCGGGGGGTTAGTGCGCCGCCTTGAGCGGGAGGACGGCGCGGATCCGGAAGCCGCCGCCGGGGCGGGGGCCCACGTCGAGGCTGCCGCTGACCATGCCGACCCGCTCGCGCATGCCGATCAGGCCGTGGCCCAGACCGTCCGTGCCGCCGGTGGTCAGTTGTTCGTCGGTGCTGCCGCGGCCGTCGTCCTCGACCAGGACGGCCAGCTCGCGTTCGCCGAAGTCGACCGCGACCCGGGCGTGCACGTCCGGGCCGCCGTGCTTGCGGACGTTGGTGAGCGCCTCCTGGACGATCCGGTAGACCGTCAGCTCGACGCCGCGCGGCAGGTCGCGCGGGTGCCCGGAGGTCGCGTAGTCGACCTGCAGCCCGGCCGTCCGGACCTGCTCCAGGAGGTCCGGCAGCTCCTCGACGCCCGGCTGGGGGACGTACTCCTCGGCGGTGTCGGCGGTGCGCAGCACGCCCAGCAGGCGACGCATCTCGACCAGCGCCTGCCGGCCGGTGGAGGCGATCGTGCCGAGCGCCTCCTTCGCCTGCTGCGGGGAGTTGTCGAGCACGTAGGCGGCGCCGTCGGCCTGGACGATCATCACCGAGACGTTGTGCGCCACCACGTCGTGCAGCTCGCGGGCGATCCGGGCCCGCTCGGCGGCCACCGCGACCTTGGACTGGGCGTCCCGCTCGCGCTCCAGCCGGGCCGCGCGGTCCTCCAGTTCGGTCAGGTAGGCGCGCCGCACCCGGGTCAGCCGGCCCCAGGCCCAGCAGAGGATGAACGGGGTGCTCATCAGCAGCGTGATCAGCACCGCCTCGCCGATGCCGTAGGGGCGGGAGGCGTAGTGCCCGGAGCCGGTGGAGACCGTCTTCGTCGGGTTCAGCTGCCAGAACTCCAGCGGCCCGGCGGCCAGGCCGGCCACCAGGGCGAGCCGGGAGGTCCACTTCTGGCCGAACGCGGCGCCGGTGTAGGCGAAGACCAGGTAGGCGAGGGCCGAGGCGCCCGGTTCGACGTCGGCGACGACCTGGCCGACGCCGATGCCGGCGGCGGTGGCGACCGTGACGTCCGGGTGGCGACGGCGGAAGACCATCAGCAGCGGCAGCAGTACCGCGATCAGGACCTGGGAGTTGAAGGGCCAGCCGTCCTCGGTGCCGTTCGGGACCACCCCGAGGAGGAGGATCATCGACGCCCAGACGGCGTCGACCACCATGGGGTGACGGCGGAGCCAGGCGTTGAGTCGATGCACGTGTCCAGCCTAGGCAGTCGGGAGAGGTGCCCAGGTCCGCCGGTAGGGCGATCCGTCCTACTCCGTAGGTCGGAGACGCGACGACGCCGGTTGGGAGGGTGCCCGCCGCTGCCGGTAGCGTCCCGCCCCATGACGTGGATGCGGTGGGCGCCCGCCATGGAACGGGCCCTGTACGACCGGGACGGCGGGTTCTACCGCAGGCCGGAGGGCCCGGCGGGGCACTTCCGCACCTCGGTGCACGCCTCGCCGCGGTTCGCCCGTGCGGTGGCGCGGCTGCTGCTGGAGGTTGACGAGGCCCTCGGCCGTCCGGAGGAGTTGGCGCTGGTCGACGTCGGGGCCGGGCGCGGGGAACTGCTCACCGGCGTGCTGGCCGAACTGCCCGCCGAGGTGCTGGCGCGGCTGCGCCCGTACGGTGTGGAGCTCGCGGCGCGGCCGGACGGACTTCCGTCCACAGCCCTGTGGACGGCGGAGCCGCCGCGCGGCGTCACCGGGCTGCTGTTCGCCAACGAGTGGCTGGACAACGTGCCGCTGGACGCCGGGGAGGTGGACGAGGACGGTGTGCTGCGCTACCGGGAGGTGGACACCGCGACCGGCGAGGAGCGCCTGGGCGGGCCGGTCTCGGCCGCCGACGCGGCATGGGCCGCGCGCTGGTGGCCGGTCACCGGCCCCGGCGACGTGGTGGAGTTCGGCGGCCCCCGGGACGCCGCCTGGGCGCGGGCCGTGGCCGGGCTGGAGCGCGGGCTGGCCGTCGCCGTCGACTACGGGCACACGGCCGGGCGGCGGCCGGCCTTCGGGACCTTCACCGGGTTCCGGGACGGCCGGGAGGTCACCCCGGTGCCGGACGGCTCCTGCGACGTCACCGCGCACGTGGCGCTGGACGCCGTGGCGGTGCCCGGTCTCCACAGCCTGTGGACGACGCAGCGCGCGGCCCTGCGCGCGCTCGGGGTGAGCGGCGGACGCCCGCCGCTGGCGCTCGCCTCCACCGACCCGGCGGCCTACCTGCGGGCGCTGGGCGGGGCGGGGGAGGGGGCCGAACTCACCGACCCGGGCGGGCTGGGCGCCTTCGGGTGGCTGGTGCAGGCCGTCCGCCTGCCGCCCCTCGACTTCTTCGCGAGGGCGGAGAACCCGGAGCCGTTGCCGGGATGGCAGACTCTCGGGTCATGAGGGAGACCACGGTCGGCATCGGGGCGGGAGCCGAGAACTTCACCGGCGAGGCGGGCACCACCGACATGGTGCTCAACATCGGCCCGCAGCACCCGGCCACCCACGGCGTGCTGCGGCTGCGGCTGCTGCTGGACGGCGAGCGGATCATCACCGCGGAGCCGGTGATCGGCTACATGCACCGGGGCGCGGAGAAGCTGTTCGAGGCCCGCGACTACCGGCAGATCATCATGCTGGCCAACCGGCACGACTGGCTCTCCGCCTTCTCCAACGAACTCGGCGTGGTGCTCGGCGTCGAGCGGATGCTCGGCATGGAGGTCCCCGAGCGGGCGGTGTGGATCCGCACCCTGCTCGCCGAGCTCAACCGGGTGCTCAACCACCTGATGTTCCTCGGCTCCTACCCGCTGGAACTCGGCGGGATCACCCCGATCTTCCACGCCTTCACCGGCCGCGAGGACCTCCAGCACGTGCTGGAGGAGGCCTCCGGCGGGCGGATGCACTACATGTTCAACCGGGTCGGCGGCCTCAAGGAGGACCTCCCTGCCGGCTGGCTCGGCCGGGTCCGCACCGCCGTCGCCACCGTCCGCTCGCAGCTGCCGGTCTTCGAGGACCTCGTCCTCGGCAACGAGATCTTCCGGGCCCGCACCGCCGGCGTCGGCGTGCTCAGCCGGGCGCAGGCGCAGGCGTACGGGGTCAGCGGTCCGATCGCCCGGGCCAGCGGCCTCGACCTCGACCTGCGCCGCGACGAGCCGTACCTGGCGTACGGCTCCGAGGAACTGCGGCAGGTGCTCACCGTGGTCACCCGTGAGGAGGGGGACTGCCTGGCCCGCTTCGAGTGCCTGCTGGAGCAGACCCTCAACTCGCTGGACCTCGCCGACGCCTGCCTCGACAAGCTCGCCACCCTGCCGCCCGGGCCGGTCAACCAGCGGCTGCCCAAGGTGCTCAAGGCGCCCGAGGGCAGCACCTACGCGTGGACCGAGAACCCGCTCGGGATCAACGGCTACTACCTGGTCTCGCGCGGCGACAAGACGCCCTGGCGGCTCAAGCTGCGCTCGGCGTCCTTCAACAACGTCCAGGTGCTGACCGAACTGCTGCCCGGGACGCTGGTCGCGGACATGGTGGCGATCCTCGGGTCGATGTTCTTCGTGGTCGGCGACATCGACAAGTAGGCCGCTCCCACGGGCGGGCCGACCCCCGGAGGGGCCGGCCCGACGGGTGGGTCGGTGCGGGTCAGCGCTGTCCGGACTCGGACTCGGCCTTGGCGGCTTCGGCCTGCGCGGCCTGCGCGGCCTTCCGGGCCTTCCTGGTGGGGTCGGCGGGGTGCGGGGCCACCTTGCGGTCGCCCTTGGTGGCGATCCGCTCCTCGCACAGCGAGGCCAGCACCCGGTAGGCCGCCTTGCCCATCAGCTCGGTGAGCTCCGGGCGGTAGCTGACGTAGACCGGGTCCGCGCCCTGGTGCGCGGCCGGCGCACCGGTGCACCACCAGTGCAGGTCGTGGCCGCCCGGGCCCCAGCCGCGGCGGTCGTACTCGCCGATCGACACCTGGAGGTAGCGGGTGTCGTCGGGGCGGTCGATCCAGTCGTAGGTGCGGCGGATCGGCAGCTGCCAGCAGACGTCCGGCTTGGTCTCCAGCGGCTCCTTGCCCTCCTTGAGGGCGAGCGCGTGCAGGGCGCAGCCGGCGCCGCCCGCGAAGCCGGGGCTGTTCACGAAGATGCAGGCGCCGTTGACCCGGCGGGTCTGGCGGTCGCCGTCCTCGTCCAGCATGGTCACGCCGCCGTCGTTCCTGATCCGGCCCTTGGCGTCGGTGCCGGCGGCGAAGTTCTCCCACAGCTCGGGCGTCAGCCGGGCCGCGTGCCCCAGGACGCGCTTCTCGTCGTCCTCGTCCGAGTAGTGCGCGCCCAGGGTGCAGCAGCCGTCCGACTCGCCGCGGCCCTCGCGGATGCCATGGCAGCCCTGGCCGAAGACGCAGGACCAGCGGGAGGTCAGCCAGGTGAGGTCGCAGCGGAAGACCTGCTCCTCGTCGGCGGGGTCGGCGAACTCGACCCAGGCGCGCGGGAAGTCGAGCGGGACCTCGTCGCGCGGGATCTCGCGGCGCAGGGTCGGCATCGCGAGGTCGACGGGGGCGGGGGAGGCCTCGGGCTTCGCCTTGGCCTTCTTCTGGGACGTTTCTGCTGGTGCCACCCGGCAAGGGTAGAGCGTCGCGGGGGCGTACGGGCCCTCGGTCGCGCCCGGGGCGCGCCGACCGGTGCGGTGGGGCGGGGCGAAGGGGCTCGCGGGTCCGCGCGAGCCGGGGCGGGCGGGTGCCGAGGACGGCGGACGGCCGCGCGGGGGCGTCCGCCGCCGCCGGGTCCGTCCGCGGACGGAGGGAACCGCGCGGCACGGGGCGGGAGTTCGGGCGGCCCGGCCGCGCGCCGGGCGGCGCCCGGGTCATCGGGCACGGTCCGGGGTGCGGTGAACTCCTCGACGGGCCAAGGGCGTTGGCCGGCCTGGCGGCGGCCGTCGGGGTCGGGCGCACAGCGGACGCCGGCGCCCCGGCGGTGGGCGCCCTCCGGCGAGGGCCGGCGGAGTCGGGCGGCGCGGTCCTCGGCGATCCGGAGAACCGCCGGGCCGTCGTCGTGGAACAGTGGGGGACGGCCCGCTCTGCCCCTGGAGCGGGCGGGGCGGAACGATCGGAGGGGCCGTGCGCCACCTGGACCCGCCGGCCGGGACCCGTCGGCGGGAGGGCCGAGCCGGGACCCGTACCGCCCGGGCCGTCGCCCTCGCCGTCCTCACCGCGCTCGCCGCCCTGGCCGTCGGCTGCGCCTCCGGCGGTCCCGCGCCGCGGTCCCGCCCGGCCGCCGGGCCGTCGGGGTGCGGCTCCCCGGTGGTGATCGGCCACCGGGGGGCGCCGCGCAGTGCGCCGGAGAACACCATGGCCGCCTTCGAGGCCGCCCTCGACCAGGGCGCCGACTGGCTGGAGACCGACGTGCAGACCACCCGGGACGGCGTCCCGGTGCTGATGCACGACCCGACCGTGGACCGCACCACCGACGGCCGGGGCGCGGTCGCCGACCTGACCGCCGCCCAGGTCGCCGCCCTGCGGGTGACCGTCGGCCCCGGGCCCGCCCGGCCCGTCCCGACCCTGGCCGAGCTGCTCGGGCGGCTCTCCGGCAGCAGCGCCACGCTGCTGATGGAGATCAAGTGGCAGCGGGCCGAGGACGTCGCCCGGATCGCCCGGATCGCGGCCGCCACCCGGGCCCACGTGGTCCTCTACTCCTTCTCCGCCGACCACCTGCGCCGGGCCCACGCGGAGGCGCCCGCCCTGCCGGTGGTGCTGATCCAGGGCCGCGGGATCGCCGAGGACCCGGCGGGCCTGCGGTTGGCCGGGATCGCCCTGGAGGCCGGTCTGGCCACCGCCGGCCGGATCGCCGCCGAGCGCGCGGCCGGGCGCGAGGTCTACGTCTGGACGCTGGACGACGCGGCGGCCTGGCGGCTGATGGCCGCCCGGGACGCCGACGGCCTGATCACCGACACCCCGGGCCCGGCCCGCCGCTGGGTGGACGCCAACTGCCGCACCGGGCGCCGGACGGGACCACCCGGCCACTGAGCGACGACAAGTCGGTCGCACCCGGACCGAAACGGTCTGGACCAGCACTTCTGCCGACAAGACCGATCACCTCCCGGGCCGGATCGCGTAGCGTGGAGAGCTATGCGACTCGGTGTGCTCGACGTAGGTTCCAACACGGTCCACTTCCTCGTGGTGGACGCCCATCCGGGTGCCGCCCCCCTGGCCGCGTACTCCCACAAGGCAGAGCTGCGCCTGGCCGAACTGCTGGACGCATCCGGGGCGATCAGCGACACCGGCGTCGAGCGGCTGATCGGCCACATCGCCTCCTCGCTGCGGGTCGCCGAGGACAAGGGCGTCGTCGACATCCTGCCGTTCGCCACCTCCGCCGTCCGCGAGGCCGCCAACGGCGAGCAGGTGCTGCGCCGGGTCGCCGCCGAGACCGGGGTCGAGCTGCGGGTGCTCTCCGGGCAGGACGAGGCCCGGCTCACCTTCCTGGCCGTCCGCCGCTGGTTCGGCTGGTCCTCCGGCCGGCTGCTCAACCTGGACATCGGCGGCGGCTCGCTGGAGATCGCCTGCGGCCTGGACGAGCAGCCGGACGTCGCCTGCTCGCTGCCGCTGGGCGCCGGGCGGTTGACCGCCCGCTGGCTGCCCGGCGACGTCGCCGACCCGGACGGGCTGCGCGACCTGCGACGGCACATCCGGGCCGAGATCGCCCGCGTGGTCGGCGAGGTCTCCCGGCTCGGACCGCCGCAGCACGCCGTCGCCACCTCCAAGACCTTCAAGCAGCTCGCCCGGATGACCGGCGCCGCCCCCGCCGACGCCGGCCCGTACGCCGACCGCCGGCTCACCCGCAGCGGGCTGTCCGCCTGGCTGCCGCGGCTGTCCACGATGACCGTCGCCGAGCGGGCGCAGATCCCCGGCGTGTCCGAGGGCCGGGCCAAGCAGCTGCTGGCGGGGGCGCTGGTCGCCGACGCCGCGATGGACCTGTTCGGCCTGGAGGAGCTGGACGTCTGCCCGTGGGCGCTGCGCGAGGGCATCATCCTGCGCGAGCTGGACGGCATGGACAGCCCCGCCGACCACCGCCGACCGGCGCTCACGCCGTAGCACGCGCCCCGGCGGGCGTGCCGGTGGTCACTCCGCCGGGCATCCCGCCCCGTTCGCCGCGTGCTCCGCTTACGCTGTCTCCCGTGGTGCAACCAGCGGACGAGGACGGAACGCAGGACGGCCGCGCTCCCGGGGACGGGCAGCCGCGGCCCGAGAGCCCGCGCCAGCGACCGGGCACCTCGGGGCCGGGGAAGGCCGGGCTCGGCAAGGCCGTGAAGGGCGCCACCGCGGCCCGGGCCGCCAAGGCCGTGAAGGCCGCCAAGACGGCCCAGCGCACCGCGAAGAAGGCCGCCGCGACGACCGCCGGGAAGGCGACCACGGCCGGGAAGGCCGCCGCCCAGCGCACCGCGGGGAAGAAGAGCACCGCGCGGAAGCCCGCCGCGGAGCGGGCCGGGACGGCGCAGGCCGGCACCGGCCCGGAGCGGACGACCGGGCGCCGGAAGCCCGCGGAACGGACCCCGGCCGAGCCGCCCAAGGAGACCCGCACCGCCCGGGCCGCCGGCGCCGCCAAGGCCGCCGTCCAGTCCGTCCGCTCGGTCAAGGCCGCCAAGCGCGACGCCGCCCGCCCGCCGCTGCTGCGCACCACCGACCGCCTGGTGCTGCCCCCGCACCCGACCCTGCACATCCCGGACACCAAGGTGGTGCTGTCCACCGCCTCGGTGTACCCGGCGAGCACCGCCGTCGCCTTCGAGCTGGCCGCCAAGCTCGGCTACGACGGGGTCGAGGTGATGGTCTGGAACGACCCGGTCAGCCAGGACATCGACGCCCTGCGCCGGCTCTCCGACGCCCACCGGCTACCGATCCTGGCGGTGCACGCGCCCTGCCTGCTGATCACCCAGCGGGTGTGGACCACCGACCCGTGGACCAAGCTGGTCCGGGCCCGGACGGCGGCCGAGAAGCTCGGCGCGAGCGCCGTCGTCGTCCACCCGCCGTTCCGCTGGCAGCGGCAGTACGCCCGGGAGTTCGTCGAGGGCATCAACCGGATGGCGGGCGAGACCGACGTCCGCTTCGCCGTCGAGAACATGTACCCGTGGCGCTACCGCGACCGCGAGGTGCTGGCGTACGCCCCCGGCTGGGACGTCACCGACGAGGAGTACCGGCACTTCACCATCGACCTCTCGCACGTCGCCACCTCCCGGATCGACGCCTTCGCCATGGTCGAGCGGATGGGCGACCGGCTCGCCCACGTCCACCTGGCCGACGGCAGCGGCTCCGGCAAGGACGAGCACCTGATCCCCGGCCGGGGCAAGCAGCCCTGCGCCGAGTTCCTGGAGCACCTGGCCCGGACCGGCTTCGACGGCCACGTGGTGCTGGAGGTCAACACCCGCCGCTCCGCGTCCCCCGCCGAACGCGAGGCCGATCTGGCCGAGGCCCTCGCCTTCACCCGCTTGCACCTCGCGACCCCCTCGCGCGTACGCTGAGCACCGTGCCCGAGCCGGGCGCGAACTTCCGTACCGAGGGGGAGAGATGACGGAGGATCGGAACTTCCGGGAGCTCGCGGTGAGCTTCGGCGGGGTCGCCGCCGAGTACGACCGCGGGCGCCCGGGCTACCCCGACGAGCTGTTCGACGAGCTGGAGCGGCTCTGGGGGCACGGGCTCAAGGGCGCCAGGGTCCTGGACGTCGGCGCCGGGACGGGCATCGCCACCCGGCTGCTGGCCGGCCGCGGCGCCGAGGTGGTCGCGGTCGAGCCGAGCGGCGGCATGGCCGCCCAGTTCCTGGCCTCCTCGCCCACCCTGCCGCTGGTCCGCGGCACCGGCGACGACCTGCCCTTCCACGACGGCTCCGCCGACCTGATCACCTACGCCCAGGCCTTCCACTGGACCTACCCCGAGCGGTCCGTCCCCGAGGCGATCCGGGTGCTGCGGCCCGGCGGTGCCCTCGCCACCTGGTGGAACGTGTACGACGAGACCGTGCCGTGGGTCCGGGCCCGGGGCGAGCGGATGGCCGCCGCGCTGCCCGACCGCTACCACGGCTACGGCGGGATCGGCGGCCACACCAGCCACTTCGCCCCGGCCGGCCTCGTGGTCGCCCAGGCGGTGCTGCACTGGGAGCGCCGGGTCGACGTCGAGCACGTGCTCACCGACCTCACCTCCCGCTCCTACCTGGCCTCGCTCGGGCCCGAGGGGCGCGCACCCGTGCTGGCCGCCGAACGGGAGGCCATGCTCACGGAGTTCCCGGACGGCGTGGTGGTCGAGCCGTTCAGCCTCAACCTCACCGTGGCCGTCAAACCGGGCTGAGCCGCCGGACGCGGGCGGCGGGGGAGGCGGGGAGCCCACCCGCTGCCCGCATCGCGGACGCCCCGTCCGCCGACCGGACGGCGGGCGTAGGCTCGTAAGCCACAACGGCCCCCGCACCCTCCTCACCGGCGGGGCGCCGGCGAGAGCCCCCGAAGGAGTGGAGCACAGTGCCCGAGCTGAGGTCCCGTACGGTCACCCACGGTCGCAACATGGCAGGCGCCCGGGCGCTTCTCCGGGCCGCCGGCGTAGCCCGCGAGGACTTCGGCAAGCCGATCATCGCGGTCGCCAACTCCTTCACCGAGTTCGTCCCCGGCCACACCCACCTCCAGCCGGTCGGCCGGATCGTCTCCGAGGCGATCAAGGAGGCGGGCGGCATCCCGCGCGAGTTCAACACCATCGCCGTGGACGACGGCATCGCGATGGGCCACGGCGGCATGCTCTACTCGCTGCCCTCGCGCGACCTGATCGCCGACTCGGTCGAGTACATGGTCAACGCGCACTGCGCCGACGCGCTGATCTGCATCTCCAACTGCGACAAGATCACCCCCGGCATGCTGATGGCCGCGCTGCGTCTCAACATCCCGACCGTCTTCGTCTCCGGCGGCCCGATGGAGGCCGGCAAGGCCACCCTGGTCGACGGCACCGTGCGCAAGCTGGACCTGATCGACGCGATCTCCCAGGCCGTCAACGAGAACGTCTCCGACGAGGACATCGCGATCATCGAGGAGAACGCCTGCCCCACCTGCGGTTCGTGCTCCGGGATGTTCACCGCCAACTCGATGAACTGCCTCACCGAGGCGATCGGCCTCTCGCTGCCCGGCAACGGCTCGGTGCTCGCCACCCACACCGCCCGCCGGGACCTGTACGAGCGGGCCGGGCGCACGGTCGTCGAGATCACCAACCGCCACTACGGCCAGGACGACGCCTCGGTGCTGCCGCGGGCGATCGCGGGCCGCGCCGCCTTCGAGAACGCCATGGCCCTGGACATCGCCATGGGCGGCTCGACCAACACCATCCTGCACCTGCTCGCCGCCGCCCAGGAGGCCGAGCTGGACTTCGACATGCGGGCCATCGACGCGATCTCCCGCAAGGTGCCCTGCCTGTCCAAGGTCGCGCCCAACGGCTCGTACTACATGGAGGACGTCCACCGGGCGGGCGGCATCCCGGCCATCCTCGGCGAGCTCTACCGGGGCGGGCTGCTCAACGAGGACGTCCACACCGTGCACGCGGACTCGCTCGCCGAGTGGCTCAAGACCTGGGACGTGCGCGGCGGTTCGCCCTCCGCCGAGGCCGTCGAGCTGTGGCACGCCGCGCCCGGCTGCAAGCGCTCCGCCGAGGCCTTCTCGCAGTCCGAGCGCTGGGACACCCTGGACACCGACGCCGCCGGGGGCTGCATCCGCAGCGTCGAGCACGCCTACTCCGTCGAGGGCGGCCTCGCCGTGCTGTACGGCAACCTCGCCGAGGACGGCTGCATCGTCAAGACGGCCGGCGTGGACGAGTCGATCTGGACCTTCAGCGGCCCGGCCGTGGTCTGCGAGTCCCAGGAGGCCGCCGTCGAGGCGATCCTCGCCAAGCGGGTCACCGAGGGCGACGTCGTCGTCATCCGCTACGAGGGCCCCAAGGGCGGCCCGGGCATGCAGGAGATGCTCTACCCGACCTCCTTCCTCAAGGGCCGCGGCCTCGGCAAGGCCTGCGCCCTGATCACCGACGGCCGCTTCTCCGGCGGCACCTCGGGCCTGTCCATCGGCCACGCCTCCCCGGAGGCGGCCTCCGGCGGCACCATCGCGCTGGTCGAGGACGGCGACACGATCACCATCGACATCCCGGCCCGGACGATCGCGCTGGAGGTGCCGGCCGAGGTCCTCGCGGAGCGCCGCCGGGCGCTGGAGGCCGGGCACGGCTACCGGCCGAAGGACCGCGTCCGCCAGGTCAGCCAGGCGCTGCGGGCCTACGCGGCGATGGCCACCTCGGCCGACAAGGGCGCCGTCCGGGACGTGAGCAAGCTCGGCTGAGCCCCGCCCGCGCGCACCGGAGGAGCCGTCCCGTCGTCCGGGACGGCTCCTCCGCCGTCTCCGGGGCCTCCGCCGTCCCCGACCGCCCGGGACGGCTCCTCCGCAGGGGCGGGCCGGTCGGGGATAATCGACGGCGTGAGCGAGCAGCCCCCCACCCCCGCCCCCACGTCCGCCGACGCCCCCCGGCCGGAGCCGATCCGCTTCTTCGGCACCTCCTGGGTCGACCGCGACAACGGCTACTGGCTGCGCCGAATCGGCGTCTCGGTCGGCGCCCTGGCCGCCACCGCGGCCGCCGTGCTGGTGCTGCGCTTCGGGGTCGAGGGCGTCGCGCTCTCCTCCAGCGGCGGCTTCCTGAACGGCCTGCTGACCGCCGCCATCGCGGTCTGCTCGTTGCTGGCCGTCCGGCGCACCTGGAAGGTGCTCACCGAGGGCAAGGACCAGCTGACCGGCTGGATGACCGAGGACAAGTCGCTCGGCGCGGTCTGGCTGATCGGCGGCGCCGGCAGCCTGGCCGCCTACTTCGCCCGCAGCCTGGTCGAGGCCCCCGGCGAGGGGGTCAAGCGGGCCGCCCACCAGCGGGCCGTCGAGCAGTACGAGAAGCGCCGGACCGGCCGCAGCGGCCGGCCCGGCGGGAAGCGCAAGCGCTGACCGTCAGCTCCTGCTGGTCTGGCGGCAGCCCTGGCCGCTCTCCAGCTCCTTGGTGTGGTCGTACGGGTCCATGGTGGGACCGGTCGCCTCCGGGTGCGGACGCCCGAACTGACGGAACTGCGGGTGGAAGTAGCCGTCCGTGGTGTCGCACGAGCTGTTCCCGAAGTTGCTCCGGGTGTTGCTGATGTTGATCTTCTTCGGGTCGGCGTGGTACTTCCCGGGGTCGTAGAACCGGAAGTCGACCACCCGGCGCACGATCGTGCGGGCGGTCCAGGTGTCACCCGCGACGTCGCCGACCGGGCGGACCGTCCAGCCCACCGGCTTCGCCGCGCCGTCGGAGGGCGGCTCCGGGGCCGGCGGCCGCGGGCTCGGCGCAGCGGTCGCCCGCGCCGCGGCCTCCGGGCCGGGGCGGACCGCGTAGACGAAGGTGTAGTCCGTGCGGACCAGCAGCCCCCGTTCGCCGTCGTCCTCGACCTTCATCCAGCCCTGGACCTTCACCGTGTCGTCGACCGGGATCGCCTCCCGGGGGTCGAACCGGGGGAACCACGAGGTCGGGTCGGAGTCCCGGCCGGGCTCGGCGAGGGCGTGGGTGGGCTTCTCCTGGGCCTTGCGGTCCAGCAGGGCCAGGGCGGTCTCGGGCCGGCCACCGGCGATCACCTGGGGATCGAGGTTCGCGGCCACCAGGTAGTCCTTCACCAGCTTCAGCTGGGCGGCGACCTGGTCCTCGTCGAAGACGCCCACGGCCTGGGCCCGGGGGACGTCGATGCCCGCGGCGCCGTTCGGCCAGCCCTCGGCGGGGGAGCCCGCCCACGGGTGGGCCACGGTGGGCTGGTCGGCGGGAACGGCCGGCGGGGCCGTGGTCGGCCTGGCCGTCTCCGGGGCGACGGTCGGCACCGGCACGTGGGCGGCCGAGGAGCCGCCGGTGTGCAGCCAGTCGCGCAGCCCGTCGATGTTGAGCGCGGCCAGCAGCACGGCGACGGTCAGCACGACGAACAGCGGCGTGCGCCACTCCAGGGTGCGTCGGCGCTTGGCCGGCCGGACGTCGCCCCAGGGGTCGACCACCTGGAGCCTGGGCTTGCGCCCGAACCGGCGCCTGGCCTGCGGCGGGCCGTCGTTGACCGAGCGGCGGCCGCCCGGGTCGACCGGCGGGGTGTGCTTCCAGCGGGCGGACAGCATCCTGCTGCGCCCGGACTGCTCCTTGACGCTGGCGCCCCTGACGAACTCCTCGTCCAGGACGAGGTCGGCGAACGGGTCCTTCCCGCCCGCTCCGGACGGGTCGGACCCACCCGGCTCACGGCCCTCGGAGGGGCGCGGTTCCGGATCTTCGGCTATCGGCATCGCGCCAGTATGCCGACGGGGGGTGACAATTCGTTGATCGGGGGCACACCATACGGTGAACGCGCTTGCGCGGCGCCCGGGTTCACCGCCCTTTGGCCGGAAACGTGCCCCGGATCCTAGCCCTTGCCGCGGGCCTGCTTCACCGAGCCGACCACCCCGGCGATCGCCAGCAGGATGCCGGCCGGGAGCAGCGAGACGAAGAAGGCCCCGAACAGTCCGGCGTCGCCGAGGAACAGCTGCGCCAGCATGTTCAGCACCAGCAGCCCGCCGGCCGCCGGGAGGGCGGACTGCCACGGGTGCGCGTCCGCCCAGCGGCGCAGCCGCCGGTCGGCGGTGTCGCGGCGCAGTTGGCCGCCGACGCTGGCGACCAGGAAGAAGAAGAACAGGCCCCAGCCGGCCGGTCCGGCCAGCATGCCCAGTGACCAGTTCCCGGAGATCGCTTCGACCCCCAGGGCGGTCGCACCCACCACCGCACCGACTCCCGCGGCCGTCCGCCACGGGCCCACCGTCGCCGAGGCGACGGCGAGTTGCCGGTTCTCTCGTCGGGTCATTCCGTCGTGTGCCATAGCTCCACGGTGCGCCCGGGCGGGCCCGGAGGCCATAGGGGAAACCCCCGAGTTTTCTCCCTAGGGTCCGCCGTCGACGGCGGACCGGGGGCGGGTCCTCCGGTTGTCGGGGGACCACGGAGCGGACGGTCCCGCCGGGGGCCGCCGCGCGGTGCGAGGATGGCCGCAGTACCGAGGCAAGGAGCGGACCATGGGCAGCAGCGCAGCACACGGGCAGAGGATCGCCTTCCTGGGCACCGGCAAGATCGGGGAGGCCCTGCTCTCCGGTCTGCTGCGGGCCGGCAAGGACCCCTCGGACGTCCTGGTGACCGCCCGCCGGCCGGAGCGCGCGGCCGAACTCGCCGACCGCTACGGTGTGGTGGCCGTCTCCAACGCCGAGGCCGCCAAGCTGGCCGACACCCTGATCCTCGCGGTGAAGCCGCAGGACATGGGCACCCTGCTGGAGGAGCTGGCCCCGCACATCAGCCCGGACCGGCTGGTGATCTCGGCGGCGGCCGGCGTCCCGACCGCCTGGTTCGAGGAGCGGCTGGCGGCGGGCACCCCGGTGGTCCGGGTGATGCCCAACACCCCGGTGCTGGTGGACGAGGGGATGAGCGTCATCTCCGGCGGCTCGCACGCCCGGGAGGAGCACCTGGCGCGGGCCGAGGAGATCTTCAGCTCGGTCGGCAAGGCGCTGCGGCTGCCGGAGTCGCAGCAGGACGCGGCCACCGCGCTGTCCGGCTCGGGCCCGGCCTACTTCTACTTCCTGGTCGAGGCGATGACGGACGCGGGCATCCTGCTCGGGCTGCCCCGGCAGGTGGCGCACGACCTGATCGTGCAGTCCGCGATCGGCGCCTCGGTGATGCTGCGCGACTCCGGCGAGCACCCGGTGAAGCTGCGCGAGGCGGTCACCTCCCCGGCCGGCACCACCATCGCGGCCATCCGCGAGCTGGAGAACCACGGGGTGCGGGCCGCGCTGCTGGGCGCCCTGGAGGCGGCCCGGGACCGCTCCCGGGAGCTGGCCTCCGGCGGGAAATGATCGCTGCGCGACCCCTCCCGCAAAGGCGGCGGACGCCCTACGCTCTCGGCCAACATCGTTCTACCGGCCAGTAGCGAGGTCCCGCATGAGCGTCGTGTCCCCGACCGTCCCGCCCGGCCTGAGGGTCGGGCGGGCCGCGCTCGCCGTCAGCTTCCTGCTCCAGGGCACCACCTTCGCGCTGCTGGTCACCTGCATCCCCGAGATACAGGACCGGTACGGGCTGAGCGACGGGCTGCTGCCGGTCTTCCTGGCCGCGGTGCCGATCCTGGCCGGGGTGGGCTCGATCCTCTCCGAGCAGTTGGTGAAGCGCATCGGCGCCCGGACGGTGCTGCGGATCGTCCAGCCGGCCGTCTGCCTCAGCCTGGCGGGCACCGGGTTGGGTGACTCGCTCTGGCAACTCGCCCTGGCACTGGGCGCGTTCGGGCTGCTGGTGGGGGCGCTGGACGCCAGCATGAACATGCTGGGGGTGGGCCTCCAGCACCGCTACGGCCGTTCCATCATGATCGGCTTCCACGCCGCCTTCAGCCTCGGCGGCATCCTCGGCGCGGCGGTCGCCGGACTCGGCTCGCACGACGACCTGGGGCTGCCGGTGCTGTTCGGCACGGCCGCGGCGGTGATCGCCCCGCTGGCGGTGCTGACCGGCACCTTCTTCGCCGGCCCGGCCGAACTCGGCGACGCCGTCCGGGAGGCCGCCGCGGCCGCCGCCCGGTCCATCCCCTGGCGCCCGCTGCTGCCGCTGTGCCTGGCGATGGCCTTCGCGTACATCGCGGACGCCTCGGTCTCCAACTACAGCGTCAAGTACCTCACCGACGGCCTCGGCAGCCGTGCGGACCTGGCCAAGCTCTCCTACCTCGGCTACATGGTGGCGATGCTGCTCGGCCGGGCGCTGGGCGACCGGGCGGTGCAGCGCTTCGGCGCCGTCCCGGTGGTGCGCGGCGGCGCGGCGCTGGCCGCGCTGGGCTTCGGGCTGGCCGCGGTGGCGCCCGGCCCCTGGGCGGGCATCGCCTCGTTCACCGTGCTCGGCTTCGGCATCTGCGCGATCATCCCGCAGGTGTTCGCGGCCGGCGGCCGGCTCTTCCCGGCCGACTCGGACGCCGCGGTGGCCCGGCTCAACCTCTTCAACTACGTGGGGTTCCTGATCGGTTCGCCGCTGGTCGGGGCGATCGCGGACGCGAGTTCGTACCGCTGGGCGCTGCTCGCCCCGATGCTGCTGGTGCTCGCCGTGCTGCCGCTGGCCGAGCGCTTCGCCCCCGCGCCCGTCCCGGCGCCGGCCGCCGCCTGACGGCGGGGGCTCGGCGAGCCCCGACGCCCCCACCCGCTACGGTGGAGGCCATGCCCGAAGCCGAGCGTGACACCCCCTGCGGCCTGCACCTCTTCTGGGACGAGGCCGTCACCGCCTACGACTTCGGCCCCGGCCACCCGATGGACCCGACCCGGCTGGCGCTCACCATGCGCCTGGTCGAGGCCCTCGGCCTGGCCGCCGGCCCCGGGGTGACCGTCCGGTCCGCGCCGCCCGCCGGGGAGTCCACCCTGCACCTGGTGCACACCCGGGAGTACGTCGAGGCGGTCAAGCGCGCCGCCGCGCGCCCGGAGCGCCCGGACCCCCGGCACGGGCTCGGCACCGACGACAACTGGGCCTTCCCGGCCGTCCACACCGCCTCCGCGCTGATCGCCGGTCAGTCGGTCGCCGCCGCCGAGGCGGTCTGGCGCGGCGAGACCCGGCACGCCGTCAACTTCGCCGGCGGGCTGCACCACGCGATGCCCGACAGGGCCTCCGGCTTCTGCGTCTACAACGACCCGGCCCTCGCGATCGCCCGGCTGCTCGAACTCGGCGCCGAGCGGGTCGCGTACGTCGACGTGGACGTCCACCACGGCGACGGCGTCCAGGAGGCCTTCTGGAACGACCCCCGGGTGCTCACCGTCTCGCTGCACGAGCACCCGGCCACGCTCTTCCCGCAGACCGGCTGGTCCACCGAGACCGGCGGCCCGGACGCCCCCGGGAGCGCCGCCAACCTGCCGCTGCCGGCCGGCACCGGCGACGCCGGCTGGCTGCGCGCCTTCCACGCCCTGGTGCCGGAGCTGCTCGCCGCCTTCCGGCCGCAGGTCCTGGTGACCCAGCACGGCGCGGACACCCACCTGGAGGACCCGCTCGCCCACCTCGCCGTCACCGTGGACGCCCAGCGGCTGATCGCCGAGGAACTGCACGGGCTGGCCCACCGGCTCACCGACGGCCGCTGGGTGGCCACCGGCGGGGGCGGCTACGCCGTGGTGGACGTCGTCCCGCGGGCCTGGACCCACCTGGTCGCCACCGCCGCCGGCCGGCCCGTCGACCCGGCCACCGAGACCCCCGAGTCCTGGCGCGCCGAGGTCCACCGCCGCACCCGCGGCCCGGCCCCGCTGCGGATGACCGACGGCGCCCGCCCGTCGTGGCGCGACTTCGACTCGGGTTACGATCCGGCCGACCGACTCGATCAGGCCATCCTCGCCAGCCGCCGCGCGGTGTTCCCCCACCACGGCCTACTGGCCTGAATGCACCGCCCCGGCCTTTCCCCGCAGGGGCCGTGCGTACGCCCACCGGTGCGATCCGCCGACCGACTACGTACTGCAACGGTCCTATCTCTCACCGTACGAGGACTGCGCCTCCCCTCTTCCCACTGGTACCACCCATAACTACTCTGGGGATACACGTGTGCCGGTGGAGTCACCGGAGGGGAAGCCGGTGCCTTGCACACGGGTAAGGGTCGGGTGATGGTCATGAGTTCCGTCGAGCGTCCCCTGCAGGAAGTCGTCTTCCTGACCGTGGCCGAGGTTGCCGCGGTCATGCGGGTGTCCAAGATGACCGTGTACCGGTTGGTGCACAGCGGAGAGCTGCCGGCCATCCGGGTCGGACGGTCCTTCCGGGTGCCCCAGCAGGCGGTGCACGAGTACCTCAAGGAGTCCTACGTGCGGCTCGAGAGCGCGTAGCCGAAGGGTCGGGCGGGGGCGGGTCCGCAGCCGTGGATCCGCCCCCGTTCGCCCCGGATTTCCCGGGTGTTCCCCGGTTGCGGGGAGCGCGATTACGGCCTTCGCGTCGTGGACGGTAGGCTAGGCCCTCACGTCAGTCGTATGGACTCCGTCTCTCACGGACGAGAGTCTCAGTGAGCGAGGGTTGTTCCGTGGGCTCTGTCATCAAGAAGCGTCGCAAGCGTATGGCCAAGAAGAAGCACCGCAAGCTTCTGAAGCGGACCCGCGTTCAGCGTCGCAACAAGAAGTAAGCGCCCCCGGCCGCGCCCAGCGCGCCCAGCGCTTCCGCCGCCCGCCCAGGCCCCCGTGGCCTGGGCGGGCGGTGTCGTTTCACGGCCCGGTGGGGCGGCGCGGTACGGTGCACGCAGGCCGCTCGGTCGAGGGAATGGGGTGCAGCACCGTGGGCGTGGTCGTGCTCGTCACCGGCGTGGCCCGTCATCTGGGGGCCCGCTTCGCCGCCGAGATGCGGCTCCGGCCGGGAGTGGACCGGGTCGTCGGCGTGGACGTGCAGCCGCCGCGGCGGCCGGTCGAGGAGCCGGACGGCCCCGCCGCGCCGTACACCTTCCACCAGCTCGACCTGCGCCGGCCCGCGGTCTCCCGGGTGATCGCCGAGCACCGGGTGGACACCGTGGTGCACCTGAGCGTCAGCGCCACCGGGCTGGGCTCCACCAACCGCTCCGCGGTGAAGGAGTCCAACGTCATCGGCACCATGCAGCTGCTGGGCGCCTGCCAGAAGGCGCCCGGGGTGCGCCGGCTGGTCGTGAAGTCCACCACAGGCGTCTACGGCTCCGCGCCCCGCGACCCGGCGGTCTTCAGCGAGCGGATCCAGCCGAAGGACCCGCCCGGCGGCGGCTTCGCCAAGGACGCGGCCGAGGTCGAGGGCTACGTGCGCGGCTTCGCCCGGCGCCGCCCGGACGTCGCGGTGACGGTGCTGCGCTTCGCCAACATCGTCGGCCCGGGCGCGGACACCCCGCTCAGCGAGTACTTCGCCCTGCCGGTGCTGCCGACCGTGCTCGGCTACGACCCCCGGCTGCAGTTCGTGCACGAGGACGACGCGGTCGCGGTGCTCTGCCGGGCCGCCGAGGAGCCCGTGCCGGGCACCGTCAACACCGGCACCCTCAACGTGGCGGGCGAGGGCGTGCTGCTGCTCTCCCAGTGCGCCCGCCGGCTCGGCCGTCCGACCCTGCCGCTGCTGCTGCCCGCGGTCAGCTGGATGGCCGCGCTGGCCCGGCAGACCCGGCTGGTGGACGTCTCGCCGGAGCAGCTGCGGCTGCTCACCCACGGCCGGGTGGTGGACACCACGCGGCTGCGGGAGACCTTCGGCTACCGCCCGGCGTTCACCACCCCGGAGGCCTTCGCCGACTTCGCCGCCGCCCTGGGCCCCGGCCTGCTGCCGCCCGACCGGCTGGCCGCCGTCACCGACCGGCTGTCCGCCCTGCTCGGCCCGGAGGACTCCGCCGCCGCGCGGACCGCCGTCCCGAACCGCCCCCACCGCCCGAGGAGCTGAACCCGCGATGAGTGCCGCCGCCGAGAACACGCCGGGCGAGGCCAAGGTCATCCCGATCGAGTCCGCGCCCAGCTACACCTCGCCCGAGGCGCCCGACCTGGCCGACCGGCTGGCCGGCGCCGTCGGCGGGGCGCTGTCCGGACAGCTCGGCCCGGCGGCCACCCGGCTGTTCGGCAAGGGCTGGGAGAGCCGGGCCACCGAGCGGCTGGCCTTCCTGCGCCGCCGGATCACCGGCGACTACGAGGTCGACGAGTTCGGCTTCGACCGGGAGCTCACCGAGGAGGTGCTGCTCTCGCTGCTGCGCCCGCTGGCCGAGAAGTACTTCCGGATCGACGTCCAGGGGATCGAGCACATCCCGGCGGAGGGCGGCGCGCTGGTCGTCGCCAACCACTCCGGCACCCTCCCGCTGGACGCCCTGATGACCCAGGTGGTCATCCACGACCACCACCCGGCCCGCCGACACCTGCGGATGCTCGCCGCCGACCTGGTCTTCGTGCTGCCGGGCGTCAACGAGCTGGCCCGCAAGGCCGGCCACACCCTGGCCTGCAACGAGGACGCCCAGGCGCTGCTGGAGCGGGGCGAGGTGGTCGGGGTCTGGCCGGAGGGCTTCAAGGGCATCGGCAAGCCCTTCGCCGAGCGCTACAAGCTCCAGCGCTTCGGCCGCGGCGGCTTCGTCTCGTCGGCGCTGCGGGCGGGGGTGCCGATCGTGCCGTGCTCGATCGTCGGGGCGGAGGAGACCTACCCGATGATCGGCAACGTCAAGACGCTGGCCCGGCTGCTCGGTCTGCCGTACGTGCCGATCACGCCGACCTTCCCGTGGCTGGGGCCGCTCGGGATGCTGCCGCTGCCGACCAAGTGGACGATCCGCTTCGGCGAGCCGATCGCCACCGACGGCTACCCGCCGGAGGCGGCGGACGACCCGATGCTGGTGTTCGACCTGGCCGACGAGGTCCGCGAGACCATCCAGCACAGCCTGTACCAGCTGCTGGTGCAGCGGCGGTCGGTGTTCTTCTGAGGCCGTGCGGAAGGCCTTCCTCCGAGCTCGTGACAGAGGTCCGCTGAGGCCGTGAGGAGGGCCCCGGCGGAGCCGCGCTCCGCCGGGGCCCTCCTCACCGCGTCGCTCAGCTGCCGCCGAGGATCCGCAGCCCGGGCAGCAGGCCCGGGATCAGCGGGGGCACCTCCACGCCCTGCTGGGCGCCGCTCGGCGTGCTGGGCGCGCCGGACGGCGGCTGCGGCACCTGCGGCGGGACGGCGTCGGCGCTCGGCGAGGGGCGGCCGGCGCCGGTGAGCCCGTTGGTGAGGTTGCCGACCAGGCCGTTGACCGCGTCCGGGGCGCTGGTGGGCAGGGCGCTCGGCAGACCGCCGCCCTTGACGCCGCCGCCGACGGTGCTGCCGGCGCCGGGGTCGGCCGGGGCGCGGTCGGTGCTGCCGGGACGGCCGGCGTCGCCCGGGCCGCCCTGGGGCTGCGCGGAGCCGGGTGCGGAGCCGTTCGCCCCGGGGTCGGCCGGGGAGCCGCCGGCCGATGAGGACGAGCCGTCGCCCGCTCCGGTGCCGGCCGGTCCACCGCTCTTGGCGGGGGGCTGGGCCAGGCGCAGGGGCGCGACGTCCTCGCTTATGTCGTCGAAGAGCTGGTCCACCAGGTGGGCCTGGTCGGTGAGTTGGACCGGGAGCCGGCCCTGCAGCTCGCTCCAGCGACCGTCCTCGTCGTGTGCGAATCCGGCCAGTGCCCGCATCGGGTCCAGCGAGCCGTTGCTGCGGTAGACCGAGCGCAGCAGGTCGCGGCCCCTGAGGGCGTCGGCGTGCATGTCGTCCAGCGCCCGGCGGACCCGGGCGACCGTGTCCGGGCTGAGCCCGGTGGCCGAACCCGGTTGCCCGACCAGGGCGTTGGCCTCGCCGAGCCGGGTGGCCGCGTTGCCGAGCAGCAGTTCGCCGCGCTCCGAGTCGCTGTCCGCGAGGTCCAGCCGGAGCCCTTCGAGGCCACGCTTCATGCCGTACAGCGTGTCCCCGGGAAGGGCGTTGGAGCTGGCGGCGGCGGCGCCGGCCAGGCTGCCCACGGCGAGGCCGGCGACCAGTCCGCCGATCGCGAACCGGCGGCTCCACCGGCCGCGCGGCGCCGTCCGGATCGCCCGGTGCCGCCGCTGGCGGGGCACCACGGCGCCCGGTCCGCCGGCGAAGGCCTGCTCGAACGCGGCCATCAGCTGGGCTCGTTGGACCGTCCGGACCTCCTGGTCCAGAGCCGGCCCGGGCAGGCCCCCCAGTGCGTCGGCCAGACCGACCAGTTCGGCCATCGCGACCGAACCGGCTTCGCCGGCCGCGGTGTTGGCCGAATCGGCGGTGGCCGCGCGGCGTTGCTCCGCCTGGTGGGCCTCCAGCGCCTCGGCGAAGGCCTTCGCCCGTCGGTGCTCCAGCACGTTTGCCGTCACGGGCCACACCTCCCTTCGTCGTTGTCGACACCCCGGCCTGCCGGACGGTTGCCCCGGCGGGCCAAAGCCACTCCATCGGGTGACGGGTCACAATTCGGCTTGACCGTACGCCTGGTGGAGGCTTGCACGCTGGCCAACGAGCGGTGCGGGCGGTCGGTTACGCACGGCTGATCATCGGACCGACCGTTCACCCGGACGTGTCGTCCGGCTGGGCGTGGTGACGGAGCGCCGGGCCACCGGGCTATCGCCCCCTCGGTCACCGCCGCCTCACCGCGCGTCGGGCGGGAGGAGCCGGGCCAGGGTGCGGACCGCGCGGTACTGCAGGGTCTTGATCGCCCCCTCGTTCTTGCCCATGATCCGCGCCGTCTCGGCCACCGAGAGCCCCTGCAGGAAGCGCAGCGTGACGCACTCCTGCTGCTGGGGGTTGAGCCGGCGCACCGCGTCCAGCAGGGCGGCGTTGGAGAGCGACTCCAGCACCGACTCCTCCGGGCTGCGCTCGCACTCGTTGGAGTCGAGCATCTCGCCGGTGGTGACCTCCAGCCGGAACCGGCTGGACTTGAAGTGGTCGGCGACCAGGTTGCGGGCGATGGTGACCAGCCAGGCGCCGAAGTCCCGGCCCTGCCAGGTGAAGGTGCCGATCCGGCGCAGGGCGCGCAGGAAGGTCTCGCTGGTGAGGTCCTCGGCGGTGGCCCGGCTGCCGACCCGGTAGTAGATGTAGCGGTACACGGTGTCCGCGTAGTGGTCGTACAGGCGACCGAAGGCCTCGCTCTCGCCGGCCTGGGCCCGCTCGACCAGCTCCATGATCGGGTTGTGCTCGGTCTCGTAGCCGGGACTCGGCGCGGTGCGGCTGCGGCCGCGGCCCACGCCGGTGGTGCCGGTGCGGCCGCGCGAACCGGTGCCGGCCGAGCCGGCGGCGGTGGTGCGCAGCGCCGTACCGGGGCCGTGCGGCTGGCCGAACGGCACGCCGGCGGGCACGAGTTGGGGCGGACCGACGAGCTGGCTGCGGAGCAGGGTGCGCAGCAGTTCCAGGCCGGTGGAGATCTGCCGCTCGGCCGGGCGGCCGCGCAGGCCGGTGCGGGGGCGCAGGGGCGCGGACGACGGGCGGGAGGGTGCAGGCGCGTCGTTCCGGACGGGTGGGTACACGGGACTCCCAGAGGCAGAACTGTGGACGGATCACCTCCGCCTGCGCGGAGAGCACTCCCCATGACACCCGTTCGAGCGGGATGCATGGGTGACGTGCATCCAGGAGAGAATAACGCTTTGTGCAATGACAGCTACACCGTGTGGTCGAAGTGGTCGTTTGGGATCCATTTGTTGCGCATATTCGGCTGACACTGACCGGAGATGTCGCCGTTCATCCGGCTCATCGTGACCGTTCGGGCGCCCAGGGTGACCAATTCGGCGGTGATGCGGGCGGTTTCCCAGCCTTGGGGCTCCGCAACCCCTGACTTTCCCGGCCTGGCGAACGATCAGAACCAGTCACCGGGTGACAGGTTCGATCAGCGGCCCGGACTGCCGTGTCGGAGCGGGGAGTTCGCTCGTACGAGGGGCCAGGTCAGAGCCCTGATTGACGCTTCCTCACCCGTGCGGGGGAGGGGCGGAAACGGTTCCTCGGACACGGCGCGGCGCGGACCGGCCGGTCCGTCAGCCGTGCCGGCGCCGTCGCAGCAGCTCACCCTGTACGTCAACGGCGTTCCGCAGACCTCGGCCAAGTCGGCCGGCGTGCAGCCCTCCGG